>CAVEYE010000058.1:0-16113 GCA_963619595.1 bacterium | reverse complement strand
AACGCAGGGTTACCCAATCCGAGCCTCACCGTGCGTAGGAAGGCCGTTTTCACGCGCGACACCTCAACCGGAAGTCCTTCCGTGCGTCAAAATGCCGTCCCCACGCACGGCATCCCTGCGTACGATACCCTTGCTCCGGTGGAGTCCGGTCTGGAAACTATTTCTTCGGGAGAGTGAAGATGAACTCAAGGCCGCCGGCCTGGCCGAGACGGACGGAGATCCTGCCGCCGTGAAGGAAGACGGAATTTTTGACGATGGCAAGGCCGAGTCCTGTGCCGCCCATCTTGCGTGAACGTCCTTTGTCGATGCGGTAGAATCTCTCGAACAAGTGCGGAAGGTGTTCCGGAGCGACTCCAGGACCGTTGTCCGAGAAACTGAACGTGTAGAAAGACTCGTCTTCTGAAAGAATCTGCACTGTGACGGTCACCCCGGCTCCACCATAGGCTATGGAGTTGTCGGTGAGATTTCTGAATATCGAGTAAAGCAGGGACTGGTTGCCGAGAACCGTGACAGACGGCTCGACAAGCATCCTGAACGTCACTTTGTTGTTTTCAGCCTGCAGCGACACGTCCTTCTGGATAGTCTGAAGAAGCGCAGGCACATTGACCTGCTCGAAGGAATACTCCTGCGGAGCGTCGTCGAGCTTGTTAAGTGTCGAGATGTCGGCTAGCAGACTGGAGAGCCTGCGGCTTTGAGCGAAACATCTCTGGATGAACTGCCCACGCTGGGCTTCATCCATATCCGGGTTGGAAACTATGGTCTCAAGATAGCCCTGGATGCTGCTCACTGGCGTTTTCAACTCGTGGGCGATGTTCTGCGTCAGCTGTCTCTTGAGCCTTGTCTTGTCGTTCTCGCTGTCCCTTAGCTTGTCGTACATGCTTGTCCGGCCCTGTTCGATGGAGCCTTTCAAGTGGACGTACCGCTCCCTGGTCGTGATGAGAGCGAGAGCGAGCAGCGCGATGATTATGCAAAGTATCAGTGTCATTCTTCGAAAAGATAGCCGAAACCATGGCGTGAGACTATTCTGCTGCCATATTCATTGATTTTTTTGCGAAGTCGCGTGATGCACACGTCCACGGTGCGGTCGGTCACGACCACGTCGTCGGGCCACACTTTCGCGATGATGTCCTCCCGCGAGAACACCTTCCCTTTGCTGGAAAGGAGCAGACGCAGCACTTCATATTCATTCCTGCTCAGCAGCACCGGGACTCCGTCCACCGACACGGACTTCTTCTCATCATCTATGAATATGCCAGCGCGGCCTTGCGGCTTCACGCTTTGCCCGTCCGCCGGCTGTTGACCTGAGTCGGGAGAGGAGTCCTTCGCCGTCCGCCGCAGCACCGCCTTGACCCTTGACACCACCTCCCTGACTGAGAATGGTTTGGCGATGTAGTCATCGGCTCCGATGTCAAGTCCCTCGACTGCGTCGTCTTCGGAATCCCTGGCTGTGATGAATATGACCGGTATGCCGGTGGTCGCCGGGTCGGCTTTGAGCCTGGTGGCCATCTCGAATCCCGACATCCCTCCCATCATCACGTCGAGCAGCAGAAGGTCAAAGGATCGGATGTCAAGGGCGAGGGCCTCTTCGGCCGAGGAGGCTGTCACGACTTCGTAGCCCGCCGCGGCGAGATTGAATTCGAGAATAGTGCAGATGTCCTCCTCGTCATCGACCACGAGAATCCTTCGCATACCCGGTTGACCTGCTGCCTGTTCCATCGGCTGATTTACTGGATGGCTCATAGGATGGTTCATCGTGAAAATTGTTTTAGTTTCGCTAAGATACTCTCTTTTTTTCTAAAATAAGGGAAATTTGACTAAATTTACGACTTCGGTTGGTTATTGGTTTAGTGTATGAAACGATTGTTTTCATTTCTGGCGGTACTGCTGTTGGTCACCGCCCTTTCAGCTCAGAATTCCAGGAAGGTCACCGGGTCCGTCAAGGACGAAGCCGGTAGCCCTCTGCCTGGCGCTACCGTGACTGTCAAAGGACTTTCGCAGAAGGTCTACGCCCTTACTGACATCGACGGCAACTACTTGATCTCTGTCCCGGGACTCACGGAAAAGACAGTGCTGGAATTCTCCTATCTCGGAATGAAACCTGCAGAGGTGCAGGTTGGAAAACGTTCGCAGGTGGATGTCGTGATGTATCCCGACGGAAATGTGCTGGACGAGGTCGTTATCACGGCAGGTTACGGACTGGCGCAGAAGCGTTCGGACATGACCGGCTCTGCGTATCAGGTTGATTCAAAGAAACTTGAGAAGCTGCCGGCCGCCCGTATCGACAATCTTCTCGACGGAATGGTGCCGGGACTGTCCATCACCGAGAAGGAAAGCTCGACCGGAGGCCGCGCGCAGTACTCGATCAGAGTCCGAGGGGACGCCTCGCTGAGCGCAAGCTCCGAACCTCTCTGGATTATCGACGGAGTGCCTGTCTACACCGGCACAAGAACCTCCGCGACTCTTTCCGGAATGAGCTACAGCGTCAGCCCTCTGTCTTTCATCAACCCTGATGACATCGAATCCATGACTGTCCTCAAGGATGCCGCGACGACGGCGCTCTACGGCGCTGACGGCGCTAACGGCGTGATACTCGTGACCACAAAGTCCGGCGGCGGAGATTCTAAAACCCGTGTCAACGCCTCTGTACGGTATGGCATCTCTCAGGTTGACCGTTCGACCCTGCTGAGGCTCTGCAACACCGAACAGTGGTGGTCACTGGCCACGGAGGCCTGGACCAACGCCGGCTACTCGATGGAGAATTTCCCGTACCAGGACAATGAACATAACTCCTACTCGACCACCAGTACGGACTGGTACGACGTCTATTTCGGCACAGGCTCGAACGCCCAGTACAACGTGTCGGTCAGCAGCGGAAGCAAGAGCGCCAAGCATTATCTCTCGCTGAGCTACTATAATGAAAAGACCACGGTCAAGGGCAACGAGCAGCAGAGGTTCTCGGTAAGCGACAGAAACACCTACAAGTTCGGCAAGAAATTCTCCGCCAACGTGAAGGTGTCGATGTCCTACAATGTGAATGACATCGTCTCCGTGTCCAAGAGCTACCTCAAGGTCATCCCGATTTTCTCTCCATATGATGAGGACGGGATCACGCCGAGGCTCTACAACTGCTACAGCCGCCAGGTGGACAGCTACGAACCGCAGATGTACCAGTTCATCTACAGTTCAGTCGCCGACAGGAAATACAATGACAACACGCAGCGCACGATTTCGGCCGACGGCTCTGTCTCGTTGAAGTACGACATCATAGACGGACTTTCGGCGACGGTGCAGGGCGGCGCTAGCGTTCTTTCCGGTCTTGAGCTGATCTACAACTCCAAACATACGCTCGACGGCATCACGGACTCGGAGCAGGACGGGTGGTCACGCCGTTCCGCCGCTTATGCGTTCACCTGGAACAATATCGACCGGCTCAATTTCAACAGACGCTTCGGCAAGCACCAGATAGGAGCCTTGGCGGGAATGGAGCTGGTCAACAAGGAGAATAGAAGTCTCTACGCCACCGGTTACGGTTTCGCCAGCGACAACATCAAGGAAATCTACTACGCCCTGAAGAGTTCCGTCAAGGGATACTCTTCGGCCAGCAACAGCCGGTCGCTGTCCTATATGGCGCAGGCTACATATTCCTACGACAACAGGTACTACCTCTCGCTGTCGTGGAGAAGGCAGGGATATTCTTCGTTCAGCACCTATTCGAGGTGGGGAGACTTTTCTTCAGTGGGCCTTTCGTGGAATGTCCACAATGAGAAGTGGTTCCGTGTACCGGTGCTTGACAAACTCAAGCTGAAGGCCTCTTTCGGCAACAGCGGCAACTCGAGAGTCGACACCAGCGCAGCTTATGGAACATATTCATACACATCGGGCAACTACTATGGCGGTGTGATGGGGGCGACACAGAGTTCCGCTCCGAATCCTGGTCTGAGTTGGGAGAACACCTACATCTACAACGCCGGGATCAATGTGGGTCTCTTGGACGGCCGCATCGACTTTGAGGTGGAAGCATACGACAAGTACACCACTGGACTGCTGTACAGCGGCCGCGTCTCGTCAATCATCACCGACGGCACGGTGACCCGCAACGTGGGGGCGATCGAGAACAGAGGACTTGAGTTCACCCTCTCCACCAGAAACATCGACACGCCTAAGTTCAAGTGGACCACCGATTTCAACGGGTCGCTCAACAGAAATGTCATAAGAGAGCTTTACAAGGATATGCATACAGGCTTCTTCGACACCGTCTGGATGGTCGGGGCGAGCAAGAGCGACTGGTGGCTCAGCAGATGGGCCGGGGTGGATCCTGCGACCGGAAGCCCGATGTGGTACACGGTGGACGGCGACCTGACCTACACCTTCACTTACGACAACCGTGTCCTGCTGCCGGAATACAGCAAGGAACCGGATCTGAGCGGCGGCTTGTCCAACACCTTCTCCTTCGGACCGTTCAGCGCAAGAGTGATGATGACTTACTCGATCGGCGGATGGATGCTTTCATCCTACACGCAGGACGACGGTCACGACATCATAGGCTTCAACACGGTGGTCGAGGATCTCGACCATTGGAGGCAGCCGGGCGACGTGTCCAGCAATCCGAAGTACGTCTACAAGAGTTCCAATCTCTCGACGATGTCTTCCACCCGCTTCCTTTACAACAAGACCAACGTGCAGCTGAAGAACGTGACCTTGTCATATTCACTTCCAAAATCGCTCTGCACCAAGGCCAAACTTTCCGGAGTGACATTCTCTGTGATGGGGGACAACCTTTATCTCTGGTGCCCCGGCCAGAGCAAGTCACACAACAGCTACAAGACAATCTCCCACTCGATGGGTCTGACTAGGTCTGTTTCGGGTCAACTCTCAATTGATTTTTAGAAGGTTATGAGAAAGAATATCATAATCGCGGCTCTTGCCGCCGCGGCTGTTTCGGTCACATCCTGCACGGGATTCCTCAATGTCGAGACTCTCGGGAAAAGTACCATCGAGGGTTTCTTCTCCGATGTTGACGGTCTGAAAGCCGCCGGGGTCGGTCTCCACAGGACGATCCTTGATTTCTATGACGGCACGTACCTGCGTTTCGCCGACGTCGCCGGCGACACCCAGAACGCCTCCAGGGTAAATTGCGACGAATCTCTCCTGCGGCTCTACGATTTCGACTACTACGCCGAGGACAACGCCGGTTTCCCCTACAACATCTGGAAGAACGGCTATGTCATCGCCACGAATGCCAACAACATTCTCTACTACGGTCAGAAACTTCTCGACAAATACCCTGAATATGAGGATGTTGTGAGGACTCATTTCGCCTACGCCTATTTCGCAAGGGCGCTTGCGATCTTCGACCTCTGCAACTGCTATGCGCTGCCGTACGGGGCGACCGAGGATGCCTCCCACCTCGGAGTCGTGGCGATCGACTACATCCCCGGCTTTGACGACAAGCTTTCCAGACACACCGTCAAGGAGTGCTACGACAGGGTGATCTCAGACCTGGTGAAGTCTCTTGAATATTTCGGCGGAGACTCGATGTCAGACCCAACCTACATCTCTGGGCTTGCGTGCGAGGCGCTTCTCGCCAGGGTCTACCTCTACAAGGGAGACTATGGGAAAGCGGCGGAATATTCAAAGAAAGTGATGGACAAGGTGTCTCTGACGGGCAGGGACGAGTATGTCAAGATGTTCCGCAAGGCGCAGGAGTGTCCTGGCGAAGGAATATTCCGTCTCAACACTTATGAGGAGGGCGCCGGGATGAATTCGCTCTATGACCCGACGGGCAATCAGAAACTCGAACCGGCTCCGGAGTTCATCGCTAAGTTCGACGCCGGGGATGTCCGCAAGGAACTTTTCACCTATGTAGGAGAGACCGAGGACGGAGACAAGTACGCCGGAAAGTCTTTCACGACAGTCTGCAAGTACCTTCCGGTAAAGACCGGGGTCTCGGACGAGAACAACAGGCGTTCGGATTTTTTTGTGCTGAGGGTTTCAGAAATGTATCTGATTCACGCCGAGGCGATCTGCAAGGGTGCTGCCGGCACTCTGGAAGAGGCGGCCCAAGACATCAAGGCTTTGAGGGCGAGGGCTATGGGGACGTCTTCCGACAAGGTCTATCTCTCCTGGTCCTCCGCTGAAGACCTTGACAAGACAGTGCAGGAAGAAAGGATGAAGGAACTTTGTTTCGAGGGTCACAGGTTCTTCGACATCAAGAGGCGGATGGAGAATCTGACCCGCCCGGCAAGCACGACATCGACCATGAAGACGCTGTCCTGGCCTGACATCCATTA
Source organism: bacterium (assembly GCA_963619595.1). Lineage (GTDB taxonomy): Bacteria > Bacteroidota > Bacteroidia > Bacteroidales > UBA932 > Cryptobacteroides. The sequence goes on along the minus strand of CAVEYE010000058.1, from coordinate 9,823 downwards.
TGCGCTGCCGATCAGCCAGCTTGAAATGCAGGCGAACGACTATATGATTCAGAACGAAGGCTATAGCGGCCGAAAATCATTGGATGAGTAATGAAGAAGTTTTTAGGAATATTGATGGCAGCCCTTGTGCTTGGAGGCTGCGACTGGCACGAGGAGGTCTACTTTGACACTCCTTTCGCCTCTATTTTCGACACCACCGGCGGATCGTCATCGACCATCGACAGCAATTTCGGCAAGGGGGTCGAGAGCATACTGTCAGAACTCAAACTGACCATAAGCGTCAGCTCTGGCAAGTTCACCGAGCCTGTCATCGTGGACTATGAATTCATCGTCGGCGACGGCCTTACGGAAGGCGTAGACTTCAAGGTCCAGAAGTCGACTGCCAGTCCGGTGAAGTTCAGCACCGGGACTTACACGATGCCTGTCCGCATCCTCTGGCTCAAAGCTCCGTCTCCAGACGCTTCCAAGGACAACACCCTGACAATCAGACTTACGGGTAGCAGCCTTGATGGTATGCTTCTCGGTTATCCGGGGCCGTCCTCCAAAGGCTCGTCCTACACGTTCACCAGAATCTAAAGTATACCAATTATTTAATTTTAAGTCTTATGAAACGAATCTTAACTTTCGTCAGCGTAGCGCTGGCGGTTGTCGCGGGAACGGTTTCCTGCAACAACGACCCCAAGCCTGACGGTGTGGCCCAGGTCACATCCTTCTCGCTCCAGGCATCCCTTAACTCCACCCTTACCTCCGATGTGAATGGAACGGTCGACAACACAGCCGGGACAATCACCATCGTGATTCCTGAAGGAGCTGGCAGCGCTTTCATCCCTACTTTCGCCGCAACCCAGGACGATGTCGTGAAATCAGGTTCGACCGTCCTCACCAGCGGCGTGACTTCCATGACCATCACTGACGGCTCGAAACTCACGGTTACCGACGAGGTTTCGCAGCTCACCACAGCTTATACCTTCTCGGTGAAGGAGAACGATGCGGCTGCCGAACTCAAGTCAGTCGCCTTCCTGCAGGCCGACAACGAAGCTCTCGCCGCCGATGTGGCCGCCGAGGAGATCGCGTCAGAGATGCTTGTGCGCGTTCCCGGCAAGGCCTTCAAGTCTGAACTCGTGATGACGGTGGAGGCCGGCAAGAACGATGTGGTCACCGTCAACGGCGAAGCCGTGAAAGACGGCAAGGTCAGCGTGGACACCAGCTTCCCTGTGGACATCAAAGTCACCGACGAGGTGGCCGGAGCGGAGGCGAACTATGTCCTCAAGGTCGGCAAGGTGCTTGAATATGTAGTCACCAAGGTGGCTTCCATCACCGATGGTACGAAAATTTTCAGTTCGTTCGATATGGCGATCAATCCTGCCGATGGCAATCCTTGGATTGCTTACGCCAAGGAAATTGATGGCGAATCAATTGACAGAGTGGCTGTCCAGAAGTTCGACGGTACATCCTTCTCCTACGTGGGTGGAAACTTCATCACACCGGACCCTGATGCGAAAGATGCCAAGAATCCATACATCGCATTTGCAAGCGACGGCACCGCTTTCCTGAAATATACCGGCGGTGAGGCTGCAAATAAGTACACTGTAAGAAAATACACATCTTCCTGGGAAGCCGTCGGCAACGTAAGCTTCAACTCGGCCAACGCCAATTCTACATATGGTTCTCCTATGTTCATTCAGAGCAACGGCCAGCCTGCTTTCTTCTTTACGGGCAATACCAGGAAGGTGGATACTTACCGCACCATCACTTCTGCGTATTTCTCAGGCACTGAATGGGTTGAGAAAGTTGCTGCTGCTGCGGACATCGCTCCTAAGTATGGGGAAGGTCCAACTTCGAGCTCAGGAATGTTCTATGGTTCCTGCTTCACGGCTATGAACGGCAAGACCTATATGCTCGCATCCTTCAATATGTGGGGATACTTCGTATATGAGGTCGGTGACAACGGTTCCCTGACTCCTGTCGTATATGACTACAAACCTGGGACATCTGAATACGGCACCCTGTCCAACTGTAACATTATGACAGACGGTGATGACCTGTTTGTCTATGCTTCGGATGTTTCTTCGAACAAAATGCAGATCTACAAGGTCGATTTCTCCAACAAGACATTGGTTGAATATGGAGGAGGATTGAGTGCGACTATTTCCTCCATGGGAACTCCTAATGAGACATCGATGGTTTCCGTATCGCCTGATGGTCTCTTCGTCGCCGCAGTCGAGGACAGCGAGGGCAATATCTCGTTCAAATATCTCAACAGCAGCCTTCAGTGGGAGGCATTCTCGGTTTCCGAGGCCCCTCTCGCTACCACGAGTGACTTCCATATCGTGTTCAACGCCGACGGCGTAGGCTATATCGCTTATGCCGTAAAGTCTGAAGGTGTCGGCAACATCGAGGTCTACAAGGTAGCCCTCGAGGCTGATGTGCTTCCGGAGTAATTCCTGAGTAATCATATTCATTTATGACACTGCCCGCTTTGTTCGCCATCGCTCTCCAATGCGCCCTCAGGGTCGCGTTCGTGGGAGACCCGCAGGCTGACGGAAGCGGGCAGGTTGTCTATAACCAGCGCAGCGTCTACAGGGAACTGCGTTCCAGAGGAGACCTCGACCTTGTCATCGTGATGGGTGACATTGTAAATGACGATGTCTCTTTGCTTGATCCTTCCATAGAAAGCCTTGATTCTCTGAGTGTTCCGTGGTTTTCCGTCCCCGGCAACCACGACAGGGACGTCTACAAGGATGCCGGCGGCGACAGACCCCGCGACCTGAGTTCCTGGCGCAGGAAGATCGGCTATGTCGACACGACCTTCGTCAGAAAGAACATCCGTTTCGTTCTGATGAACAATGTCAGAACCATCGGAAAGAGCGACTATGAAGGAGGATTCAGCGAGGCTCAGAAGCATTGGCTTGATTCGCTTGTCGGAATGTCATCGAAGGAAAAGCAGTTTGTCCTTGCCGTGCATATTCCTTTGTCGGAATGTAGAGGCCGGGACAGCGTGATGAACATCCTTTCACCGGTGTCAGGAAAGACTGCGGTGTTCTGCGGCCACACCCACACCGTGCGGCGGCACAGTCTTGATTCCGGAATGGAGGAAATCATCTGCGGAGCCGCCTGCGGAAGCTGGTGGAGGGGAGTGAAGGACGAAGACGGGCTTCCTTACGCCTTGATGAGATGCGGATCACCCCGCGGCTACTTCGTGGCTGATTTCAGAAGGAAAGGTTTCCGGCTGGACTACAAGCCGGTGTCAAGGGACGACCGTGCGTCCGCGACCATTGTTGACAGCACCGGTGTGGTGGCGGTCAACATATTCGGAGGAAGCGAGGACGGATGTGTCGAGTACAGACCCGTCGGAAAGGGGAGATGGCTGAAGACCGAAAGAAGTTCCCGCACCGCCCCGGAGGTCCTGAAAGTTTCAGAATGGAACTATTCCAAGACCAGAGAGTACAGGAAGGCACATAAAGAGGAGTTCATCCCGATGCTGCTGCGTCCTTCGCCCCACCTCTGGGAGTTCACGGATCCCGCCGTTTCCCCGGGCGATGTCATCCTGATCCGCTACACCGACCCCCGTATGAAAAAAACTCTCCGGCTGAAGACAGGAATATAAGTAAAAAAGAGGGTTGCTAAAAATCTTTTTTAGCAACCCTCTCTTTTGTGAGCCACTCATCAGGCTCGAACTGACGACCTGCGCGTTACGAATGCGCTGCTCTACCGACTGAGCTAAAGTGGCTTTCTGCATTTCTCGGAGAAATGGACTACAAAGGTAATCATATTTTTTAAAAAACCATATTTTCCCGAAAAGAAAGTGGCGGAAGGAAATTCTTTGAATATTTTTCCGGCTTTGGTTAAATTCGCGGTATGTATTCAGACATCTTAATCATAGGTGGCGGAGCGGCCGGCCTGATGGCGGCCTATGGAGCCACGAAAGCCCTTCCGGCCGACAGCCGGACCCGTGTGACGGTCCTCGAGAAAATGCCGCGTCCCGGCAGAAAGATCCTATTCACAGGCAAAGGACGCTGCAACTTCACCAACCTCAAGGATTGGAACGAGTTCTCCCAGCACATCCGCACCAACCCTAATTTCGTCAAGCCGGCGTTCTACAATTTCACGCCGGAGTCGATGATCGATTTCCTTGAAAGCAACGGGCTGGAGACCGTCGTCGAGAGGGGTGACAGGGCATTCCCGTACTCGCACAGGGCATCCGATGTGCTGGACACGATAGTCGAGGCCGTTCTGCGCCGCGGAGTCACCCTGCTCCCTGACAGGGAAGTGGCCGAGGTCTCGCCGGGTTTCTCGGTCAGATGCGTGGACGGAGAGACGTTTGAATGCTCTAAACTGATCATCGCCACGGGAGGCCTGTCCTACCCGGGGACCGGCTCGACCGGCGACGGCTACGGCTGGGCGAAGTTCTTCGGCCACAAGGTCACCTCGCTGTTCCCGTCCCTGACCGCGCTCGTGCCTAAGGGCTACAAGATCATCGACAGGCCGGAGACGGACCTGAAGGGACATATTCACAGAGAGACCCCGATGACGGGAAGCGGCGAGGCGCTGAAGGGAGCCAAGCTGAAGAACGTGGCTTTGACCGTGACTTTAGACGGGGCTAATTCCGAGACGGAGTTCGGCGATGTCGATTTCACCGACGGAGGCATCGAAGGTCCGATCGGCTTCCAGGTCAGCCGCAAATGTGTGAAAGCCCTGATGAACGGCGGCAAGGTGGCGTTCTCGCTTGACCTGAAGCCCGGAGTGCCGCTCGAAGAACTTTCCGACAGGATCAGGACTCTCTGGGATGAAATCAAGAACGACCCTCGCACGCGGCAGTGGAAGGACGGCAGAGGCCTGAACGGCAAGGAGATGTACCGCATCCTCCTGGGCAAGCTGATGCCTTGGGAGCTGATCCCGGGCTTCCAGACCTGGAATCCCGACATAATGAAGGTCGACATGAAGAAGTCCGAATATGCTCCCGGACGTTCGGGACAGCGTTATGGAAGATTCAACCGTATGCCTCGCCGCTACTATGACATCGACCTCCAGCTGCTGGCGAAAACCTTGAAAGACTGGAAGTTCGAGATTATCGGCTTCGTGGGCTACGAGCGTTGCGTCATCACGGCAGGCGGCATCTCGACGGACGAGGTGACGCCTAAGACGATGGAGTCGAGGCTGAAGCCGGGCCTGTACTTCTGCGGAGAGGTGCTGGACATGGATTGCGACACGGGTGGCTACAATCTCCAGTGCGCCTTCTCGACCGGCTATCTTGCCGGAGAGTCGGCGGCGAAGTCCTTCGACGTGCCGGGGCAGGACTGAAACCTGACCGGCAAGGTGTCGAAATCGACGGATCAATAAACTCCCGAGCCGAGCATCTCGTCGTCCGAACTGTACCAGGCGGCGAACTGGCCGTCGGAAAGGCCGCGCTGCGGAGCGTCGAACAGAATGAACAGCCCGGCGGGTCTCTTGATCAGGAACGCATCCTGCAGCGGCTGGCGGTAGCGGACGCGGACCCTGTAGCGGCGGATCTCCCCGTCAGCCATCTCAAGGTCTCTTCTTATCCAATGAATATCCTCGCACGCGATACGGAGGCAGCTTCTTGAAAGACCCTTGTGCGTGTGGCCTTCACCCACGTAGATTATGTTGCGGACCACGTCGGTGGCGATCACGAAGAGCGAATCCTTGTGGCCTCCGATGTTGAGGCCCTTGCGCTGGCCGATCGTGTAGAACTGGGCACCGTCGTGTCTGCCGACGATCTTGCCGAACGGATTGTCCTTGTAACGGGTCTTCTTGATGTGCTTCTTGCCGGCCCTGTAGGTCTCCGTCTCGAACCTGATGCCGTCGTAGCTGACCGGCGTCGAGAGCTTGAGCAGATCGTCGTCCGACAAGACCCCGACCTTCCCGGCATCGAAGTCGTTGTGATGTGCCGTGCCGGACAACAGCCTGTTGTTGAACTGGTTGCCGCCTGAATCTTCGGAAGAATATTCAGTGACCATCAGCGGCTCGCCCGGAGTCTTCAGGATCGAGGAGAGGGTGTCGCGGATGAAGCGGTATTGTCCGTTTTCCGTGTACCAGGCGTCGAAGACCTCCACCACGTCCCCCTCCGCAGGTTTCAGCTTCTGCTGCAGGAAGGTGGGCAGGTCGACCTTGCCCACGAAGCATATCCCCTGGGAATCCTTCTTGTCCGCCGAAGGGAGGTCCGCCTCTTTGGCGATCCGCCTTACTTCTGGTTTCGTCAGGTTGCCGATAGGGAAGAGGGCCTTGCCGAGCTGCTCCTGCGTGAGCTGGCAGAGGAAGTAGCTCTGGTCTTTGTTGGGGTCGACCCCCTCCAGAATCCTCCACTGGGGCTGCCCGTCAATCACGGTCTGGTTTCCATCAGCGTCCAGAAGCGGCTCGCGGCGGCAGTAGTGTCCTGTCGCCACCATGTCGGCGCCGAGTCCCCGCGCCGCCTTGAGGAAAGCGTCGAACTTGATTTCCCGGTTGCACAGAACGTCCGGATTCGGGGTGCGGCCGGCCTGATATTCATTGAACATGTAGTCCACCACCCGCTGGCGGTACTCCTTCGAGAGGTCGACGAAGTAGAAGGGGATGCCTATTTTGCGCGCCACCATCTCCGCCACGAAGCGGTCCTCTTCCCATTCGCAGTCGCCGTGGAGGGTCGCGTCCGCATCGTGCCAGTTCTGCATGAACATCGCAAACACGTCATAGCCCTGCCGTTTCAGCAGCAGGGCCGCCACGCTGGAATCAACGCCTCCGGAGAGGCCTACACAGATTTTAGGATTTTCCATAATGCCACGCAAATTTACTCAAATGCTTGAATATGCACAATTTTTGCTAACTTTGGGAGCTTGAGTTTCGCATGTGCGAAACACCATATTCCCCGTCCCGGCAGTGACGGAGCAAGTCCCTCCCCCCGAGGAAGGGATTTAGGGAGGGGGTAACGTGGACTGATGCTCCACGGGCAATACCCTTCGAACGTGAGATAAGGTGTTTTGTCACAGGCACTTTTGTGAGCGAAAGATAAACTTTGGTAACTTGACTCTAAAATCACATACGATGAAAACATTGAAACTGGACATCAATTACACTGAATATTCCTCCATCGACGAGATGGACCCTTCCGACAGGGAACTGGTCGAGGCCGCCATCGAGGCCCGGAAAGGCTCCTACGCTCCATATTCATCATTCAACGTCGGCGCCGCGCTGCGCCTTGAGGACGGCACCATCGTGAAAGGCGCGAACCAGGAGAACGCCGCCTATCCGTCAGGTCTCTGCGCCGAAAGGACGGCGATGTTCGCCGCCCACGCCACCTGGCCGGACAAGGCTATGACCACCCTGGCGATTGTGGGTGGCTTCAACGGGGAACTTGGCGAGGCCCCTTGCTCGCCGTGCGGAAGCTGCCGTCAGGTGATGGCCGAGTACCAGACTCTGGGCGGCCGTCCGCTGGCAGTGATAATGTACGGAACGAAGAAAACGTGGAAATTTGACAAAGTGGACGACATCCTGCCATTCATTTTTGACAGTTTCAACGAAAAGTAGTATATTCGCGGTCAGGGAAAGTCGTACACGACCAGCTCCCTCTGAATTCCCCCAGGGCCGGAAGGCAGCAAGGGTAGGAGGTCGTAGCGGTGCGATGTGCTAAGCTTTCCCTTTTTCCTTTTCTACGCCAGCCTCATCTTGGCGTATTTCAGAAGCAGAAGTTTCTCCCCGTACTGGTCAAAACTGATCCTGGCCTTGAGGTCAGGGACAGAACCTGTTATCTCCAGAACCTTTCCGAATCCGAACCGGTTGTGCTCGATCCTCTGGCCCACTTTGAAGTCGGTCATCGGGGCGGGAGTGAAGTCGGTGTCCGCTATTTTCGGAGGCAGAGGCCTGTTCCGCAAGGCTTCTATCCTGGCCGCAGGGTTTGACGCGGAGGCTGTCGAGGCCGGTCTGCGCTCTGTCCTGACGCTGCCTGACGAGCCGTAAGAACCGCCGCCCATCCCGTACCTGCCTCCCGGACGGCCGTCGCCTCCGGCGGACCTGCCGGAAGAAAAGCCGCCGCCTTTGAAGCCGTAAGCGGCATTCCGGTTCGAACCGCCTCTGAAACTACCGTAACCCTTTGAGCCTCCGTAATTTCCGAAGCCGCCGAAACCGCCGGCCTCCGATTCGTTTTCCTCCTCGCCGCCGAAATTCACGTTTCTTAATGGATTGGAGATGTAGCGGTCGTCAATCTCCTTGATGAAACGGCTCGGGGAGTTGGACTCATGCTTGCCGTTGCGCATCCTCGTGCTGGCGAAAGAGATGCAGACGGCCTTCTTGGCCCTCGTCACGGCCACATAGAACAGCCTGCGCTCCTCCTCGATGTCGGCGGGGGAGGCGAGCATTCCGCCCGAAGGGAAGATGTTCTCCTCCATACCGGCCACATAGACATAGGGGAATTCCAGACCTTTGGCCGAATGGACAGTCATAAGGGCTATCTTGTTGTTGGTGTCCTCCTCGCTCTCAAGGTCTACGTTGGTCAGCAGGGAGATGTTCTCGAGAAAGTCGGCGAGGGTGAAGACAGGGTAGTCCACATTGTCACCCTCCTCGGCCTGCCCTTCGGAGATGAGGTCGCTGAGGTAACTGTCCTGCTGTTCCTCGACGAAATGCGTGACGCTGTTGAGGAGTTCCTCCACATTGGAAGCCCTTGATTGTGACTCGATTGAAGGGTCGCTTTTGAAAGATGCGTACAGGCCGCAGACATCGGAAAGCTCGATGGCGAGCTTGTCGGCGTCGGTCGTCGTCAGCTTGGCGGCCACCCGGTCGACCATCTCGCAGAAGGAACGGATCTTCGCCACCGCCGCAGGACGCAGCCCGTAGTCGGCGAAGTTCTCTGAATATGCTGCCTTGAACAGCGAGGTCTTCTTGTCGAAGGCCAAGGCCGCCAGCGCGTTGAGGGAGGTGTCGCCGATTCCCCTGGCCGGCGTGTTGACGACCCTCTTGAAGGATTCGTCATCGTTGACGTTGCACACGAGTTTGAAGTAGGCCATCATGTCCTTGACCTCGGCCCGGTCGAAGAACGAGTTGCCGGAGTAGATCATGTACGGCAGATTCCTCTTCCGCAGGGCCTCCTCGATGGCTCTGGACTGTGAATTCGTGCGGTAGAGGATGGCGAAATCCTGGTACCGGGCGTGGTCGGAACGCATCCTGTCCAGGATCCCGGACGCTATGTTGATGGCCTCGTCCTGCTCCGACCAGCTTTTCAGCAGGAGGATCTTCTCGCCCTCCTCACCGACGGCCACGCAGGTCTTCGGAATCCTGTTCTCATTCTTGGCTATCAACGAGTTGGCCGCGTTGACGATGTTGGCCGTCGAGCGGTAGTTCCTCTCCAGTCTGAAGATCCTGCACTCCGGGTAGTCCTTCTTGAAGTTGAGGATGTTCTCGATCTTCGCTCCTCGGAAGGCGTAGATGGACTGCGAGTCGTCGCCCACCACACAGATGTTCCTGTGGTTCAGCGTAAGCTTCTTGAGGATCACGTACTGGGAGAAGTTCGTGTCCTGGTACTCGTCCACGAGGATGTGGTCGAAACGTGACGCTATCGCCTCCCTTGCCTCAGGAAAGTCCCGGAGCAGAATATTCATATTCAGTAATATGTCATCGAAGTCCATCACGCCGGAATTCTTGCACTTCTGGGTGTAGAGGGTGTAGATGTCGCAGATGCGGGGTTTGCGCGCGTGCGTGTCGTTGATTATCGCCTGCTGGTTCGCGCGGTAGGCCGCCGCCGTGACGAGGTTGTTCTTGGCGAGGGAAATCCTTGACAGGACATCCTTCGGCTTGTAGACCTTGTCGTCGAGTCCGAGTTCCTTGATGCACGCCTTGA
>CAVEYE010000057.1:0-15358 GCA_963619595.1 bacterium | reverse complement strand
GTGATGAAGTTATGTGTGACGGGAGCGGATAAGCCCGATAATGATCCCGTCACCCTTTCTGCTATATGTGACCGCATCGATTCCGCCCCAAAATGCTCCCGTCACCCCCTTCAGCATATGTGACCGCATCAATTCAGCCCCAAAACGCGCCCGTCACGCCAACGAACAGCCCAGCCCGGGGACACATCACTTATGGTCCACCCTGCCGGCTATTTCTCGAAATGCTGGTAGTCCTTGCGGTCGGGCCAGTCGCCGCCCCAGTCGAAACCGGCGGCAGTGAACAGCTGGTAACAGAGGTCGCCCTTCTCGATCTTGTAGTCGGAATCGAGAGCGCGGTCAAGATAGGGAGCGCCGGTGGCCGGCTCTATGACCTCAGTTCCGTCAGCGAGAAACTTATGGTAGGGATTGTAGAGGGGGTTGATGTCGACAGCCATCCCGAGACCGTGTTTAGACACCTTCCGGGTGTGGGAGATGAAACGGAAATTGAAGGACGAGGAGTTGTCGTCACGCATGGCCATCTCGTCGTCTGCGTCCCAGCGGTCAACCAGGAGCATCCGCTCGATGGGGTATCCGGCCTCGTAGAGTTTTCTGAATATTCCAAGAACCTGCTCCGCAATCGCCTGGTTCAGAACCATCTCGCCCACGATGCTTCTGCCGTACTTGTCCGTGTGGAGGCACCGGATGTAGCGCAGGGATCCACGCGGAATCGTGCAGCCTGTCTTGTAGGACTTTCCCTGCATGGAAGTGAACACGGAGTCCGGAATCAACGAGCAGGCGAAGAACGCATCCTCGCCGTAGGCCTTCAGGGCAGCGACGGAAACCGTGTCGCCCGGCTGAAACGACTCAAGTGGCGGACATTCAACCTCTTTCTTATGTTCAGAGCGGGAAGAGCACGAAGCCGTCACCAGACCGGCGGCGACAACGAGAACCGCGGCGGCTGCGACGCGCAACAGGTGGCAGAAAAACTTATAAGAATATTCCATAATCCTGCATTCCGTAAACATTACATGTTTTTTCACCGATCGACATAACATAAATCTCCCGGGGTAAATGTACTGAATTATTTGTTAAATGCAAATTTGTTTCTCCAGCTGAATTCGCGGCAAGGAGCCAGCCTGCAGGGCTCTTAGAATGCCCTACGCACGGAAATATTCTCACATCTGCAGCACGACCTGCAGTTTGACTTCGTAGGTGGAAGGCTTCGGGACCGGCATAAATGAATATGAGACCGTGGCCGCCCGCAGATAGACCCGCAGCACAGTCCGGCGCATACGTCCTCCAGAAGTGCGGGCGAGGCCTCCGCCGGAGCGAGGCGCACCTGTCCCGCCGCCATCAAGTTCTCCGTCGGATCCGACTCTCCCGCCACGACCGCGAAACACGCCCCGATGGCTAAGCCCGCCTCCGGACAAACGGAATTTGCAGCCGCAGATGGCCGAAAGACTCCAGCCGCGGCCATAGTAGGCCGGTACATTGAACGACCCGGGAGCGTCACGCTCATAGGAATAGATACGGTCATCCCAGTTGTCGACGATGAAGACGGTGCCTCGCAGATAGGCGCTGAACCGTTCGGTCTTCCTGCCGCCCTCAACGTAGGAAAGGCCGGAAAGAGAACGGCAAAGTATGCCTTCTAGCCGCAGCCGGGCCTTCCAGGCCGGATCCGTGCCGGCACCATAACGAGCTGACAATCCAGAGCTTGACCAATCAAGATCGCAGCGGGCATCCGTCCGGTAACGGAGCGGATCCTCATACGGCCGGACCCTCTCGGTGGCCCGCACGGTAAGCACCGCGGAAGGAGAAAGCTGCACCGGCACGGACACGACACCTTTCAGCTGACGCTGGCCGGAGTCCGACAGCCGCATCGCATAGTCAAGAGTCAGATAAGCCGCACCGCGTTCCAGCCCGACAGCCAGACCGGCCTCGTCCCTGGCCTTCGACCAGGCCTTCACTCCCCCGGCATATTCAGAATCAAACTCTTCCGGGTAGAACCTCGCCACGCAGGACAGCCGCCAGTCGTCGCCGAGCCGCGCTGACAGACCCGCCACCGCTCCCGGGCCGCCACCGCCGAAGTCCCAGGCCGCCTCGCCGAACAAATCGACTCCCCGGTGCGACCAGCGGAAATCCCCGGCCAGCTTTCCTCCCTCCAGCTTCAGCGGCGTTCCAAGACTTCCGCCCCGCAGCATACCGGTGAATGAGAACTGCCCCCGGCGGCGCTGGAACGAGATGTTCGCCCCGAGCAGCAGCGAGATGTCCGGCGGCTTTCCGCTCACGCACCATTCGCGCAGCCCCGGCAGCGAGACAAAAGCCGAAACCACGTGCCTGCGTCCCGAAAAATCCACCGCCACCCCGCTGTGGCTGCCGGTACCGTTCCACGAATATGAAGGCGTGACTCCGCTGGGCCGTCTGCTGAAGGACGCCGATGTGGAAAGCCCCGAAAGAGCCATCCCGCTCCACAGCGCCAGCCCCTGCCCGAACCTCACGTTGAAATCCCCTGCGACCACCTTCGACAGCCGACCTTTCCCGTAATATGTAAGGTTCATCGACACCGAACCGGGCAGAGACAGGATGTTTTCTGAATATGCTGACCGGACCGCGGCCGAGAAGTCGACCACCCCGCCGTAGCCAGTCTTGTGTTTCAGTCCGTAACGGAACAAGTCGTTTTTAAGTGACAGATTTGCAAGCGTTTCCGTCCGCCAGCGCCGCCTTGCGGTGTCCGGCTGGCCAGGCAGCGAGGCGCTCCTGAGCGAGACAAACGGCCGCAAAGCCTCTGCGAACCGTTCTCCGAAACCGTCCACGGTGGCAAGTTCGGCTATGGACAGGACATCTCCCGAACGGGAACGGTAATCGACAAGGCTAGCCACCTGGTACTGGCTGAAAAGGCCGCTGGCAAGCAGCCGGGACCGTGGTAAAAGATTGATTTCCAAAGGCGAGGCAAGATATTCATAAAACCTTTCCGCCTCGGCCTCGTCGAGGGATTCAATGGATTCGGCTCCTGTCAGGTAGACGATTGCCCGGAGCGCGTAGTCGTCCTGCGCCGCTGTCCGCACCGGAGCGGTCAGAAGAGCCGCCGCCACGCTGACCGGGAGCAGGAAGCGGGAGACCAGCCGGATGACCGGACGGAGCCGCATCCTGACAGAAAGTACCAATGATGAGAATATGGCCGCGAAGTCTTGCATAGTTCAATAGTTCAGGGCGGCAAGATAAGGCTAAAAAACGTAAATAAAGCAAAGAAACAAAAAACAGATGTGCGATTTTTCTGTTTTTTAATGGAAATTGCTAATTTTGCCGCTTAACTAACACCGCAATGGGCAACATTAGACTTTACGACAAATCTTTCAAGCCCTTCATCTCGAAGGAACAGCTTGAAAGCGCGATCGACGGCGTCGCCGCCAAAATCAACAAAGACTACGAAGGAAGCACGGACTACCCTGTCCTGCTTTGCGTGCTGAACGGATCGCTGATGTTCACCTCCGAACTGATGAAGCGGCTGGATTTCAACTGCGAACTGCTCTGCATCAAACTGACCTCCTATGTCGGCACACAGACCACCGGCGATGTCCACGAAGCTCTGGGGATGTCCAGAAGCGTCGAGGGAAAGCACGTGATTGTCATCGAGGACATCGTGGAGAGCGGAAACACTATCGTGGCTCTCGAGAAGATCCTCAAAGAGAAAGGGGCCGCCGACACGAAATTCTGCACGATGCTTCTGAAACCCGCATCCTACAAGAAGGATGTCAGGCTGGACTATGTGGCGATGGAAATCCCGGACGATTTCATCGTGGGCTACGGCCTGGACTACAACGAGCTTGGCAGAAATCTCGGAGAAATTTACGTATTAGACACGACAATGAAATATTTCATTCTTTTTGGCCCTCCGGGCGCCGGGAAAGGCACCCAGGCCTCAGCAATGGTGGAGAAGTACAATCTCTGCCACATCTCCACAGGTGAACTGCTCCGCGGCGAGATAGCCAAGGGCACGGAACTCGGCCTCAAGGCAAAGGCTCTCATCGACGCCGGCGAACTGGTGCCGGACGAGGTTGTCGAGGGGATGATCGCCAACAAATTCAAGACGGTCAAAGATGTCTCCGGCTTCCTGCTTGACGGTTTCCCTCGCACAATCGCCCAGGCCGAGGCTCTGGACAAGATGCTTGCCGACAACGGCGAGAGCGTCACTTCGGTTGTCTCGATCATGATTCCTGACGAGATGATCAAGGAAAGAATCCAGCACAGGGCCGCCATCGAGGGCAGGGCCGACGATGCGAAGGAGGAAACGATCCAGAACCGCATCAAGACCTATCACGAGAAGACCGAGCCGCTTGTGGATTTCTACAAGAAGGCCGGCAAGTACCAGGAGATCGACGGCATCGGCACCATCGACGAGGTCCGCGGCCGTATCTTCAAGGTGATGGACAAGTCATAGTCCCCGCTATAGATTCACAAACGGAAACAGAGAGCAGGATTCTGCTCTCTGTTTTCGTTTAACGGTCAATCGCACAGAGACCTGACGGCTTAACGGATAAGTTCGCGGAGCTCGTCAAGGGTGATGGCATGGCTGACCGATGTGCCTTCAAGGATGGCGTCGGCCAGGTTCTGCTTCGTCTTGTGCAGACGCAGGATCTTCTCCTCGATGGAATTGGCGGCGATCAGATGGTAGACGGTCACGTTCTGCTGCTGGCCGATGCGGTAGGCACGGTCCGTGGCCTGCTGCTCGATGGCGGGATTCCACCACGGATCCAGATGGATCACATAGTTGGCCCCTGTCAGATTCAGACCGAGTCCACCGGCCTTGAGACTGATGAGGAAGACCGGCTTCTCGCCGCGCTGGAATCCGTTCACCATCTCCTGTCTCTTTTTAAGAGGAGTGGAACCCTGGAGATAGAAATGCTGGACACCCTCTTTCTCAAGCATAGCCGAGACGATGTCGAGAAACCCTGTGAACTGGCTGAAAACCAGCACGCTGTTACCTCCGGAGATTATGTCGCCGACCAATTCGCGGAGAGCTGAGACCTTAGTTGGTTCCTCCGTCCAGCCATTTCTGACAAGAGGCATCGCGCAGGCGGCCTCACGAAGCCTCGTGATGGCGGCCAGAGCGTTCATATTCATACGTGTGTCCTGCTCGAGTTCGTTCTTCGCCTTTAGACGCATGGCCTCATAGGCCACGGCCTCCGAAGCCGACATCGGAACGCTGCGGAAGATCTCAGTCTTCTCAGGCAGTTCCTCGACTACCTCCGACTTGGTACGCCGAAGCATGAACGGCTGGATCATCCGCTTCAACTGGCTCTGGCGGTCCTTGTCCTGCAGATTCTCGACAGGTATGATGAACTTCTGGCTGAAAGCCTCATAACTGCCAAGCAGCCCGGGATTCAGGAACTGGAACAGATTCCAGAGTTCACCGAGATAGTTCTGGACAGGAGTTCCGGTGAGGATGACCCTTGAGCCGGACTTGAGAGACATCGCCGCCTCGGACATCTTCGTGCCGCGGTTCTTGATCGTGTGAGCCTCGTCCAGACAGATGACATTCCATTCCACAGCTGTCAAGGCCTCTTTTTCCCTGACAAGAAGCCCGTAGGTGGTCAGCACGACATCATATTCACCAAGCCCTGTGAGTGCGACCGCCCTGTCGTCCTGCTCGTTAAGGACGGTGACTTTCAAGGACGGAGCGAAGCGTGCGAGTTCACGGCTCCAGTTCATAAGCACCGATGCCGGGGCGACGACAAGGGAAGCCCCTTCGGCGGCCTTGTAGAGCAGGAACGCTATCGTCTGCACCGTTTTTCCCAGACCCATGTCATCGGCGAGGCAGGCCCCGGCGCCCCAATGGTCCAGACGGACCATCCAACGGAAGCCTATTTCCTGATAGTCACGAAGTTCCGCCTTCAGTCCGCTCGGAATCGCAGGATTCAGCGTGGCGGACTCCTCCACCTTCGCCAGTTTCTCGAGGTAGGCCTTGTCAGTCTTGATGTTAAGATGCGACTTGTGTACGATGTCAGCAAGGACGCCAGTCTGGAAAAGCGAGACGCGTCCGCCCCCGCGGCCAGACTGGGTCACAGCCTCAAGACGCTTGAGGTATTTCGCAAGAGAGTCGGACAGCGAGACATAGTCGCTTTCTCCGAGTTTAAGATAGCCGTTCCCGTAGCCGCCCGAGGCGATGGCCGACATAATCTGTTCGATGGTGAGGGACTGACCGTCAGGAAGCTGCGCGTCGCCCTCAATCTCGAACCACTGCTCTTTCGAGCGGACTTTGATGTTGACGTTCCGTGCGTCGAGACTGCCTATGACCTTCAGGCTGCGGCCCTGAGGCCATTCGAGCGTGCAGATGTCCACAAGCTCACGGCAGGCGTCGACCACCGGCAGCATATTCATAGGAGAAAGATTGTACAGACCGTCTTCCGAGTCGAGATCGTCGAGACCAGTCTTCGAGAAGAGGGTCTTGAGGGAGTCACGCTCTCCGCGGATGTCCCTTTTTACCTGGTAGCGGGCGGAATCGTCTGAGTCATAGTAAGTCGCATCGCCCTTCCCCGGGTAGAAAGTAAGTTTTCCGTTTTCGAGGGGACGCACATAAAGAAGAACGTCGTAATTCCCTGATTTCGGGATTATGCGGAGATAAAGCATCGGGCTTCCCTGCTTCTCTTCCAGCGACGAGCCGGATTCCAGAAGCGGGGAATGGACTTCGATTATGTGTGAAAGCTTGTCGATGAACGCCTTGAGGGCTTCGGTCGCCTCTTCCGGGAATGTGATCCGGGATTCTTTCAGACTAAGCAGGACCTGTGACTGGACCTTGTTGAGGCGGATCACCGAATAGTGGAGCGGGTCTCGGCAGACGACACTGTCCGGATCGTAACGGAAGGTGTAAGCCCCGTAAGGCACATTCGTCGAGAACTCGTAGAGGTTCTTCTTCAGCAGGATCTCGACAAACGGGAGTTCCTCAGTGACCTCGACCTTGTTCTCCGGAGCGTAAGTGTCCTTGAACACCCGGTCGCAACCTATGAGGGCGGGAAGTATGTCATTGACATCGTTATAGTTGTAATCGTCCAGACGTGGCTGCACCTTCAAGTCGAGGTCGTCGCAGATGTCGTTGTAACCGCCTTGGCGGAATGTGGCCATCGAGACACTCTTGCCTTTCCCCCAGTTCCCGTTTTTCAGCCTGCCCTGTTCCCGGATCTCGACCTTACGGCGGTCACAGATGACATAGTAGATGCGCCTGTCCTTTGTTTCCGCCGCCTTTTCCGGAGACGATGGCCCAAGAGTCTTGTCAAGGATGTCATTGAGGTTGTCAAGGGCTATCTCCCACGGTTTCTTCACCTTGAGACGTGACAGCAGAGATGGTCCGCCGTAAAGCTTTTCCAAAGCCGCCTTTTCTTCCGGCGTGCCGTCACCGAGCTCGTGGCGGATGATGGCGAAGACCGAACGCCGGCTTTGATACGGGATCTCATAGCCGCGGCTTGCCGCTATCCCTGCCACAAGGATGCGGGCAGTTTCATCACAACTGCGGTTGCCAGCGAATGAAATCTCACCTTTTACACGGTCGTCCGAAATGCCGGTCGACAATCCTGCGAGCAGTATGCCCGGCTGTTGCTGGCATCTGAACGAATAATCATCGAATTTTTTGTTGAGATACCGCCCGATTTTCATTCTGGTCTTGTCCGTGTCCGTAAGATGATAGGCCATGATCTGAAAATAGGCAAGAATCTGGTAGTCGAAAACGTTCTTGACGGATGAGTTTGTGTTTTTGATTTTCAAGGCCTTTTCAAACAAGACTACGGCATCCGGGTATTCTCCACGGTAGAGGGACTTTATCGCGGCTTCCACCAACGTCCACTCGTTTACGCGCCTGTCGGCCGCGGCATCAGACAATGACTCACCGGTGAGCAGGAAGCGCATACCTCCCACCTCGCCCAGCACCTTGGTTTTCCGTTCATCGCCGAGATAATTCTCCGCGACATCCGCGACAGCGTCCAGATCAGCAGGAGAAAGTAAATTCAGAGCCGCCGACCTGTAAAGCTTGGAAACCGCGGCTGCATATACCATCTGTTCAGGAAGCGCGCTTAACAAGGGGGCGAACACCGGCTCCGTAAGCACGCTAGCTATCAAAGTGATATTTTCATATCTGTCATACGACAAACCGAAATAATCAACTATGGTGACCTTGCCTGTCTCCACAAGTTTTTTTACCGCTTTGAATCTTATCGTATCGCCGAGGCCGCTGGTACTTTTTATGCTTTCAATGACTTCCGGCCAGTAGAGCAAAGCGTCAAGAGTCACCTTAAGGTAAACGGCCGGGTTCACGACATAAGTCTGGCTCCGGTAGCCATCGACAATCAACAACCCCTTCAAGGACAAGGCCTCAAGATCATCGTTCCTCTGGCTGGTGGTACTCGCGAATTTCAGCCTTACCATTTCAGAACGCGAGATCCTACGCCCGTCGGAGCAGGCTATCGCCGCCAGCAGCCAGCTCTGGCTCTTGGTTAGCCCGAAATCACGCTGCGGGAAAAGGCTTTTCATCTCCTCGATCCGCCGCCCGTCAACATTGGCGCGGATGCCGGCATAAACTTTGGCTTTGACTTGCCCCTTGGGCTTGGACGTATTCATAGATACTTTGGTATATTCAAAACAACCCCCTGAAATTCAACACAAAGCCGCGCGGATAGCGGCATCACCCGTCCCGCGCGGCATCAACTTGTCAAATGTAATGATTTTCTATGAATATCCCAAATGGATTCCGCGGCGAATAACGCCTTGGAAATCAGGTAAAAGAACACATCATCAGGGCTAAGCCTGCTGATGGTCGAGGACGGAGTACTTGGAGTGGTTGGAGATGTACTCGGGAACCAGACGCTTCATCGCGGCGACTATGGTCATGTCGTCATAGCCGTAGGAAAGGGCAATGAGGTCCTCGATCTGAGAGGCGACCGCAGACCATTCATATTCACGGACGGAGGCGATGCGTATCTTTTCGTTGAAGGACGGGAGGGTGGTCTCCTTGTCGCCCAGCACCTCCTCATAGAGTTTTTCGCCGTCACGCAGGCCTGTGTACTTGACCTCGACACCCTTCGCACCGCTCAGCTCGATCATCCTGCGGGCCAGCTCGGCGATCTTGACCGGCTTGCCCATGTCGAAGACGAAGATCTCACCGCCATCGCCCTTGACTCCGGCTTCCAGAACAAGCTCGCAAGCCTCCGGGATGAGCATGAAGTAACGCACGATCTCCGGATCGGTGACGGTCACAGGACCGCCGGCCTTGATCTGTTTCTCGAAGATAGGGATGACAGAGCCGTTGGAGCCGAGGACGTTGCCGAATCTGGTGGTGATGAACCTGGTGTGGCCTTCCACCTTGCCGGAACGCTCGGCGGAGTCAAGGGACTGGACATAGATCTCGCAGATGCGCTTGCTGCAGCCCATGACGTTGGTCGGGTTGACCGCCTTGTCGGTCGACACCATCACAAACCTCTCGACACCGTACTTGACCGACATATCGGCGAGGATCTTCGTGCCGAGGACGTTGTTCTGTATGCTTTCGCAAGGGTTGTCCTCCATCATCGGAACGTGCTTGTAGGCGGCCGCGTGGAAGACATATTCAGGACGGAAGGTGCTGAATATGCGTTCCATCCTGGTAGGGTTGGTGACAGAGGTGACGACAGCCTCGAAAGGCACATCCGGATAGTCGGAAGCCATCATCAGACGGATGTCGTGCTGAGGGGTCTCGGCCGCGTCGATGAGCATCATCGAACCAGGGGCGAAGGAGGCGACGCGACGCACAATCTCGCTGCCTATGCTGCCGGCCGAGCCTGTGATCAGCACGCGGCGGCCCTTAAGAGCGGCGGATATCTCATCAAAATTGACGCTGATCTCATCACGCGGCAGAAGGTCGCAGACGCTGACCTCCTTGAGTTCCGGAGAGCCTGCTTCATCGTACTTGCTGGTGATAAGGATTTTTACTCCGGCGGCGATGGCCGTGTCCTGCAGCGTCTTGTCCTCGCGGAAGAGTTCGATCGCATCCGGGGCGACCAGAAGAGTGCCGATGCGGCACTTGCGGACCACTGCCCCGACCTCATCCGAAGTGTAGACCCTCTCGCCCATCATCACGGTGAAGCTGGAATGATGCTCGGCATCGTGGGTGATGAATCCCTTGAGGACAAAGCGGCGCGGCTTCTCCCCGTTGATGGCCTTGGCAAGCGTGATGCTCGCGTCCTTCACCCCGTAAATAAGAGCGTTGCCGGCGGTGTCAGTGCGGAAATAGACATCGTACATCCATTTGACCGCCACTCTGTAGGCGCAGATGAGGCACGTGGAAAGAGTCTCCGTGAGAAAAAGGAAGCGTTTCTGTACATGTACGAAGACACTCGGGTCGGCGCGGTTGGTGAACAGGAGGACCACCAACAACACCGCGGTGGCGCAGACCATCGCATAGGCGATCCTGTGCAGGTCTCTGAAAGACGAGAAGCGCAGGATGCCCGAATATGTCCGGAAAAGCGCGAAGAAAACAAAATGCACTAAAGCGGCGATGCAGAAGAGGCGCATCAGCGGCCAGAAATGCTGCTGGAGCGAGGCTCCGCGGTAAAGGCACCAGTAAACGAACACGCCGGCGACCAACACCGACAGGCAGTCTAGGAGAAGCACGCACCAGTACGGAAAAGTCCGGCGCGAGAAATACCAGTTGACAAGATCTTTAAAAGATTTCATCGGTCTTGAAGAGTTAATTCGAGGTTGCGCAGGTTAAGTTTCTCTATTCAGCCGATGAATAATAGGAGTGGGCCGAAGAGCCGTAGTAGCCGTAATGGCCGTAGTAGCCCTTCGTGGAGGTCGTTCCGTTCAGCACACAGCAAAGGTTCTTGTACTCCCCGTCCGCGTAAAGTTTGTCGAGTTCCGGAAGCATCGACTTGTCGAAAAGTCCGGCGCGGATGACGAACATGGTTCTGTCCACGTGGGTGTTGATGATCCTGGCGTCGGTCACGATGTCGATAGGCGGACAGTCGATGAGGATGATGTCGTACTCTTTCCTGAGAAGCCCGACCATCGTGCCGAAACGCTCGCCCGAGATGAGTTCGGCCGGGTTCGGCGGAATCGAACCGATAGGCAGGACATCGAAGCTGACACCCGCGCCTGATGGCTGGATGGCCTCGTGTACATCGTCGATGATGCCGGCAAGATAGCCGCTGACACCTGACTTCGGGCTGTTCACAAGAGTTGAAACAGAACCGTGGCGGAGGTCACCATCGATCACGAGGACCTTCTTGTTCTTAAGAGCGAGACAGGCCGCCAGATTGCAGGTCAGGAAGGACTTGCCGGAACCAGGATTGAAGGAGGTGACTGCGACCACGTTCTTCGACTGGTCGCGGAGCATGAACTCCAGGTTGGTACGCAGCACCCTGAACGCCTCGTTGATTGCGTTGCGGCTGCCTTGTTTCACAATCACCACATCCTTGCCCTTGAGTTCTTTCTTGCTTCCGAACTTCGTGCCGGTGGACTGAGGGATCTCACCTGCGAACGGCAGGGAGAGGCTCTTGATGTCCTGGCGGCTATGGATCTTGGTGTCGGCCGCGAGCAGGACATAGATGATGCCGGCCGGAATGAGCAAGCCCATTATGAAGGCCAGGAGCAGGATCTTGGCGCTCTGCGGAGCGACCGGCGATATTCCCGAGACAGGATGCGTGATGATGCGGGTGTTGTAGGCCGTGAAAGCCTGTGAAAGCTGGTTTTCCTCGCGCTTCTGCAGGAGGAAGAGGTACAGGGCCTGCTTGACGGTCTGCTGACGCTCGACCGAGAGGAGCTGCTTGGCCTGGTTAGGGTTGGCGGCGATGCGGGCCGTGTTCTGACGGGCCGATCCCTGAAGGTTGTCCAGCTTGGTGTTCAAGGCGATGATCTCGTTGTCGATGGAACGGTTGATCGCCCCGCGCATAGACGCGAGAGCCTGGTCGAGATCCTTGACAAGGACGTTGTTCTCACCCGAATTTGCGACGAGATTGTTCCTCTGGAGAATCTTGTCGTTGTACTCGGTGAGACCAGCCTCGATGGACTGGTTGCTGAGTCCCATATTCGCAGGCAGCGGCTGGTTCTTGTTGTCCTCCTTACCGATGTACTCCTTGATGTAGCGGGCCATGTAGAGCTGGTTGTTGACCTCCTGCATCTGCTGGTTCAGCACTGTGCTCTGCTGCATGTACATCGTGGCGGCAGCTCCCACATCCGGAATCATGTTCTCCGACTTGAAGGCGGAGATGTCCGAGTCCACTCCGGCAAGCTCGCTCTCGATCACGCTCAGACGGTCGTTGATGAACACCGATGTGGAGTTGGCGATCTGGTTCTTGTCGTTGATCCAGTTCTCATTGTAGACCGCTATGAGGGTGTTGAGAACATCCTGCGCCCTCTGGGTGGAGACATCCTTGATGGAAAGAGAGATGACGTCGGCTTCCTTGTCGCTGAGGCTTACCTGGAGTTTGTTCTGGTAGGCCTGGGTCACCCTCCTGACACCGGATTTTCTGACATTGACCGGTTTTGCGAGCGACTCATAGTTTTTGGAGGCCGTCACGACAATCCTGCCGACAGGCGTGGAAAGTGTGTCACCGTAGCGGCCGAAGACAGGCTTCGCATCGATCTCCTCACCCTTGAAGGAAAACTTGTCAAGAGTTATGATTCCGGACTCCGAAGCCGCCATCGCAGCTTCGCCCGGGACCGCGGCTTCGGAACCCTCCGCGTTTTTACCTTCGCTTACAGTGAAACCGGCGGAGACATTGGACTCGACATCAAGGAACTCGGCATAGACAGGTCTGGTCGTTCCGTAAAGCACAGTCGGATGGAAGAGTCCGTCCTGCGTGTAGTTCTTGTAAAGTTCGAGACGCTCCACCACCTTGCTCATCAGGTCCGGAGACTGGAAGGCAAGAAGCTCGTTGTTGACATTGGACTTCACGGAGAAGAGGCCCATGTTCGAGAAATTTCCGACATCGCTCGGCATCGAAGCGCCTTTCGAGTTGGACTTGATCTGTATTTCCGCCGACGTGACGTAGGTCGGGGTGGATTTCAGGATGTAAAGCGTGCCTACAGCGAGGCAGACGACCACGCTGACCACGAACCAGTACCATTTGCGGACGCAGCGGTAGACCAGTTCGCGGATCTGGACGGTTTCTTCTTGCTGTAAATCTTGGTTAGTTATGTTTGACTCCATTGTTCGGATCTGATTTCGGTTGATTTTGTCCCGGTCTGTCGACGGGAAGAATGTTTTGCGGGTAAGACCCCGGTGCCTAATTGAGAGCGTTCAGCACCAGCACGGTGATGGACGAAGCCAGCGAGGCGAGGGAAATCCAGAAAGAGGTTGTCCTGACATTGTTGCCGTTGACGGTGGACTGGCGGGCGCGGACATCGTTCGGATCCACGTAGATGATGTCGTTCTGGCGGACATAGTAGACCGGAGAATTGATGAGGTCGGAGGCAGAGCAGAGGTTCACCTCATAGGTCTGCATCTTGCCGTTCTCGTTGCGCATCACCTTGACATTGGTCCTCTTGCCGTAGATGGTCAGGTCGCCGGCCGTGCCGATCGCATCGAGGATCGTGATGGCGTCCTTGTCGATGGCGTAACGTCCCGGATCGTTGACCTCGCCGAGAACCTGGTAGTACAGGTTCATGAAATCCACAGACACGACCGCGTCCGTGGCCTGTCCCTGTTCATTGAGTTCGCGCTTGACCTCGGCTGCGATCTCGTCGCGGGTCAGACCAGCCACGCAGATCTCACCCAGCACGGGGAAATCGATGCAGCCGCGTTCGTTGACGGTGTAGCCGCTGATGTAGCCCTGACTGTAGCCGGAAGAGATGGAGCTGCGGGAGTTCTCTCCGAGCCTCTGGGTCACGTAAGGAAGATTGAACAGAGCCGTGAGTTCCGGAGACTTGCAGTTCACGATGATAGAGATTTTGTCCTTCGGGCGGACGGTGATTTCCTTTGCGGCAGCGATGCGCTGACCGTTGACGGAGTCCAGGTCCTGGAAATAGGAGATGTCCTTCGGCGTAGCGCAGGATGCCAGGAGCATCACGGGCACAACAAACAGAATCAAGCTTTTACGTGTCATATAGTTTTTTTTTCGTTTCGGGTATGGATAATCACCTGCCAGGTCGCGGTCCGCAAAAAACGAACGCAGGTGCGAATATAAAAAAGATTAGCCGAATAAAAAAACCTTTTCCAGCTCCGCTGAAGGCTGACTTTTCGAAATTTTCCAAAGCCTTACCGCACGTCACGGGACAATCCGGCCGGTTTTAAAAAAAATGTGGTGAGGGGTAACACATTGTACATCAATGTATTACCCCACCCATTTAAAGTTTAATCCGCCACTTTCTTGCGGCAGGATCCAGCCCCGCAGGTTTTTATTCTTTTTCGGTTCTTTTCACCGCGGCGTCAGACAACCCAGCCGCCTCGACGATCCCTGACGGACTGTCAGCCAACGCATAAGGAGAATAGGCCGCCAGCTCCTCGCGGGAGCGGAAACCCCAGGTCACTCCGACCGTGCGGACTCCGGCGTTGATGCCGGTCTGCATGTCCACATTGGAATCTCCGACGTAGACCGTCTCCTCCTTGGTCACGCCGGGAACGGCTGCAAGGATCTGGGACACAATCTCCGGGTCCGGCTTGATGGGCTGGCCCTCACGTTGGCCTAGAATCTTCACGAAACCATAGTCACCGAAGAAATGCTTCACCAGCTTTTCAGCCCCGTCCTGGTACTTGTTGGAAGCGACGGCGAGCCGCACTCCGGCCGCCGACATTGCCGCCAGCATCTCCGGAATGCCTTCGTAGGGATGCGTCAGGTCGCATTTATGAGCGTCGTAGTACGGCAGGAAGAAGTCCGCCATCCTCCGGACATTGTCCTCAGTGGCGCTTTCGGCCGGCATGGCGACCCTGAAGAGATTGTATATTCCGCGGCCCACCATCTGGTAGTAGTCGCCGATCGGATGCTCCGGGAAGCCGCACTGCCTCAAAGCGTAGTTGCAGGCATCGCCGAGGTCGGCCGCGGTGTCCAGCAGAGTGCCGTCCAAGTCAAAAATCGCAAGCTTTATCATAACTTTTTCTTTTCCGAATATGACCGTTCTGAATATGACCGTTCCGAATATGCCGGCTCTGAATATGCCGGCGCAATGTTCCGCGGACATGTCAGCGGAGCGCCGACACTACTCGGCGTTCTCGAAGCCGGAATATTCACCCTTGTCCTCGTAGCGCACTCCGGACTTCATCCAGGCCGGAAGAGGTTCGCCCTTCAGGTAGTGGTCGAAGAACTGCTGGAGTCTGACGGAAAGGTCCTTGCAGTTGCGGCGCTGGACAAGGTTATGGGCCTCGCGGTTGTACTGGAGCAGCCAGGCCGGCTTGTCAAGACGGCGGAGGTCAGAGAAGAAC
>CAVEYE010000056.1:0-6448 GCA_963619595.1 bacterium | reverse complement strand
ATGTCAAGGAGGCTATTCTGGACGGCCGCATCGGCAACAATTTCGAGGAGGCCGACGCCTTCATGCGCGTGAAGGCGGCTGAGATGGGTCTTGTCGAGGTGCAGGCTCAGTAGAAGGATGTCGCCGGCATCCTTCTAAACGATTAATACCAACTTTTCGCCACTTGTGAGGCGGAAATCCGGACAGAATACCTAATCTTTGCGATTGCCGGAACTTTCCGGACGAGGTAATTTCGCGGTGTTAAAAGCGGAATTACTATGAGACAGAAAGTTCTGACACTTATCGCATTGATTTTCAGTTGTCTGGTGGCTGACGCACAGAGGCTCTCCATCGGAGGCTACGGCGAGGCGATGATGACCCGCAACTTCTACAGCGATGCCTGGCAGAGGTACAACACTCCGGAGAAATACGCCGGCGACAAGAGCCACGGCCGTTTCGACATACCTCATTTCGTCATCAATCTTGGCTATGATTTCGGCAAGGGCTGGACGCTCGGCACCGAGATCGAGTTCGAACACGGAGGTACGGAAAGCGCCGTCGAACTGGAGGCCGACGAGACGGGGGAGTACGAGAACGAAATCGAGCGTGGCGGTGAGGTCGCCCTTGAGCAGTTCTGGCTTCAGAAAGAGATCTGTCCCGCGTTCAAGGTCAGGACAGGAATGGTCATAGTCCCTGTTGGACTGACCAACGGCCACCATCTTCCTACGGAATTCTTCACGGCCTACAGGCAGGAAGGGGAGAACACCGTCTTTCCTTGCACCTGGCATGAGCCTGGCGTCGAGGTTCTCGGCGACCTGGGCAAGTGGTCCTACGAACTGATGTTCCTGCCGGGTCTGGATTCGGACCGCTTCGGGACCGAGAATTTCATCCAGGGCGGAGCGGGGTCACCTTACGAATTCAAGATCGCCAATTCCTACGCCGGAGCGTTCAGGATCGACAACCGTTCCGTCAAAGGACTCAGGGTAGGCCTCAGCGGCTACTTCGGCTCAAGTTTCAGCAACTCGCTGACCAAGAATTCCAAGTACAAGGACTGCAAGGGAGAGGTGATGATCGGTTCGGCTGACTTCACCTACAGCGGTCACGGCATCATCGCAAGAGGCTGCTTCGACTATGCCCATCTCAATGATTCCCAGCAGATCACGGCATTCAATAAGAACAATATGTCCAACGCCTCGCCGTCGCCGCACAACGCTGTCGGCTCGGACGCCATCGTGGGCGGTTTCGAGGCCGGGTTCGATGTGCTTTCCCTTCTCAAGAAGAAGAGCAGATGCTATGTTTTCGCCCACTACGAGTACTACGATTCGATGTTCAAGGTGGCGGACGGTGTGCTTGACTACAAGTGGTGCGGCAAGCACAGGGTCGCTGCCGGCATCAACTGGTACCCGATAGATGAAATCGTGGTCAAGGCTGAATATTCAAAACGCTTCTATGTGGCTCCGTTCAACGACGAGCCTTCCGTCACTCTCGGAATCGCCTTCAGCGGCTGGTTCAAGAGGTGAAAGACTTATGAATATGCGCCGTCACCCGGATCGGGTAGTTGCGGAATATTTGAAAATCAATAAATTAAATACTAACAAGCAATGAGAAAGACTTTTAGATCAATCGCGGCGCTGGCTCTGTCAGCCCTTGCGGTCGTGGCCTGCGACAAGAACAACGACACGGACCCGACATCACAGAAAGAGGCTGAACTCCAGAAAGTCAACGAGGCTTTCGTGGACAACACCGTCATCCCTACCTACAAGGCTCTGGCCGACAAGTCCCTTGACCTTATGAACGCCATCGATGCTGTCCGGACCAACCCTACAGACGCTTCGGTCAAGACGGCGTGCGACCTTTGGAAGTCCGCCCGCCAGTACTGGGAGTGGAGCGAGGCCTTCCTCTTCGGAGCAGCTTCCAAGTACAGCATCGACCCTCACATCGACACCTGGCCTCTGGACAAGGTCGCCCTTGAGAACCTTCTCGACAGCGAGAAGATGATGTCCGACATCGAGAACACGGTCGCCAACCTTAACAACGGTCTTGTGGGTTTCCACGGAATCGAGTACATCATCTTCCGCGAGGGAAAGGAGCGTGCCGCTTCAGAGATCCCTTCCAAGGAACTCCTCTACGCTGTGGCTGTCGCTAAAGACTTGGCTCTCAGCGCCTCAAGACTCGAGGCTGCCTGGGCCGGGCTTGACAATGTCACTGAGGAGAAGAGAGCTTTGATCGAGGATGCCGAGATGGAGCCGGAAGATGATTTCGGCGAGCAGATGAAACTTTGCGGCCAGGCTGGAAGTGTCTGGAAATCAGTCACGGCCGGCTCCGAGCAGATCATCGAGGGCTGCAAGGACATCGTGGACGAGGTCGGCAGCCAGAAGATCGGCAAGCCTTACACCGGAGAGGATGTCAACTACATCGAGTCACCTCACTCCTGGAACTCCATCGAGGATTTCTACGACAACATCGTCAGCATCCGCAACGCCTATTTCGGCGCTCTCGGAGCGACATCCGCTCAGGCATATTCAGTAAGCGCCTACCTCGCAGGGGTTGACAAGGCGGCCGACGAAGGGGTGAAGTCCGCCATCGCCACCTGCCTTGAGAAAATCTCCGCGATGCCGAAACCTTTCGTCAAGAACTACCGCGACGCCAAAGTCAAAGAGGCTATCGATGCCTGCGACGACCTCAACGACGCTCTTGAAGCCGCCCGTCAGGCTCTGGTGAATGAATAAAAATCTCTAAGGAAATGAACTTTAAGACAGCATTGGTCCTGTCGGTTTCTCTATCAGCCTTCGTCGCCTGCAACGGTGACGGAGGCTCTGACGAACCGCAGCCTTCCACAGAACTCAGCGATGAGTGGTACGCCGGAGGGAAACTCGGCACTGCGTTCAATTCCAGCGCCTCCGCCTACGAACAGCCGACCCCGGTCATTGAAAATTCCGGAATGATCCAGGCCTTCAAGAACGGCGAACTGCTCTTCGAGAAAGACTACAACGAGAACAAAAACGGGGCGTTCTGCGGCCTCGGCCCTTTGATGGTGCGCCGCGGCTGCCTCTACTGTCATCCTAACTACAGCCATGGCAAGCGTCAGACGGAATACCGCGCCGACAAGAACGGCAACGGCTACCTGCTCGTGATCACCGACGACACGGACACTTACCTCAGCTCGCTGACCGGAATGCCCCAGACTCTCGCGGTCACGCCTTTCAAGGCTCCGCTCGATGAAAGCAAGATTAAGATCAACTGGATTGAATATGTCGACGAATGGGGTAACAAGTTCCCTGACGGGGAGTCCTACAGCCTGATTTACCCTGAGGTCGTCGTTCCGGAGGATGCGTTCTATGTGCCTCTGGAGGTCACGAAGAACGGCACGACCACCACGGTGCCATATTCAGATGTCCGCTTCAGGGTGGAGTCCACCATCGGAGTCTACGGAGTCGGGCTGCTCGACGCTATCGATGACGCCGACCTCAAGGCGCAGTACGCCGCCGAGGAGGCCGCCGGAGTCCAGCTGAACCCGTCCATCTTCGCCAACGGCGAGTGGGTAAGCCTCTATGGAAAGACCACGCATCCAAAGCGTTACACCTACGCCTTGAGCCGCGGCCCTCTGCAGGACGCGGCCGGAGCGAACGCAATCTGGAACATCACCAACGTGACCAGAAGCGACAGACGCTACCACTATATGACAGCCACCTATGCGAAGGTCGCCTCGCAGGACCCTGATGTGCAGAAGGACTTCTACAAGTACTTCCCGGAGCAGAACAAGACCGGCGATGTCAGCACCGACATCTACAACTACCTGATGTCCAAAGACCTGGATGTCGAGATGACGGATGATGAATATGTCGACTTCATGATCTGGCACCGCGGTCTGGCCGTGCCTGCCGCAAGGGATATGGACGATCCTGATGTGATCAAAGGAAAGGATCTTTTCACGAAGATCGGCTGCGCCTACTGCCACCGCCCGAGCTGGACGACCGGCGAGGACAATTTCACCGATCCGAACGGCTTCTTCGAGGACGGCGACCCGAGACTGCCCCGCTACCCTCACCAGACGATCTGGCCTTACTCCGATATGGTCCAGCACAGGCTCTTTATGAAGAACGACATCCGTACAGGCTGGTGCAGGACGACTCCGCTCTGGGGTCGAGGCCTCAGCGAGATCGTCGCCGGCGGTGTGGACAGGCTTCACGACTGCCGCGCTAGGACGGTGACCGAGGCGATAATGTGGCACGGCTCCGCCCAGAGCGACGCCCGCAAGTCCGTCGAGGAGTTCAGAGCCTTGTCAAAATCTGAGCGTGACGCAGTCGTCAAGTTCATCAACAGCATTTAAGATCCAGTGTTCCAGGCCGGAAGGTGTAAAGCCCCTCCGGCCCGGAATTTTTTTACCATAAGATGTAGATGTACGTCGGATGATGTCTAAACTTTTCGCAGGCAGACCGGCCGCCGCGGCCGTTCATTTTTCTCTCGTCCTGATCGTGGTCGGGGCGCTTGTGACAGCCTTTTCCGCCAAGAAAGGGCTGCTTTACGTGCGAGTGGGGGAGTCGTCCGGGACTTTCAAACTGAAAGACGGGACTTCGGAGCGGCTGCCTTTTACCGTGGAACTCTCTGATTTCGAGGTGGTTTACCATCCGGGAACCGATGCTGCCGCTGATTTCAGGTCGGTCGTCCGTTTCGTGAAAGACGGTCAGACGCTCCGGGAAGGCGAGATCAGGATGAACCGGATCCTGTCCTGCAAAGGTTACCGGTTCTACCAGACGGACTATGACAGCGATGAAGGGGGAGTGTCGTTCACTGTAGGTCACGATCCGGTGGGGACTACCGTGGTCTATGCTGGCTATGTTCTTCTGCTGCTTGGACTTCTGCTCTTCTTCTTCACTGACGGAAGGTTCAGGAAACTTTTCGAGGGAGCGATGAGATGCTCGTCGACCTTCGCTATCGCCCTGTGTTTCGGTGCGGCTGTCCTGTCTGCCGCCCCGGCGTCCGGCAAGGCTTCTCCCAAAGTCCTGCCGAAGGAGCAGGCCGCGGAGTTCGGCAGACTCTATGTGCTTTACCACGGCCGTATCTGCCCGCTGCAGACCCTCGCCTCTGACTTCGCCTCCAAGCTTTACGGACCTTCCGGAGTGAGTGGACTGACTGACGAGCAGGTGCTTACGGGCTGGATTTTCTATGGAAGCAGCTGGAAGGATGTTCCGATGCACAAGCGGAAAAAGGCAGTGGACGCCATGGACAAGGAGGCCACCCTCAAGGCTTTGTACTCCGGCGGACTGCTGAAGATCTACCCTCTGCGCGACTCTGCCGGCCGGCTCGGCTGGTACTCCCAGAGCGACAGGCTGCCTGACGGAACCGCCGACGAGGAATGGCTTTTCGTCCGCAAGTCGATGGACTACATCTTCGAGCTTGTGGTCAACAAGGACTATGCGACCCTGGATGAATCGCTTGACAAACTGCGCCGTTTCCAGGAGACCAAGATGGGGAACGAGATGCCTGACCCGTTCAGAATCAAGGCCGAGCGGATCTACAACGCTCTGCCTCCTCTCTTCCCGTTCGCCGGAACTTTCCTGCTTGCCGGCCTTCTGGCCCTCGCCCTAGCGATGAGCCGGATAGCCAGGACTTCCGCCGCTTCGGTGGAGGCTAACTCCGGTGAAGTGCCTAAGTTTTTACGAATATCCAAGGCCGTCACCCTGGCCGCTGCCGTCCTCTTTTTCCTTGGTCTGACCCTTGTCCTGGGACTTCTCTGGATTGCCGGCGGACATATTCCTTTCTCCAACGGGGCTGAAACTATGCTCGCCATCGCCTGGACCGCCGCTCTGGCCGCCGTGGCAGGATTCCGCAGGTTCCCGCTGGCGCTTCCTTTCGGCCTCATAGTCGCCTCGCTCGCCACCCTTGTGGCCGCTATGGGTAACGCCAACCCTGCGGTGACTCAACTGATGCCTGTCCTGTCCTCCCCGCTGCTGAGCATCCACGTTTCTCTTATGATGCTGTCCTACACCGCTCTGGCCGTCATAATGGTCAACGGCCTGTGCGGTTTCTGTGTCTCGTTCCGCGGTGATTCCGCCTCGAAAGCCGCCGTCTCCAGAATGGCGCTGATGAGCGAGGCCTTGATGTTCCCGACCCTCTTCCTGCTTGGCTCCGGCATTGTGGCCGGCTCGGTCTGGGCGAATGTCTCCTGGGGGTGCTACTGGAACTGGGACCCGAAGGAGACCTGGGCGCTGGTCACTTTCCTGATCGCCTCGGCAGGCGTACATCGGGCCAGAATCCCGTTCCTGCGCAGCCCGAGGGCCTATCACATCTACACTCTCGTCCTTTCCGCCTCCGTGCTTTTCACCTATTTCGGTGTCAACTATCTTCTCGGCGGAATGCACAGTTACGCTTAGCGGCCGACACACTTTCCCGGGCTGCAGGCACTTTCTCCCGGTCCCGTGCGTGAGAGGGGCGT
Organism: bacterium; assembly: GCA_963619595.1. GTDB lineage: Bacteria > Bacteroidota > Bacteroidia > Bacteroidales > UBA932 > Cryptobacteroides. The sequence continues at coordinate 33 of CAVEYE010000056.1, read as the reverse complement.
TTCCACGCACGGCGACCGGCTTTGGGTATCGCC
>CAVEYE010000055.1:0-2727 GCA_963619595.1 bacterium | reverse complement strand
CACGTTACCCCCTCCCTAAATCCCTCCCCTCGGGGGGAGGGACTTGCTCCGTCACTGCCGTGACGGGAAATAAGGTGTTTCGCACATGCGAAACTCATATTCATAATTCAACCTTCTGTCCTTCATTTCCGGCTGCGGGTCCATCCTGCGTCCCACCGCACGGCTCTGCGAATATACTAATATTTATTGAATATATGATTGCCTTGAAACTGAAAGACAAGATCAAGGGACATATTCATTGACGAATATTGATTATCTTCGCGGTATCAAAAAACACAATATGTCCGACATTAAGAACGATAACAGAGTCGTGATGACCCTTGACGCCGGCGGCACCAACATGGTCTTCGGCGCTATGAAAGGCGGAGAATTCTGCTGCGAACCGATCACGTTGCCTTCCAACGCAGACAACCTTGACCGTTGTCTGTGGACGATGGTGAGGGGTTTCACACAGATAAAGGAAGAACTCGGCGAGGAGAAACCAGTGGCGATCAGTTTCTGTTTCCCCGGCCCCGCCGACTACCCTGACGGCATCATAGGCGGCTACCTGCCTAATTTCCCGTCATTCAGGGACGGTGTCGCCCTCGGGCCTTTCCTCGAAGACACTTTCGGCATCCCTGTCTACATCAACAACGACGGTGACCTCTACGCCTATGGCGAGGCTCTCGCCGGCGCTCTCCCCGAGGTCAACGCCCGTCTTGAGGCGGCAGGCAGCGCCAAACGCTACAGCAACCTCATCGGCTACACCTTCGGCACCGGCCTTGGCATCGGTGTGGTGGTCAACGGCGAACTCAACCGAGGCGACAACTCCTGCGTGGAGACCTTCTGCCTCAAGCATCCTGACAACCCTGACATCATCGTCGAGGACGGAGCCTCGATCCGTGCGGTGAAGAGAGTCTACGGCGAACTGACGGGCGACCCTGACCACGGACTTGAGCCGAAGGATCTCGGCGAGGTCATCGACGGCAAGCGTCCGGGAGACGCTGTGGCGGCGATCCGCGCCTTCGACAAGATGGGCGAGGTGGCCGGCGACGCGATGGCCACGGCTGTCACCCTCATCGACGGTCTCATCGTGATCGGCGGCGGCGTGATGCACAACTACAAGTACTTGATGCCGGGAATCTTACGTACGATGCGTTCCAAGATGCACCAGCTTACCGGCGAACAGTTGAACAGAGTCCAGATGAAGGTCTACAACCTCGACGATCCGGCGGAGTTCGAGCAGTTCGCCCGCGGCGAGGCCCGCAGACTCAAGGTCTACGGAAGCGACCGCGAGGTCGTCTATGACCCTCAGAAGCGCGTCGGCGTGATGCGTTCCAAGATCGGAGCGAGCAAGGCCATCTCCCTCGGAGCCTATGCCTTCGCCCTCACGGAACTCGATAAATAGGTGAAAACAACGGACTTAATGAATATGTATCCTCTCAAATTCGAGCCGTACCTGCGCGAAATGGTGTGGGGCGGTGAAAAGATCGCGCCCTTCAAGGGCATAAAGACAAAACAGCACAAGATCGGCGAAAGCTGGGAGATCTCGGCCGTCGAAGGCCACGTCTCGACCGTCGCCAACGGCCCTCTCGCAGGCAAAAGCCTGACCGAAGTGATGGCTGAATATGGTCCCGTACTTGTCGGCCGGAAGGTTTTCGAGAAGACCGGCACGGAGTTCCCTCTTCTCATCAAGTTCATCGACGCCAAGAGCGACCTGTCCATCCAGGTGCATCCGGACGATGACCTTGCCGCCAGAACCCATCCCGGAATGAAGGGCAAGACGGAGATGTGGTACGTCGTAGGGGCCGATGACGGCGCCCACCTGCTGAGCGGCCTGACGGAGTGGATCACTCCTGATGAATATGAACAGCGCGTCAAAGACCACACGATCACCGATGTGCTGGCAAGGCACAAGATAGCGCCCGGTGATGTGTTCTTCCTCCCCGCCGGCAGGATCCACGCCATCGGAGCGGGTTCTTTCGTGGCCGAGATCCAGCAGACCTCCGACCTCACCTACAGGATCTACGACTACGGCCGTCTGGGTCTTGACGGCAAGCCGCGCGAACTGCACATCGAGCAGGCCAAGGAGGCCATCGACTACGATGTCTACCCGGACTACAAGACTGAATATTCATTGGTCAAGGATGCCGAGACTCCGCTCGTGAGCTGCAGGTACTTCACCACTTCGCTTTTCGATCTGGACAAGCCTTGCGTCAAGGATCTTTCGGGGCTTGACTCCTTCGTCGTGGTGATGTGCGTGGCCGGAAGCGGCTCGCTTGTCGACAGTGAGAGCGACGGACAGAAGCACACCGTGACCCTCCGTCAGGGAGAGACAGTCCTTATCCCCGCCACCTCCACGGGCATAGAGTTCCGTCCGTCCGGTTCGATGACCTGTCTGGCCAGCTGCATAGAATAGGTTCACCCTGTGTTCCGGACAATGTCAGGTACTTGGTCCGGAGCGTCAGACTGATATAAATCGTTAATCCTCAATCATCAGTCTCTCTTAAACTTTGGTAATTACAAGAATTATCCTTATATTTGCAGCCCCAAATTGTTTTTGGGGAACATAAATATTAGATTTACAATCATTTATGCCAACAATTCAACAATTAGTTCGCAAAGGACGCGAGACTATCACCGCTCAAAGCAAGTCTCGTGCGCTGGACGCTTGCCCTCAGAGGAGAGGCGTTTGTCTTCGTGTTTACACGACGACCCCTAAGAAACCTAACTCAGCGATGAGAAAGG
>CAVEYE010000054.1:0-23964 GCA_963619595.1 bacterium | reverse complement strand
TCCGTTCCAGGAGCCAAGGGTTCTTATCTTGCATTAGAGTTTTAGTTATGGAATTACCAGTATTGAAAATTGACGGATCTGAATCCGGAAAGAAGGTTGTCCTTGACGAGAACGTGTTCGGTGTAGAGCCGAACGACCACGCGATCTATCTTGATGTAGTACAGTACCTCGCCAACCAGCGTCAGGGTACCGCCAAGACAAAAGACCGCAGCGAGAACGCTCACTCCACCAAAAAGCTCGGTCGCCAGAAGGGCGGCGGTGGCGCGCGCCACGGTAGCTTGAAGTCCAACATCTTCGTTGGCGGTGGCCGCGTTTTCGGTCCTAAACCTCGTCTTTACAGGTTCAAGCTCAACAAGAAGCTGAAGTCTCTCGCACGTTGCTCAGCCCTCTCCTACAAAGCTCAGGAGAACGCTATCGTGTTCGTGGAGCCGTTTGCTATGGAAGCTCCTAAGACAAAGGAACTTATCCACATCCTTGACGCTCTCAAGGCTGGCCAGAGAAAAGTTCTCGTAGTGCTTCCAGCCAACTCAAACAACATTTTCCTTTCATCACGTAACCTTCCTGAGGTAAAGGTGATCACTGTTGACGAAATCAACACCTACACCATCATGAACGCCAACTCAATGGTTCTCGTTGACGGTGTGCAGGACATTCTCTCAGCCAGGGTTAAACGTTAAAAGCGCAAAGAGATGGGAATTTTAATCAAGCCAATAGTAACTGAGAAGCTCACGGCTCAGACTGAGAAGTACAACCGTTACGGCTTCATTGTTGACAGGGATGCCAACAAACTTCAGATAAAGGCCGCAGTGGAGCAGTTCTACAATGTTTCTGTAGTGGATGTCAACACCGTGAACTATCACGGAAAGAAGAAATCCCGCTACAGCAAGTCAGGTGTGCTCCGCGGACGCGCCAATCACTACAAGAAGGCCTATGTGACCCTTGCCGGTGATGACAAGATCGATTTCTACAGTAATATTTAAGGAGGGACAAGGCAATGGCAATCAGAAAATTCAAGCCGATTACTCCTGGTACCAGGAACAAGGCTATCAGTGCATTTGATGAAATCACTGCCAAGAAGCCGTGCAAGGCTTTGTTGGAACCTCTCAAGAGCACAGGCGGTAGGAACAACACCGGTCAGATGACCGTTCGTTACCGTGGTGGCGGTCACAAGAGAATGTACCGTGTCATCGACTTCCTCCGCGACAAGGACAATGTGAAGGCTACGGTTCTTACCGTCGAGTACGATCCGAACCGCAGCGCCCGCATCGCTCTCGTACAGTATGAGGACGGAGTGAAGAAGTACATCATCGCTCCTGCCGGAATCAAGGTCGGACAGGTTATCGAGTCCGGTTCAGGCGTAGCTCCTGAGCTTGGCAACTGCCTCCCGCTCGCCGAGATTCCTGTAGGTACCCTCGTCCACAACATCGAGCTTCGCCCTGGCCAGGGCGCCGCGATGGCCCGTTCAGCCGGCACCTTCGCCCAGCTCGCCGCCCGTGAAGGCAACTACGCTATCCTCCGTCTGCCTTCGGGCGAGACCAGAATGGTGCTCGTGGCCTGCCGCGCTACTGTGGGAACAGTTTCTAATGCAGATCATAATCTTGAGTCTGACGGAAAGGCCGGCCGTACCCGCTGGTTCGGCCGCAGACCTCACAACCGTGGTGTCGTAATGAACCCGGTGGACCACCCGATGGGTGGTGGTGAAGGCCGCGCCTCCGGTGGACATCCACGCTCTCGTAAGGGACTTCCTGCCAAGGGATACAAGACTCGTAACCCTAAGGCTACTTCCAACAAGTTCATCATCGAGAGAAGAAAGAAGAAGTAGTTAAACGGAATTAAACTTTAAGATTATGAGTCGTTCATTAAGAAAAGGTCCATACATCCAGGAAGCACTGGAGAAGAGAATTCTTGCTATGAATGATGGTAGCAAGAAGAAGGAGGTCGTAAAGACCTGGTCTCGCGCCAGCATGATCTCCCCTGACTTCGTCGGCCACACTGTCGCAGTTCATAATGGAAACAAGTTCATTCCTGTTTACATCACTGAGAATATGGTAGGCCACAAGCTCGGCGAATTCGCGCCGACCAGAACATTCAAAGGCCATTCGGGCAACAATAAGTAGTAATTATCAAAGAGAATTCAATTATGGGAGCTCGTAAAAGATTAATGGCTGAGAAGTTCAAGGAAGCCAAAAAGAACACAGCTATCACTAAGCTGAATAACGTGCCTACATCCCCTCGCAAGATGCGCCTTGTCGCTGACACTGTGAGAGGTGTGGAAGTGAACCGCGCGCTTGATCTTCTTCATTTCTCGAAGAGGCAGCCGTCTATTCCGCTTGAGAAAGCCCTCCGTAGCGCCATCGCCAACTGGGAGGCCAAGAATCCGGACAAGACAAAAGAGCTGGACAACGGAAACGTTATCGTCAAGACGATCATGGTAGGCGAAGGCCGTACGCTCAAGAGAATCCGTCCTTGCCCTCAGGGCCGCGCCGGAAGGATCCGCAAGCGTTCCAACCACGTCACCATCATTCTCGACGTAAAGCAACCAACAACAGTAGAGGAGAATAAGTAATATGGGACAGAAGACAAATCCTATTTCTAACAGAATCGGTATCACCCGTGGTTGGGACTCTAACTGGTGTGGTGGTAACTATGCTGAGAAGATCGCTGAGGACTATGAGATCCGCAAGTATCTGACAGAGCGTCTTGCCAAGGCCAGCATCTCCAAGATTGTCATCGAAAGAACCCTCAAATTCATCACCGTGACCATTCACGCCGCAAGGCCTGGATTCATCATCGGCAAGGGTGGAACTGAGGTTGACAAACTCAAGGAAGAGCTTAAGAAGGTCACCAAGAAGGATGTCCAGATCAACATCTTAGAAGTCAAGAGACCTGAGGTGGACGCCCACATCGTCGCTGACAGCATCGCCCGTCAGATCGAGGGTCGTGTTTCCTACAGAAGAGCCATCAAGATGGCTGTAGCTTCAACCATGAGGGTCGGAGCCGAGGGCATCAAGGTTCAGATCAGCGGCCGTGTAGGCGGAGCTGAGATGGCCAGAAGCGAGATGTTCAAGGAAGGCCGTACACCTCTTCACACATTCCGTGCTGACATCGACTACGCTCTTGCGGTAGCAAGCACCAAGGTCGGCGCCCTCGGAATCAAGGTGTGGATCTGCAACGGTGAGCGTTACGGCAAGCAGGATCTTACTCCTAACACTGCCGCCGCCGCCAACGCGCAGGGTGGTTCACGTCCTTCACGCGGAGACCGTGGCGACCGCAGAGGCGACCGCGGAGACCGCAGAGGTGGCCGTGGCGACCGCAGAGGCCGTCGTGGCGACCGTCAGGGCGAGTAATTTCTCTGAATATGACAGGGCGGGGGAGTCGCAGGATTCTCCCGCCTTTTTTGTTGTCCGGCCGTGACTTCTGGCCGGAACGGATTGAAACGGCGCTTTCGTGTTGAAAGTGTCGTTTGTTTTTGCTAACTTCGTCAGTCCGGGTTTCAGCGGGGACCGCACGGGCGGTTTTCCGGCTGGGGCGGACGGTCACATAACCGATAATATTCAAAACTTATAGCATTATGGGCGAATCCAGAAGAAGTTTTATCAAGAAGTCAGCGGCGGGACTGGCGTTGTTCACGATTCTGCCGAGGAAGGTGTTCGGCGCGATGAACGGCGACAAGAAGTTCGTAGCTCCGAGCGACCAGATGACCAGAGGAATCATCGGCACGGGCGGCATCGGAATGAGCGGCCTGCATTTCACAAGCGACGAACGCTGCCGTCTTGTGGCTGTTTGCGACGTGGACAGGAACCACCTCGACAACGCCCTCAAGAAGGGAGTCGAGAAGTTCGGCACGAAACTCCAGGCCTACACGGACTGGCGGGATCTTGTGCACGATTCCAACGTGGACATCGTCCACATCGCCACTCCGTCGCACTGGCACGGGATAATGGCCGTGGAGTCCTGCAAGGCCGGAAAGGACATTTTCTGCGAGAAGCCTATGACCAGAACCATCGGCGAAGGCCAGAAGGTCGTGGAGGCCGTCAACAAGTACGGCAGGATCTTCCGTCTTGACACCTGGTTCCGTTTCAAGGACACTTTCTACGGCCTCGGTACGACGGTGGAACCTCTTAAGAAACTGGTGCAGAGCGGTCTTCTCGGCTGGCCTCTGACCGTGAGGATCTCAGGTGCCACCGGCTTCGCCTGGAAGTTCTTCTGGACCGGCAAGGAGAACCTTGTCCCTCAGCCTGTTCCTGAAGAACTTGACTACGACATGTGGCTCGGTCCGGCTCCTTACAAGCCATACCATCCTCACCGTGTACACCAGACGTTCCGCGGCTACTGGGACTATGAGTCCGGCGGCCTGGGGGACATGGGACAGCACTACATCGATCCGGTCCAGTACATCCTCGGCAAGGACGACACCTTCCCGGTGAAAGTCGAGGTGGACGCTCCGCAGCAGCATCCTGACGCTGTTGGAATATGGCGCAGCATCACCTACACCTATGCCGACGGCTGCAAGATCATCCTTGAAGGCGAAGGCTTCGAGAGCGAGGGCAAGGTCCCTTACATCGAAGGCCCTAACGGCAAGGTCTACAAAGGATTTGAATGCACGATTCCAAACGTGATGGATGTCATCAATTCTCTTCCGGATCCGGAACCCCGCCACACGGACTTTCTGGAGTGCGTCAAGACCCGCCGGAAATTCGCTTTGGCGGAGGACAACGGCCATCACAGCTGCACCATCGTCAACATCGGAGCCTGCGCCCTGCGTCTCGGCAGGACCCTGCGCTTCGATCCGGAGAAGCAGCTCTTCATCGATGACGATGCCGCCAACCGGCTGATCAACCAGCCTATGCGCGCTCCGTGGAGTTCAATGATTTTATAATTATCTGAATATGAAAAAGTTAATCTCGTCCATCATATTTCTTGCAGCCGCATTCTCTCTTTGCGCGCAGGATGCAAGGCAAAGAACTGTCGAAACTATCGTGGCTGACGTGCTTGCCGCTATGCCGGCGAACACCGTCACCGATTTCAACACCCAGATCGCCGACCTTGCCTCGGCCGCGCCTGCCTCTGTGATCGAAACCGCGAAGCTGATGAAGCCTGCCGCGGAAGGAGTGGCCAACAATCTTTATGAATATGCCCTCTCTGGTCTTGCGGATTACGCTTCGGCCGATTCCAAATGCGTCGATGCTGTGCGCGAAGGCTTCGCACAGGCTGTGAAAGAAGCTTCCTGCACGGAAATCAAGGCCTTCCTGCTCAGTCAGTTCCGCAAAATCGCCACCACCGCGGACGCTGCGATATTCAATGAATATGTCTATGATCCGGCTCTGGCCTCCATCGCCATCGGCGCTCTGGTGGACATCCCCGGCACGGAGGACACCATCCTTGAACTGGTTAAGGAAGGCAAGGCTGACCGCAGGCTTCTCGCCGCTGCCGCTGCTGAAAAAGGCATATCCGCCGCCGAACCGTACATCCAGGGGTGGGTCGTTCCGAAGGCTCTGGACTCTGACACTCACGACAACGCCTTTTTCTCCGCGCTTGCGGCAATAGGTTCGGAATCCTCCCTGGAAATTCTTAAAGAGAACTCTCCGGCTGAGTATGCGGCTCTGGCTGTGAGACTTGCGGACGGCTCGAAGAACAAGGCCGTGGCCAAAGCCGCAAAGAATCTTATGTCCTCCGAGGTCTCGGCCTACAAGTCAGCCGGCGCTCTCGCACAGATGAAGAACGATCCGTCTAAGGCCATGAAGGTCGTCGAGGCCGCCCTCGGCAGCGATGACGTCAAGTACAGGAACTCAGTGATCGACAACGCGACAGCTCTTCTGGGCGCAGGGAATCTCGTCCCTCTTTTCAGCAAGAATTTCAGCAAACGTTCCGCCGAGGTCAGAACCGATCTTCTTGACTGGTTCGGTGACAACAAGATCTCTTCTGTCTCCGACATAGTCCTCGGGTCTGTCTCCGAAAACGGAGCGGTCGGCGCGGCGGCCATAGCCGCGGCCGGCAAGATCGGTGGAGAAAAGGCCGCCGAGGCTCTTGTGGGCCAGTTGGGTGGAGAGAACGCCTCCGCCGCCCTGACGGCTCTGAAATCTTTCAAGGGTGACTATAAGCAGTACCTGCTCGCCGCGCTTGACAGCGAAAAGAATCCTGTCAACGTCGCCCGTCTCCTTGATCTGGTCAAGTCCAGGAGGATGACCGAAGCCGCTCCGAAGGTATATTCATTGATAGAGTCCGGGGACAGCACGGTGTCCAACCTCGCCAAACTGGCTCTTGAGAATGTCGTCGGTGTGCAGGATGCCGAAAAAGTCGCGGCTCTGGTTGGAAAGTCTTCCGGAGGAGACCTTTTCGTTTACCAGAATGCCTTGATCAGCGCACTCCACACCCTTTCTCCTGCGGAGAGATATTCAAAGGTCAAAGCTTTGATGGGCAAGTCTTCCGTTCCGTCCGCTTTCTACAGGGTGCTTGCCGCGACGGATGCCGCTGAGTCTGTCGCGGACCTTACGGCCGCCTATGAGTCCGGAGACAAGGCCGCGGCAGAGGCTTTGCTGTATGTCGGCAGCTTCGAGGTCGCTCCGGAACTTCTGAAGGTCGCAGCTTCTGAAGAGAATCTGTCTGTACCGGCTTTGAACAGGTACACTTCACTGGTTTCAAAGTACGAGACCGACCTCAAAAAGAAATGTTCCGACTTCGCGCGGGCCCTTGACCTTGCCAAGACTCCGGATGTGAAGAAGAAAATTCTCGGCGCTCTTTCTTCAGTGCCTACGATGAAAGCCTTCCTCCTTGCCGGCAAGTCTTTGGATGACAGCGACAAAGGTGTCAGGCACGCAGCTGCCGAATGTGTGAAGGCCATCGCGTCAAAGACAACCGAAGAAATCAACTATGCTGATTTAAAGGCCGATCTTGAGAAGGCTGTGGAAATCTTCCGTGCATCCGGAAGCGCCGATGACGGCTACGCTGTCGATGAGATCGGCAAGATCCTCGGAGCGGCCGTGCCGTCTCCGGTTTCCGCCCTGACGGCCGAAGAGAAAAAACAGGGCTTCGAGATGCTCTTTGACGGGACCTCTCTCGACAAGTGGCAGGGCGACCTTGACGGTTACACTCCTGTCAACGGAGCCATCTATGTGTCAGCCGGCTACGGTACTTCCGGCAACCTCTACACCAAGAAGGAGTACCGCAATTTCGTCTACCGTTTCGAGTTCTGCTTCCTGCGTCCGGGTGTGAACAACGGTGTGGGAGTGAGGACTCCGATGGGTGTCGACGCCGCCTACGAAGGTATGTGCGAGGTGCAGATTCTCGACCACGACGCTCCGATGTACGCCAATCTGCGCGAGTACCAGGTACACGGCTCGGTCTATGGCGTGATTCCAGCCAAGCGCATCGTCCACAAGCCTCTCGGAGAGTGGAGTACTGAGGAGATCCGGGTCGAGGGTGACCACATCAAGGTGACAGTGAACGGCGAGGTGGTCGTGGACGGTGATGTCCGCAAGGCCTGCAAAGGACACAACGTGTCCGAGGACGGTGGGAAGAATCCTTACACGGTCGACCACCGCAACCATCCCGGAATGTTCAACAGGAAGGGTTACATCTCGTTCTGCGGCCATGGAGAGGGTCTGAAGATCCGCAATGTCCGCATTCTTGACCTCGGGGACAAGAAATAGTCTCCGGGAGTTTTCATCGTTAGGAATCCTTTTGCTATCTTTGGTAAATTCAAAATTAAACTTCAGAAAATGATTAGAAAATTTCTTGCGATCGCTGTGGCGGTTCTGTCCGTAGGTTACGTGTCACGGGCTCAGGATGAGGAAAGCGCTGGACTGGAATGTACCAGCATTGTAGTAGGAAGGCTGGCCAGCACGGACGGCTCTGTGATGACTTCACACACCTGCGACGGAACATCCCACACCTGGGTCAACATCGTTCCGGCCAAAGACCACAAGCCCGGTTCCACTACCTGGATCCGAAAGGCCTGGCGCAAGACAAAGTTCGTCACTGACACCGTCGGGGTCAAGTACATCCTTGAGATCCCGCAGGTCGCCCACACATATTCCTATGTCAACACCGGCTACCCTTCGCTGAACGAGAAGCAAGTCGGCATCGGAGAGACCACTTTCGGCGGTCCTGACACCCTCGTCAACAAGAACGCTCCTCTTCTCATCGAGGAACTCTGCCGCCTTGCGCTCGAGCGCTGCTCCACAGCCCGCGACGCGGTCAAGCTTATGGGAACCCTCGCCGAGAAATATGGCTACGGCGATTCCGGCGAATGCCTCACCGTTTCAGACCCGAAAGAGGTCTGGCAGTTTGAAATCCTCGGAGCAGGAAAGGACAAGATCGGAGCTGCCTGGGCCGCGCAGAGAATTCCTGACGACCACATCGGCATCTCCGCCAACCTTCCGAGAATAGGCAAGATAGACCGTGCCGACACCGAGAACTTCATGGCCGGTGAAAACCTTGAGCAGATCGCCATCGACAACGGTCTTTGGGACGGCAAGGGTGAGTTCGTCTTCTGGAAAGTCTTCGTCTGCTCCTACGGACAGGGCAGGAACTACCGCGAGAGAGAGTTCAGGGTGTTCAGCCTGCTGGCCCCTTCGCTCGGACTTGAGTACGGCCAGGACGAGATCCCGTTCTCGGTTAAGCCTGATTCCCTGGTCGATGTCAGAAAGGTTATGGCTTTGCTCAGAGACACTTATGAAGGCACTGAATGGGATATGTGCAAGAACTGGACTATCGATGTCGATGAGAAGGACGGTGTCCCTGCGCACAAGAAGATCAGCCCTCTGGCCAACCCGTGGCTGACCACCTCCACCCGCAAGACACTCAACAGCATAGCCCCGGGAACGGTTGATTTCAAGAGAACCCTGGCGGTCGCCTGGTGTTCTTATTCGACCGTGATCCAGAGCCGCGGCTGGCTTCCTGACGGAATCGGCGGAATCTGCTGGTACGCTGTCGACAATCCTGCCCAGAGCCCTCGCATCCCGATTTTCTGCGGAAGCACGAAGCTGCCTGCGGCCTTCGACAAGTGTGGCCAGAAGGAATACTATCCAGAAAGCGTGCTGTGGGAGTTCCGCAGAGCCAACAAGCTTGCGACCCTTTCCTGGCAGAGCGTCAAGAAGGACTTCAACAAGAATGTGCTTGAGATGGAGGACATGGCCTTCGAAGGCCTTGGCGAGCTTGAGGCTGAATATTCAAAAGCAGGTGCCCGCAAGAAGGCGGCTCTGCTCAACGCCTACACAGCCGATGTCCACGACCGTTGCGCCGAGCGCTGGAAGAAGCTTGAGACCAAGTACTGGATGAAATTCGGAAGAGGATTCTAACATTTCCGAAACGGATTGATTTTTACGAAGATGCGATTTTTCAATCTTTTGGCGGGGCTGCTGTTCTTTTGCGGAGCGGCGGCCTTCGCTCAAGAAACGGATGACTGCGGCGGCAGCTGCGGCCCCGTGACTCCTAAATATGTGGCCTTGTCTTTCGATGACGGGCCGAGTCTGGAGTACACCCCGAAGATGCTTGACATCCTTGAAGAGAACGGGGTAAGGGCTTCGTTCTTCCTCATCGGCCAGAAGATCGACGAGTCCACGGCTCCGATAATCCGCCGTATGGTGAGCCTTGGCTGCGATGTGGAGAACCACACGTTCTCCCACCCGAACCTCACCGAGGTCTCCGATGACAAGATTCTTGAGGAGGTCGCCAGAACAGATTCCTTGATTCTGCTCTACGCCGGGGTCAGGCCTATGTACCTCCGTCCGCCTTTCACGGCGCACAACCAGCACGTGGCCTCGCTGATCGATGACAAGGTGTTCATCGCAGGTCTCAGCTGCAAGGACTGGCGGGCGGACATGCCGGTCGAGGACCGGGTGACGATGACTGTCGACAGGGTCGATGACGGGAGGATCCTTCTGTTCCACGACACCAACGCACGGACCGTCGAGGCGATGAAGACCTTGATTCCAAAGCTCAAGGAGATGGGTTACGAGATTGTCTCGATCCCTGAACTCTTCGGAATCTCCGGCCGCAAGCCCTCCTTCAACTCCCCGAAACTCTACGGAAGAGCGTACTAGTAACCGCCTTCCTGTGATGGTCGAGAAACAGGCTTAAAGTGTGGGGTTATTTCTTGAAATACTTGTCCCAGTTGGACTCGATGCTTTTGGCGATGTTGTACGCCAGCACGCAAGGGACGGCATTGCCGATAATCTTGTAGGCATCGCTGGAAGACAGACCTCTTCCAAGTTCATTTTTCCCAAAGACAAAGGCATAATCATCAGGGAAGGTCTGGATTCTGGCACATTCCCTGACAGACAGCCGACGCTCCTGCAGACCGGCGGCCAACTCTTCGGAATGCGTTCCGCCGTGTTCCTTGGACAAACGTCTGTACTCTATGTTGCCGTGGTGCTCTGACCTGATGGTCGGGCCGACAGAGTCCAGCTTCACCTCGCTCTGTCCTTGTCCGTGACCGAGAAACTTGCCTCTTGAGTAGGCTTTCTGAGCTTCGTCTACAGAGGTTCCCGGCTCCTGCAGCCCCACAAAGGCATCCGCACAGGTGACATAAGGCTTCAGGTCTTGCCCATGCGTTTTTTGAGGATACGGATCATAATCCGGTGATATGGTCATGCGGGAAAGCTCCTCCAGAGCTTTTTTCTTCAGGCAACTTTTTCTGAACCCGAAGAATATTACCCTCTCCCTGGACTGAGGAACACCATAGTCCGCGGCATAAAGCACTCTTGCAGGAATGACAAGATAGCCTCCGTCACAGGCGGCGGAAAAGTCATGCTCTATGACTTCCTTGACGTCATTGAGATTGGTCAGGCCTTTTACATTCTCTGCGATGAACATCTTAGGCTTGACAATGGACACCACCTCCCGCATCCAGATGTACAGCTTTCCTCTGCTTTCTTCCGATGGCTCATCTTTTTCGAGCAACACCCCCAGATGACTTTTCTGTGAATTGAAGCCGAGCCGTTTCCCGGCGACCGAAAAGTCCTGGCAAGGAAAACCTCCGGTGACAATGTCGACGCCGGACGGGAAAGAGAACTCCTTGTTCTTGCATTTCTTGACAAGGTCGACTATACTCTCCTGGCGATAGATGTTTTCAGCATTGTTTTTCCTGCCTCTGAAATAGTTCGTCCAGGCTGCTTTCGCATCAGGTCTGATGTCATTGGCGAAGACGGTCTGGAATCTTGTTGGGGCCAATCTCACCCAGTCGCCGTCTTCTTCGGAAATCCAATCAGGATGCAGCTGCTCATTGACGCTTTTCCTAAGGCAACGGAAGTCTCCCTCAAAACCCAGATCCATACCTCCACATCCGGAAAAGAGTGAAAGTACATTTATTTTATTAATAAATTTATCATTCGCCAGGGACATATGATATTTATGTTGAAACTAAAAGACAAATATAGACAAAGTATGGATGGTTTCAATAAGAAAGCCCCAGGATGCTGTTTGAAAGTGAGACGGTAAAGGTCTGATATGAGCGATATTGATGCGGTCACCTCAGGCACTGATGAGGACCGTGGCCCAGACTTCGCAGCCTTCGCCGCGGCCAACGAAGCCGAGACGCTCGGTGGTCGTGGCCTTGACGGAAATCCGGTCGGTGTCGCAGCCGATAACCTCGGCGAGGGTCCGGCGCATCGCGTCGATGTGCGGACGGAGTTTCGGAGACTGGAGTGCTATAGTGATGTCGGCGTTGACAAGGGAGTAGCCCCTGTCCGCAAGCATATTCACAACTTCCTTCAGCAGCAGTTTGCTGTCTATCCCTTTCCATCTGTCGTCGGTGTCGGGAAAATGCTGGCCGATGTCGCCGAGAGCCGCGGCGCCGAGCAGGGCGTCGCAAAGGGCGTGGATGGCCACATCTCCGTCTGAATGAGCCACAAAGCCCATCCCGCTTTCAATCCGCACGCCGCAGAGCCACATCGGCAGCCCTTCCTCCAATGCGTGTACATCGTAACCGTTACCTATTCTGTAGTTCATGCCTTAATTGTTTTCTTTGAGTGTCTTGAGTATCTGTTCAGCGACCGGTTTCGGGACCAGCGCGGAGAGGTCTTCGAGCGAGGCGGCGGCTATGCGCGTCACGGAACCATAGTGCATCAGAAGGCGTCGCTCCGTCTTCTCGCCGACTCCTTTGATCTCCCGCAATGCACTCTGGATCTGAGCCTTGCTGCGAAGATTCCTATGGAATGTTATGCCGAAACGGTGGGCTTCGTCACGGATCTGCATAAGAACCTTCAGTGCCTGCGAATTGCGGTCGAGGAAAAGCGGGTAGGGGTCGTCCACCCGGATCACCAGTTCCATCCTTTTAGCGAGGCCGACCACCATCAGCCGCCCGTCCATCAGCCCCAGTTCGTCGAGAGCCTGGCGTGCGAACTCCAGCTGCCCTTCGCCTCCGTCGATCACCACCAGTTGCGGCAGGTCGTCCGGAGCCTCTTCCAGCATCCTTGAATATCTTCGGTTCACCACCTCCTTCATAGACGCGAAGTCATTCGCACCCACTACGGTCTTGATCTTGAACTTGCGATAGTCCTTCTTGGAAGGGACTCCGTCACGGAACACTACGCAGGAGGCCACGGGATTCGTACCTTGGATGTTGGAGTTGTCGAAGCACTCGATGTGGGTCGGCAAAACCTTCATCCCCAATGCCTTCTGGAGGTCTTCCATCACAAGTCGGCGGTACTCGTCGGGGTCCGTGCGTTCCCTCTGCTTGAGAGAGTTGAAGAGGAATTCCTTGGCGTTCTTGACGCTCAGTTCGAGGAGGGCGAGTTTGTCGCCACGCACCGGAATGCGGAAGATAACCCCGTCGATCTCCACATCGGGAAGGAACGGCACGAAGACATCTTTGGCAAGTTCACCGAATTTCGACTCGATTTCAGCGATGAAAGTGCTGAGTACCGAGGCTTGTTCCTCCTCGATGTTCATCTTGAATCCCAGGTTCAGAGACTGTATCACCGCCCCTCCGCGGACCCGCAGGAAATTGCCGAAGGCTTCCTGCCCGTCGAAGACCAGCGAGAACACATCGCAAGAAGTGTCTGAAGCAGAGGAGATTATAGAATGTGAATAGTGATTTTTCAGGGCCTCTATGCGGTTTTTGCAGACCTGTGCATCCTCGAAACGCAGTTCGGCGGCCGCCTGTTTCATCGCGCTTTCATATTCACGGATTATCTCGTTCACTCCGCCCTTGAGCAGGCGGGTGATCTCGGAGATCCAGGATGAATATTCAGCCTTGCTGACCCCGCCGCAGCAGCAGCCCTTGCACCGTCTTATGTGGTAGTCCAGGCAGGGGCGGAATTTGCCTCTCAGCACCGCATCGCCGGTGATTTTGAGGTTGCAGGAGCGCAGAGGGTAGTTTTTCCTGAAGAATTCGAGCAGATAGTTGGCGTGCGAGACGGAACTGTACGGTCCGAAATAGGTGCCGCTCCTTTTGTCCACCCGGCGGGTCAGGAACACCTTCGGGAACTCGTCGTTGGTGATGACGATCCACGGGTAGGTCTTGGAATCCTTCAGGAGGATGTTGTAGTGGGGCTTGTACTGCTTGATCAGATTGTTCTCCAGCAGCAGGGCGTCGGCCTCGGTGTCCACGACCGAGAACTGGGCGTCGGCGATCTTCGAGACAAGTATCCTTGTCTTTACGTTCAGCCTTTCCGGCGGCACGAAGTACTGCGCCACCCTTTTGTGCAGGTCTTTCGCCTTCCCCACATAAATCACCTTCCCCGAGGAATCGTAGTAACGATAGACCCCCGGGGAATGTGGAAACAGGGCGATTTTCTCCCTGACAGAAAGACTTTTCCCGCTCAAAGCGATGAAGTATGAATATATTTAATAACTCGACTTTCGCAAGTGACTAAATGCAAGTGACTAAGTGCCTTATCTCACGTTCTAAGAGTATCGCACAAGAAAAAATCATCTCACGTTACCCTCTCCCTAAATCCCTCCCCCGAGGGGATGGATTTGCTCCGTCACTGCCGTGACGGGAAATAAGGTGTTTCGCACATGCGAAACTTAAATTAATAAGCTTAGCGGCCTCTTCTTGAAGTTTTCTTTGGCTGGACGTACTTGGCGACTTCCTCCTCGATGCCCTCGCCGCGGAGATCCCTCTTGAGGATGGTTCCGTCAGGACCCAAGAGCATGATGTGAGGAATGCCCTGGATGCCATAAAGATCGGTAGGAATGCTCTGTGCGTTGACAATCTCGTTCCAGTTTACGCCATAAACCTTTGCAGTGTCCCTGCTGGCCTCCGGGTCTTCCCAGACAGCAACGCTCAGAACATCGAAATCCTTGCCTGCATATTTTTCGTAAACTTTCTTGATGTTGGGAATCTCTCTTTTGCAAGGGCCGCACCAGGAAGCCCAGAAGTCAACGAGCATATACTTGCCCTTGCCGACATAGTCGGAGAACTTCACTCCGTCGACCTTGAAGTCGGTGAACATCTTTCCTTCGGCAGTCGCAAGCTTCGCAGTGTTGCCTTTCTGGATACGCTGAATGGCAGGTTCTGCAAGAATCACTGAATCCATAGTCTGGAGAATCGAGTCAACCTGCTCGATGCTGAGCTTGTTCTGATAATTTCTGAAAGCGTCGATCCCGACAACGTTGTCCTTGTTGGCCTCGAAAGCATCCTTCACGAATTCAGTGGAAGCTTTGCCATACTCCTCGTAGATTTTGTTGGCTTCCTCCTCGGAAGGATTCTCACCCAAAGCCTCAAGCTTGTCCCTTAAGGTCTTCTGAAGCTCGATGATTCCGTTCCTGTAGGCCTTGAATTTCTCATTTACGGATTTCTCCGGGGTTTTGGACACGACCTCCGATTCCTCATCGTTGATTTTGATGGACAGGGCGGTACCGTCAGGAACGAAAGCGGTTTTGAAGGAACCGCAGGTCAAAGAGGCTATAGCTGTCTTCGTGACAGGAAGGTCGATGGAGGTCTTCTTGTCGGCGACTGTGAAGGTGGTGTCATAGTCCAAAGCCTTGATGGCGATGGAGACCTCGGCGGTGGAGTCGGCACCCATAGTGATGTTCAATGTTGTCTTTTCCGAAGCTTTCGGAGCGCAGGCTACAGTGGTCGCGGCGACCGCGGCTGCGATAATGATGAATGAATGTCTCATATTAAATGAATATAATTTCTCTCTTTCAGCGGAGGCTGCTCATTTTCAACCGCAGGCGGATGCGGGTCGGCCTCCCGAAGCCGTAAAGTTATGAATATTTTCGGGAATATGCGTACCTTTGTAATGCAGAATCTGATAATTATAAAAATATGACATTGAAAGCCTGCATAAAATCCATGCGTTTGAGGACGCTCCCGCTGTCTCTGGCCGGAGTCATCCTCGGAGTGTTTCTCGCAGTGGACACCGCTTCGGTCAAACCGTGGTCGGCCGTGCTGATCTTCCTCACGACGGTCTGCCTGCAGATACTCTCCAACCTGTCCAACGAACTTGGAGACAATCTGAGCGGAACTGACTCGGCCGAGAGGCAGGGACCTCAATACGCCCTCGGCAGCGGCGAGTTGACGATAAGTGACATCAAAAAGCTCATCGTGACATTCGTCGTCCTGTGCGTCGTCTCCGGACTGGCTATGATACAGGTTTCTTTCGGGAGCATATTCAAGACTGAGTCCATCTGCCTGGAAGTGCTTGGCGCTCTGGCGATTGTGGGCGCGGTGAAGTACACGCTCGGCAAGAATCCCTACGGCTACAGGGGCTTCGGTGACATCTCCGTTTTCATCTTCTTCGGCCTTGTGTCTGTGCTTGGGTCCTACTACGTGGCAGCCGGGACACTGCCTACCGTTGTGATGCTGCTTCCGGCTTCGGCGATCGGACTGTTCAGCGTGGGCGTGCTTAACATCAACAACATCAGGGACATGAAGACCGATGCCGTGAACCGTGTCACCGTGGCGATCAAGCTTGGGGTCAAGAGAGCGAAAATCTACCAGACCATACTCATAGTCCTGGGCTGGGTTCTGATGTCCGTTTTCTGTGTCCTGTATAAATCGAATCCTCACCATATACTGGCGAACTTCATAGTGCTTCCGCTTCTGGTCTTCCATCTGCGCGGAGTCTGGTCCAGGGAGGATGGTGACCTCGACCCTTTTCTGCCGCTTCTGGTGATGTCGACCTTCCTGCTTTCGATCCTCTTCGGCGCGGGACTGCTGATATGGAATTAAAGAGTAACGTGAGATAAGACACTTTGTCACATGCGTTTAGTTACTTGCGAAAGTTGAGTTAATAAGATTTTATATGCCTTCAAAATCAAGAGTCAAGAATATGTTCGACAGCATAGCAGGGAGCTATGATTCTCTGAATCACTGGCTTTCGCTGGATGTCGACAAAACGTGGCGGCGCAGGGCGCTGAAACTCATCACCGACGCTCCCGCCGGGACTCAGGTGCTCGACCTCGCCTGCGGCACAGGAGACTTCTCGATCGCCATAGCCAAAGCCCTGGCGAAAAGGGACGGCGGCAAGGATGCCGCTTCAAGCCACGTCACCGGTGTGGACCTTTCTGAAGGAATGCTGGCCGTGATGAGGGAGAAGGTAGCCAAGGCTGACCTTGGGAAGATGATCGGCATTGAGGAAGGCGACGGGGAGAACCTCCGTTTCGGCGACTCGTCGTTCGACAGGGTCACGATAGCTTTCGGCATCAGAAATTTCGAAAACAGGCTGAAGGGTCTGCAGGAGATGCTCAGGGTTCTCAAACCCGGCGGCAGACTGGTGATCCTTGAACTGTCAAGGCCCGAAAATCCTGTCCTCAGGTGGTTCTACGACCTTTATTTCCTGCACATCCTGCCGAAAATCGGTGGCAAGGTCTCCGGCGACAAGGCCGCCTACGCCTACCTTCCGGCCTCTGTGGCCGCCTTCCCCGGAAAGAAGGAATTTATGGGTCTGATGGCCGAGGCCGGTTTCAGGAACGTCAGGCATAAGGCTTTGACCTTCGGTCTCTGCCGGCTTTACACAGGAGAAAAATAGTATGGATATGCGAAAAACCTTAGTTACATTGATCCTGTCCGTCCTGCCGTTTGTGGTGGCGGCACAAGGTGCAGCCACCTCCGGGCAGGCTGCTGAAGAATCCAGAAAACTGCTCACTCCGAATGTGGTCTGCGGACCTTATCTGCAGAACGTCACGGAGAACAGTTTCACGGTGATGTGGGCGTCCGATGTGGATGTCGTGGCCTGGGTCGAGATCGCTCCGGACAACGACGAGCATTTCTACCTGAAGGAGAGACCGAAGTACTACGACATGAGCGGTTGCGGCGTCAAGCCTGTCGGCAGAATCCACAAGGTGAAGGTGGACGGCCTTGAACCAGGAACAGGCTACCGCTACAGGATAATGATGACAGCTGTCGAGGAATATTACCGCAACAACACTCCGGTCTACGGAAAAAGTTTCGGGGCGAAGGCCTACAAGGCCAAGCTGCCTGTCGTCAGGACTCTCGACAAGGACTACGACAAGGTCTCCTTCGCCGTTGTCAATGACATCCATGCGCAGGATTCCCTTCTAAGGAGGCTGTTCGCCGACAAGGAGAAGAACCGTCAGTTCGATTTCGTCCTTTTCAACGGTGACATGACTTCGGATCTCTGCTATGAGTCGAAAATCCCTCGCCACTATCTCAAGCCGGCCGCCGAACTGTTTGCAGACGAGGTCCCGCTATTTATGGCCAGAGGCAACCACGAATGGAGGGGCGCCGAAGCCGTCAAACTCCTGGACTGGTTCGACTTCCCGGACAGGAAGCCTTACTACACGTTCAAGTACGGCAGATTCTTCTTCGTGGTGCTGGACAGCGCCGAGGACAAGGTTGACAGCGACATCGAGAACCGCGGTCTGACCTGCATCGAGCCTTATCTCGAGAAGGAAACGGCCTGGCTGAAGGATGTGGTCGGGAGCGAGGACTGGAAGAACGCTGAAAGAAGGGTCGTGTTCTGTCACATCCCGCCGTCTGAATCCGAGGTCTGGTACGGCCATCAGAACGTGGCCAGGTACTTCGTGCCTGTTCTGAACGCTGCCGGCACAGACCTTATGATCAGCGGTCACGAACACTACTATGAGTTCCATAAGCCTGGTGTCGCCGGTGCTGAGTTCCCTGTCATCATCAATGACCAGTGGCAGCGCCTTGAGGTGACCGAGGACTCTAAAGCCATCAAGGTCAGAATCTACAACACCGACGGCGCTCTGGTGCAGTCGCTGTCGCTGGACTAGACTGGACGGAAATAAAAGAGAGGAGTCTGAAAGTCCGACTTTCAGACTCCTCTCTTCTATGAAAATTTCAATTACTCAACTTTCGCAAGTAACTAAATGCATGTGACAAGGTACCTTATCTAACGTTCGAAGAGAATTGCCCAAGAAAAATCAGTTCACGTTACCCCCTCCCTAAATCCCTCCCCTCGGGGGAGGGACTTGCTCCGTCACATAAGTGACGGGAGATAAGGTGTTTCGCACATGCGAAATTTAAATCAATTACAATAACTTCCCGTAGACGTTCAGGAAATCCGGATAGGATTTGGCTATGCAGCCTGTGTCATCGATGTTGACCGGAGAGTCGGCGCACCACGAGGCGACCGTCAAGGCCATGGCCATACGGTGGTCGTGGGAGGAGGTGTAGTCTCCGCCTTTCAGCAGATGGCCGTTAAGCAGACGGCTTTCGACCGATTCACCGTCGATGGTCAGCGTGTCACCCTCGGCGAAGGCCGGCACGCCCATCTGAGCGAGCATATTCAGAATAGCCGTCCCTCGGTCGCTTTCTTTGCCGGCGAGCCTTTTGAATCCTTCGATGTTGCTGCGGCCCTGGCAGAACGAGGCCAGCACCGCGGTGATCGGGAAGAGGTCCGGACAGTTGTTGAGGTCGGTGTCAAAGGCCCGCAGTGGCGCTTTCTGCGCCGTGATCAGCCCTTTGTGGCCAGTCTGGCCCGCATCTTCGCCGTTTTCCTCCGCAGGGTCTTCAAGTTGCGAGAGGCTCGCTCCAGCCTCCATCAGGATGTCCATTATCGAGATGTCGGCCTGCAGCGAGGAGGTGTCCAGACCGGTCAGCCTGACATCGCCGAACAAGGCTCCTGCCACAAGGAAATTAGCCGCGGCGCTCCAGTCGCCCTCGATGTCGAAAGAGGCCGGTGTGTAGGTCTGTCTGCCCTTGATCTTGAAGGTCACACCTGTGCAGCAGCTCCAGTCCTGGGTTTCCATAAACTCCTCGTCGCCTTCCATCTCGCTGCCGATCTTGATTCCGAAACGGCGAAGGACATCGCAGGTGATGAACATATATGGGATGCTCTTCGGATCCTCGACGTGCAGGATGGAGTCCTCCTCCAGCAGCGGAAGTGCCATAAGAAGTCCGGAGATGAGTTGTGAACCTCCTTTGCCTGAGACACTTGCCTTGCCCGGAAGCAGCGGCCCCTGTACGGTGAGCGGCACGTGGACTTCGGGAGCGGCGACCAGCGGACGCAGCACTGTCCCGAAATTCGCCATGATCTCCGAAGCTCCCTTCAGCGGTCGGCCGGGTAGCGTTCCCCTTCCGTCAATTTCGATCCTGGCCCCGTGACCCAGCGCTGCGACCACCGGAATCACGAGCCTTGTCAGAAGGCCGGACTCTCCGACATCGATTTTTTCAGGAATATTCTTTTCCCCGCCTATCCCTTTTATAATCACCGCTGTGCCTTCAACGGTGACTTCAGCTCCCAGCGCTCTGGCCACCTCGATGGCGGCCTCGTTGTCGCCGCAAGGAGAGTAGCCGCCGAGACGGGATTCTCCATTGGCGAGAGCGGCAGCGATGACTGCCCGCTGAGCGAAACTTTTCGAGGCCGGCATATTCAGAGAACCGTCACAGTGGAGGAATTTCTTTCCCCCGTAGATCTTCGGGAGCATCGAGGCGTAGAACCATTGTCCCGGAGCGGCCGCTTCTTCTTCAGACAGAGCGGCATAGGTGAAAGGGCTTCCGAGTTTCAGGCACTCGAGGCGGCTGTTCCTGCCCTTTTCGCCCATCGCGAACGCGACCAGCCTGCACGGCGCGGTCTCTTCCTCCGCGGTCCTGGCGATGTAGGAATATAGACTCAGAACTCTCCGCACGTCTTCTTCGCTGCCCGCCATCGCCGCGACTTTGACAATCTCCCCGCCGAACCTTTCGCATTTGTCCACTGTGTCGCGCAGAACTTCATCGGAAGGGGTTCCGGCGAAGAAATGGCTTGAGCGGATCATCACGGTGCCATATTCAGAGCAGGTCCTGCGGAGCCTTTTGCCCATTTCCTTGGGCGCTTCGATTTCGAGGTCCACATAGGCGGCCCCGGCCTTGATGGCGGTGTCGAGCTTCTTCTCGGCTTCCTCCCAGGTGCCGCTGCCGTCGCCGTGGACACGGCAGGTCGCGACAAGAGGGGTGTCTGACATTGAAAACAGGCAGCCGATCTCTTCCAGGTCCAGAGGGCATCTGTCCAGCCGGATTTCGGCCATCTGGATGCTGGGGCGGGATTTTTCAAGAATGTCGGCGATCTCTTCTAAAGAGTGATGCTGTATTGTCGTGCAAATCATAACTTAACGTTCGTTTTCCAGAATCCTGACTGCGTCATCGACCTTGAGGTCGCGGGTCTCCACCCGGCCTATGCTTAGCGGGATGACGAAGTGGACCACATCGCCGGCGGCTTTCTTGTCCTTTTTCATCGCATCCGCCAGCGCTGCGATGCTGAACGGGCTTTCTACGGGGAGTCCGCAGGCCTTGAAATCATTTTCGAGCCTGGCTGTCAATCCGTTCCCGGCGATTCCGAGAGCCTCGCCCAGTCTTGCGGCGAGGATTATGCCCATGGCCACGGCCATACCGTGTCCGACGCTCTCGCCGGAATTCTTCTCGATGGAATGGGCGAAGGTGTGGCCCAGATTGAGAAGCCTGCGCTCTCCGTGTTCTTCCGGGTCTCGGCCAGCGATGCCGGCTTTGACCTCAGCCGCGGCCGAAATCAGTTCCCGGAGTGTCTGTGAATATTCTTTCACAGCCTTTTCGGCTGAACCTTCGAGAGCTTTGGAGCGGATTTCCGCGAGCATATTCACCGACCTTTCATATTCATTGCATTTGTTGCTGATTATGAAGGTTTTGAGCAGTTCGGCGGCTCCGGAGAGAAGTTGCTGGTAGGGGAGGGTGGCGAGCGGTTCGGGGCAGATGAAGGTCATCTCCGGCTGGCGGATCACCCCGACGATGTTTTTGTATGAGTCGAGGTTGACTCCGTTTTTGCCGCCGATCGCGGCGTCTACCTGTGAGAGAAGGGTGGTCGGGACGAAGCCGAAGCTCACGCCGCGCTTGTAGATGCTGGCCGCGAAGCCTGAGATGTCGGTGGTGATGCCGCCGCCGACCCCTAGGACGAAAGCGTCCCTGTCGGCTCCGGATTCAAGCAGCCACCGCTCGATCTCCATCACCGTGGTGAGCGTTTTGCGTTCTTCGGTCGCTTCGAGGGCGAATGTACCCCGCGCGTCGACCCCCATCTTTTCCACTAGTCCTTCGACTTTCCGGTCGTGGATCACGAAGATCCCGGAGTGGCTTCCGAGGTGGCCGCCGACAGCCTCAAGCGGGCAGCTTATGATGTTTATCCCGCTCATTTACAGAGTGTACATATTCAGCCCGGTCTCTTCGTCCTTGTGGCGGCCGACCTTGCAGTTGTAGCGTTTGATGAAGATCTCGCAGGCTCCGGAGATACGGGCTTCAAGGAGGTGTCCTCCCACCACTGAATAGTCCGAACGGCCGAAGTTGGCGTGGAGATGTAGGTAGACTTTTCCGTCTTTCTCCGAGATGTTGCCTACCAGACTGGTGATTTCCATCTGCTCCTCGAAGGTCTTGTCGACATAGGCCTTCGTTTCCGGGTTGAGGAATCTGAGGGTCGCGTTGTCGACCGCTCCGAGTCCGACGATCTCTCCTGCGAAAATGCCCTGCTCCTGGCAGAAGGCCGCGATTGCCTCCGCAATCTTCTGATGGTTGTCTATGCTCACGACGAACCTGTCGCCGTCCTGTCTAAATATGTACATGTTATCTAATGTTGATCTTCTTCAAAAAATTTTGTGAATATAATAAATAATCTCGGGATTGTCCGTCAACGGAAATCACTATCTTCGCGTCGTTTTTAAAGTTTCGGAATTTTTTGAATATGTCTGGAAAGATCACGAACGTAGTTTTCGATTTCGGCGGAGTGATAGCTCCCGCGGATCTCGGCAAGGTGCTGGACCGCTTCAGAGCCTTGGGCTTCAGCAACATAGAGAATTACCTCAATCTTGTACGCCAGCAAGGCTTCTTCGGCGATTTTGAATCAGGACTCATCGACAAAGAAGAGTTCCGCAGAAAGGTGTCCGAAGAGGTCGGCCATGAAGTCACCATGGAGGAATGCCGCGATGCCTATGTGGCTTTCTTCGATGTGATTCCGGAGCGGAATCTTGCTCTTCTCCGCCGGCTCAGAGCCGAGGGCTACCGCCTGTCCCTGCTCTCCAACACCAATCCTTTTGTGACTGACTGGTCTCTCAGCAAGTCTTTCGACGGTCACGGCCATTCTCTGGACGAGTATCTTGACAGCCTCTATCTCAGTTTCGAGTACAAGGTGATGAAGCCTGAGGAGAAGATTTTCAGAATAATGCTTGAGGGTGAAGGGGTAGCTCCCGAGAATGTCCTCTACGTTGATGACGGCCCGAAGAACATCGAGGCGGCCAGAAAGATAGGCATCAAGTCGGTCCTTGCCATCGAGGGGGAGGATTGGACGGAGGATGTCGAGAAGATTCTTGGCCTGGGTCTATAAACTTGATTTACAAGGTATCTCCTGACACTCCTGAGAAATTGAAAGGTAAAAGATAGCTGCTTTTTTGGTCTTTTTGCCGCATTTTTTCCGAAGGGATGAGGGGATTTTTGTTTTTCGTAAGAAAATCAGTATATTTGCAGTCCGTTCTGAATTTCAGACGGGGGAACGGTTCCGTAGCTCAGCTGGATAGAGCAACAGATTTCTAATCTGTGGGTCTAGGGTTCGAATCCCTACGGAATCACAAGAGGGTGGTCAGGATTTCCTGACCACCCTCTTGCGTTCCGCCCGGCTTCCGAAAACATATGAGGACTGATCCGCCTTTCGACTTTTGGTCACCCGCATTTATGTTTCGTTTCTTTCTGGAATTAAAGGTAGGTTTTTTGCCGCTTTAATCTTTGGTGGCCTTCGGCCGGAAATAGTAATATTTTTATTTTGTTGCAATTACCGATTCTATTTTTTAATATCACATTTGAACGTGATTATCAGATGTGAGAATAATTCGAAATCAGCCGTTGCGGTCAGAGTACAGATTACGAATCCTGCCGGAGAGGTAAAGGCGTGGGAGGTGAAGGATTTAAAGTACAAGTGTTTTGACTATAGCGTGGAAGGATCCGGCGATGTTTGCATATTCATTCAGTATAAAGAGAATAATGTAAAGTCTCCGACATTCATCCAGAAGACCTTCGCCGTCACTGGAAAAGAGAAAGGCATAAGTATTCTTTCTTCCATAAATCTGAGGGATATGACTATACTTTGTGAAGAACAAGGCTATTCCAACAGAAGATATTGCGTTCTTGACATCAGAAAATATTATCCTGGCACTCTTGAATGAAAACTTCCGGACGGTAGTGAGAACACTTCCGAGAAGACGACATTCTGGAACTATTCTTTAAGCAGCATCTTTCTGGAAAATTAGCACTTGCGAAAGTTGAATTAGACAGTTTATCCGGTTATGCCGCGCAGCCTTGACCCAACTTCAGGCTATGGATGCACGTTATTGCGGACAAGGTAGAGATGGCCGTCCTCGGCGCCGAGAAGGATGTCCTGGCGGCCGTCGTTATCCCAGTCGACGGGGGTAGGGCAGGTTGAATGTCCGGCCAGCTGAGCGGTGCAGATGTTGCCTTTGTACTCGAACCAGGTCACGCCGTCTTTGTCGGACACATTGCGGAACCACGCAGCCGAGGTGCTGTTGACGATGAGGTCGAGCCTCCCGTCGCCGTCCCCGTCGAAATCGGCGATGCAGGGCGCAGGGCTTCCATAGGTTTCC
>CAVEYE010000053.1:0-3704 GCA_963619595.1 bacterium | reverse complement strand
ATGGAGGAACAGCTTAAAGTTACCTGTCTTCACGACAGCCACGTGGCTCTCGGAGCCAAGATGAGTCCGTTCGCAGGATTCGATATGCCGATCCAGTACTCTTCGATCACCGAGGAGCATCTGGCGGTCCGCAACAATGTCGGTATGTTCGACGTGTCCCACATGGGCGAGATCTTCGTCAGCGGCCCTGACGCGGAGAAGTTCGTGAACCACATCTTCACGAACGACATCCGTCCGATGGCCCCGGGACAGATCCTTTACGGAATGATGCTCTACCCTGACGGAGGCACCGTCGATGACCTTCTGGTCTACAAGGAGTACACGGCGGACCACTATCTTCTTGTGGTGAACGCCGCCAACATCGGGAAGGACTTTCTCTGGATCAAGGACAACTCCAAGGGCTACGACGTGAAGCTTGTCAACGATTCCGACAACTGGGGGCAGATCGCCCTCCAGGGACCTAAGGCCGAGAAGACCCTTCTTGAGGTCCTGCCTTTCGCCGCCGGCGCCGACGCCGAGACGTTCTACACCTTCAAGGATTTCGAGGATGATGGCGCAAGGGTCATCATCAGCCGCACCGGCTACACCGGCGAGGACGGTTTCGAGATCTACGCCACGCCTGGACTGACGGTCAAGTACTGGGACGCTTTCCTCAAGGCCGGAGTCGTGCCTTGCGGACTCGGCTGCCGCGACACCCTGCGTTTCGAGGCCGGCCTGCCGCTCTACGGCGACGAACTCAGCGCCGAGATCTCCCCTGTGATGGCCGGCTTCAGCATGTTCTGCAAACTGGACAAGGACGAGTTCATCGGCAAGGAGGCGATCGCCGACCAGAAGGCCAACGGCACCAAGATGAAGCTTGTGGGCATCGAACTTCAGGACAAGGCCATTCCGCGCGCCGGCTATCCTGTCGAGCTTGAGGACGGCACCGAGGTCGGAGTCGTGACCACAGGCTACCACAGCATCTCCCTTGGCAAGAGCATCTGCTTCGCCCTCGTGAAGAGGGAGTGCGGCGCTCTCGACGCCCCTCTTTCAGTGAGGATCCGCAAGAAGGTCTTCCCGGGAAAGGTTGTCAAGAAGAGATTCTATCAGACCAATTATAAGAAATAGTATAATAAATAATCAATATTCAAATAATTATGAGCAAAGTAGTAGAAGGCCTCCGTTACAGCGAGGACCACGAATGGGTAAAGGTTGAAGGTAATGTGGCTGTCATCGGCATCTCCGATTTCGCCCAGAAGGAACTTGGCGACATCACCTACGCCGACCTTCCTGAGGTTGACGACGAGGTCGAAGCGGGCGAGGAGTTCGGCGCTCTCGAGAGCGTGAAGGCTTCCAGCGAGCTTCTTTCCCCGGTTTCCGGAAAGGTCGTAGAGGTCAATCCTGACCTTGAGGACGCTCCTGAGAAGATCAACGAGGACGCTTACGAGGCCTGGATCATCAAGGTCGAGATGAGCGACGCCGCTCAGGTCGAGGCTCTGATGGACGCCGAGGCTTACAAAGCATATTCAGAGAAGTAGGAGAGATGGCGGCTTTCCCTTATTTTCCTCACACTGAAGACGATGTCCGCGCGATGCTGGACAGGATCGGGGTAGGTTCGCTTGACGACCTCTACTCCGATGTCCCTGCGGACGTTGTCTTCAAGGGTGAGTACGACCTGCCCGAGGCTATGTCCGAGCAGGAGGTCAGGGACTTCTTCGAGGCCCTTGACAGGAAGGACGCGAAGCTGAAGGTTTTCGTCGGCCAGGGGGCCTACGACCACTACACTCCTTCCGTCGTCCCTTACATCGCTTCCCGCTCCGAGTTCCTGACGGCCTACACTCCTTACCAGGCCGAGATCTCCCAGGGAACCCTCAGGTACATATTCGAGTACCAGAGCATCATCTGCGCCCTGACAGGGATGGACGTCAGCAACGCTTCGATGTACGACGGCCCTACCGCCGCCGCCGAGGCCGTGAGGATGGCCCCTGCCTGCACGAAGCGCAAGACCAGGGTTCTCGTCTCCGAGGCCCTTCTCCCGAACGTGCTGAAGACCATAAAGACATATTCAGGCTACCACGGCACCGACATCTGCTTCATCCCTTGCAAGGACGGGCAGACCTGCCCTGACTGCCTCAAGGCTGAACTCGCGAAAGGCGACGTGGCCGGTGTCCTCGTCCCTTCCGTCAACCGCTACGGTGTCATCGAGGACCACACGGGCTTCGCCGACGCCGTCCACGCCGAAGGTGGAATATTCATTGAATATTGCGACCCTTCCGCTCTGGCGGTGCTGAAGACCCCTGCCGAATGGGGCGCCGACATCGCTGTGGGCGACGGCCAGAGCCTCGGCATCCCGATGAGCTTCGGCGGCCCTTATGTAGGCTTCATGGCCTGCAGGAAGGAATATGTCCGCAAGCTTCCGGGAAGGATCGTGGGCGAGACCCGCGACTCCGAAGGCCGCCGCTGCTTCTGCCTGACGCTTCAGGCCCGCGAGCAGCACATCCGCCGCGAGAAGGCCACTTCCAACATCTGCTCGAATGAAAGCCTTATGGCGCTCTATGTGACCGTCTATGCGTCGCTGATGGGACCTAAGGGCCTTCAGGAGGTCAACGACCGCTCCTATGCCGCCGCCCACTACCTCCACGACGAGCTTCTCAAGACCGGCAAGTTCGCCGAGGTCTTCGACAAGCCGTTCCTCAAGGAGTTCGTGCTTAAGCCGCTCGTGTCCGTAGAGAACCTGCAGGCAAAGCTCCTCGAAGGCGGATTCTTCGCAGCCCTCCAGACCGAGGAAGGCTATGTCACTTTCTGTGCAACCGAAAGAAGGACGAAAGCTGAGATCGACGCTCTCGTCGCATTGGTGAAGGAGGCCTAAGGACGATGAAATACTACGACAAATTAATTTTCGAACTCTCCAAAGAGGGGAGAGTCGGCTATACTCTCGGCAAGAACGAGTGGACCTCGACTACCTCTGAAATCCCGGCTGCTCTCAGAAGGTCTGAGCCGGCCGGACTTCCGCAGGTCAGCGAGATCGACGTTGTACGCCACTACACGAATCTGTCCCAGATGAATTTCGGTGTGGACACCGGATTCTATCCTCTGGGCAGCTGCACGATGAAGTACAACCCGAAGATCAACGAGGAGATCGCCGGAATGAAGGGCTTCCTCGGACTCCATCCTCTGCAGCCGGCTTCGACCGTGCAGGGGGCTCTGGAAGTCTACTACAACATGGACAAGGCCCTTGCCGCCATCACCGGCATGGCACACTTCACGTTCAACCCTTGCGCAGGAGCCCACGGTGAACTCACAGGTCTGATGATCATGCGTCAGTACCACATTCTCAACGGCGACCTCAAGAGGACCAAAATCATCGTGCCTGACAGCGCCCACGGAACGAACCCGGCCAGCGCCGCGGTCTGCGGTCTCGATGTGGTTGTGGTGAAGTCCAAGGCCGACGGTCTTGTGGATGTCAACGACCTCAAGCCGCTGCTCGGCGACGACATCGCCGGCATTATGATGACGAATCCTAACACCCTGGGACTCTTCGAGAAGGACATCGAGGAGATTGCCGCCCTCATCCACGGATGCGGAGGCCTTCTCTACTACGACGGAGCGAATATGAATCCGCTCATCGGTGTGGCCCGTCCGGGCGATATGGGATTCGACATCCTGCATCTCAACCTGCACAAGTCGTTCTCCACGCCTCACGGCGGCGGCGGTCCTGGCTCAGG
>CAVEYE010000052.1:0-4748 GCA_963619595.1 bacterium | reverse complement strand
GTCACTGTGTGACGGAGAGAGGCCCTCCGGGGTGCACGAAGTGCATCCCTCCCCCGAGGGGAGGGATTTAGGGAGGGGGTAACGTGAACTGATTTTCATTGACGATGCCCCTCGGACGCAGGATAAGATATTTTGTCACAAGCAATTAATTACAAGCTAAGTATAAGCAATGAAAAAGACAGTACTTGTGTCCGGAGGTGCCGGATTCATTGGAAGCCACGTGACCGTGGAACTCATCCAAGCAGGCTACGAGGTGATTGTCGCCGACAACATGTCCAACTGCGACGAGACCTGCTTCGAGGGTGTCAAGAAGATTACCGGAAGGGATGACATCCCTTTCTTCAAGATGGATTTCTGCGACGCCAAGGCCGCCGAGGCCTTGTTCGCCGACAACAAGATCGACGCAGTGATCCATTTCGCCGGATTCAAGGCCGTCGGCGAATCTGTCAGCGAGCCGCTTAAGTACTACCGCAACAACCTTGAGTCGTTCATCAATGTGATCGAGGCGGCACGGCTGCACGGCTGCAAGAACATCCTGTTCTCCTCATCCGCCACGGTCTACGGTGAGCCTGAGGAACTTCCGGTGACGGAAAACTCGCCGAGGCAGCCGGCCACATCGCCTTACGGCAACACCAAGCAGATGTGCGAGGACATCCTGCGGGATTCCGTGAAGGCATATTCAGACATCAGGGGCATCGCCCTCAGGTACTTCAACCCGATCGGAGCGCATCCGTCAGCCCTCATCGGTGAACTTCCGCGCGGTGTGCCTAACAACCTCGTGCCATACATCACCCAGACCGCCATCGGCAAGCGCGAGTGCCTGGCCGTCTTCGGCGACGACTACCCTACCCCGGACGGCACCTGCCAGAGGGACTTCATCGACATCGTGGACCTTGCGAAAGCCCACGTCTGCGCCGTCCGCAGAATGATCGATGACCAGATGAAGAATGAATATGAAATCTTCAACATCGGCACGGGCAAGCCGCTTTCAGTCATGGAGCTCATTACCGCTTTTGAGAAGGCCAATGGGCTGAAACTCAACTACAAGATCGCTCCGCGCAGAGCCGGCGACGTGACAGCCATCTGGGCCGACCCGAGCCTCGCCAACAAGGAGCTGGGCTGGAAGGCAGAGCGTTCGGTCGAGGACACCCTCGCCTCAGCCTGGGCCTGGGAGAAAAGATGTGCTGAAAAGTAATTTTGTCAAAGAAGGCCATTCCGGGAAAGGTTTTCCCTTCCAGGACGGTTTTCCTGAACCATAACGCAGTGAAACTAAAAAAACAATAGGACAATGAACCAAGATATCAAAAAGAAATACAACTACTGGCAGTGGAGGACGCTGATCATCCTTATGATCGGCTACGCTATGTTCTACTTCGTGCGCAAGAACTTCAGCATCACGATGCCGGCCCTGGAGGCCGAACTCGGAATCAGCAAGGTCAAACTGGGCCTGTTCCTGACGCTAAACGGCATCATCTACGGCGTGTCGAGATTCATCAACGGATTCATCGCCGACCGGGTCAGCCGCAAGAAGATGATGGCCACAGGCCTGTTCCTCTCCGCCATCGTCAACATCCTCATAGGCCTCAGTCCGGAGATGAACGGAATATTCAATTTCCTCGACGCTGAAGGCAAGGCCACCGCAGGCCTCGTCACCTTCATCGGAAGCCTCTGGCTGATAAATGGTTACACCCAGGGAATGGGATTCCCTCCATGCGGAAGCCTTATGGCGCACTGGATCAAGCCTTCGGAACTTGCGACAAAGCAGTCCATCTGGAACAGTTCCCACTCGATCGGAGCCAGCCTAGTGGCCTTCCTCTGCGGCACGTTCATCCTGAGCCATTTCTCCTACGCGGCCTGGCAGTGGTGCTTCTTCGTGCCGGCGATGCTTGCCATAGCGGGCAGCATCCTGATTCTCTTCGGCCTGAAGGACACCCCGGCTTCAGTCGGACTGCCTGACCCTCAGGAGATAGACGAAAACGCTCCCGAGAAGGAAGTTGTGGTCGAGCCGAAGTCTTTCACGGACTACGCCTACAAGAGATTCGTGAAGGAGATGGTGTTCAAGAACCCTATCATCTGGATTCTCGCGACATCCAACTTCTTCATCTACATTATCCGCTTCACCATCCTGGACTGGGGCGCCACCTTCCTGACGCAGGACAGAGGCCTTGACATCTCGACAGCCTCGACCGTCGTCGCCGTCACCGAGGTTCTGGGAATATTCGGCACCCTGCTCGGCGGCTGGATCACCGACAAGTTCTTCGCCAGCAAGGCCCACAGGACCTGCCTGATCGGTCTCGCGGCGGCCACGGGCTGCTTCATCCTCTTCTGGCTCACGCCTAAGAGCATGAACGCCCTGGCGGTCTGCCTCATCATCCTCGCCAGCTTCTTCATCTACATGCCTCAGGCCCTTATAGGAATATGTCTGTCCAACCAGGCGACCAAGAGGGTCGCCTCGTCCGCCAACGGAATGGCCGGCATCCTGGGTTACGCCAGCACCGCGGTTTCCGGTCTGATGTTCGGTTACCTTGCCGACAAGTTCGGCTGGAACTCTGTCTTCGAGGTGGCCATCGCCCTGGGCATCGTAGGAGTCATCCTCTTCGCCATCGTCTGGAAAGCTCCGGCCGATGGCTATGAGAAGGCCGACAAACTTCTTGAGGAAGTCAAGAAAGAGTACGAAGCCGGCACAAGGTAGAGATTTCTCCCCGGTACAAATAAACGCCGCGGCGAAATGCCGCGGCTTCGCAAAATACAAGAGCGGCGGCATTTCTGCCGCCGCTCTTGTTTATTGACGCAGGCGGGCTACTGCCACCTGTTCGATTCCACGATCACCTTCGGGAGTTCCCCGCCGTTGGTGCAATAGTCATCAAATTCCTCGTTCGCTCCGGCGAAGTCCATCTGTATGATGCCCATCTTGTCACGTTTGTGCTGATAGACATACATAAGTGTCCACGGGTTCATCGTATTGGCATTCTTGGAGTAAGACATATGGATTGAGATACCTCCGACATAAGCGCTTGCCTGATTCACGGACCACACATCGTCGAGAGCCCCCTTGGAATCTCTGGCGTCGTTGAAACACGCCGTCATCACTTCTCTCTTCTCATTCCAGAAAGTGGTGCACAGCTTAGTCGTAGGGGACTGGAACCTGTTTTGATACAAGAGCCTGGCCTTAGGGCTTTGTACGAATTTATCCGCATAGTCCCAGAACTGGATATAGCCGTGATCGTTATACTCATCATTTCCTGTTCCGATAAATGGGCCTATCCTTAATTTGGGATAAGAGTTGTTGCGGTCCCATCCCTGCAGCAAGAGCATCTTGCCGGCACAGTCCCAAAGTGTCGTGCCCGGTGCAGGATTCTTAACGACATAGTCGGAGAATTTGTCAAACAGCTCTCTGGCGAGCCTGTAATCATCCGCGTCCGCATCCCCTTCGAAAGTGCAGTGGACTATAGCTGTTTCTGTCGGGTGCTCCTTGAGGAGATCCACGATTTCCTGAATGCCCCTCTCTGCAGTAATTCCGCAGAAGAAGATGCCGTGGAAAATTCCCAATATATTTGAGTTTTCCCCGTTGTTCAAAATCAGATCATACCACCATTGAGGATTGGAGAACTGAGTAATATCCAGAGTCGCCACATTCACGCTTCTGAGACGCAGATCGAAAAATCGGACTCCGGCGTCCCACTGACCTCTGATGTCACGGGACTGGGTGCGGGCATATTGGCCGATGGTCGCATCAGCAGCCTTATTCCCGGTGAAATAGTATGTAAACGTGTCGTGCGTACCGGGGATATTCATTTCGCAGATGCGGGTTATAACCTCCTTGTCTTTATAAATCTCGCCCATCCACTCGCTATAATTCGTCGATGCGCCATTCCGCATCTCCGGAAGGACTGTTTTATTGGCGAATTCAGAATACGACTTACTTTGCTCTTCATCTAAATTATAGCTGGACTGGTCAGCGCCCACGAAATTGGCGAACCAGTTCGCGACATCATCGAAAGCATCGGTAACGGAATCCCAAGCATCAGATATGAAATCATACCAGGCACGGGTGGCCACACATTCGAAGGCTCTGGTTCTGGCCTGGGCAGCTTCACTGTCGTTCATACTCATTATCGCATATTCGACAGCACCTTCGGAGATGGTTATCGGAACACCATCCTCGCTGGACACTATGTAATAGTCCACCTCAGGCCTTATGTAATCGACACCGTCTTCAAGATCGAACTTGACGTGAAAACCGGATATTTTCTCTTCCGCTCCACCCCAGGGATTCTCCATATCGGCAAAAGCGTTCCAGGTCCCATAGAGAGAATCTATAGTCCAGTCCTTCGAGTCGGTACCATTCTGGAGGTCGGACACCGCATAATACACAAATGTACTGTCAGGTAGCATATACCACATACCGACGCTCATTTCACCGGCCAGAATATCACTGAAGTCCAGACCACCGGCGGTAATCAGAGATTCACTGATTTCCTGTTTTTCTTTCTCAGAAGGTGTCAGTTCAGGATCGTTGTGTCCGCAGGATGTGGAAAAGATTCCCAAGACGAGAATCACCATGAAAAAGCAGAGCAACTGTTTTTTGTTCATACAATTAAAATTTTAGTTCCAAACCTGCAAATTTACAATCACCTTCCCTTCCCTGCAAACTTTCCCCCGACAATATCGTTTCAACCGTCAGTCAGCCTCCGGCAGGAAGGCGAAGTGTCCCGGGATGAAGCCGGTGTAGACGTACCATTTCCGCT
>CAVEYE010000051.1:0-3713 GCA_963619595.1 bacterium | reverse complement strand
CTCCATCAAGGAGAAAGGCATCATCATCGGGGCTCTCGGCTATTTCATCCTTCCGTTGGACCTGATTCCGGACGCCATCCCTGTGGCGGGATTCACGGACGACCTTGCCGCGCTTGTCGCCGCTTACGGATATGTCCGCTCACATCTGACCCCGGAGGTCATCAAGCGCGCCCAGGACAAGATGTCCGATCTTTTCGGCGAGGTCGATTACAACGAAATCAACCCGGACGAACAGTAGAGCCTGACAGTCCGGACCTATTCCGCCATCTTCCAGCCGTCGACGGTACGGGTCTGTGATAAGAAGTTGATGCCGAGCTTGAAGATCCGCTTGCCGGAGGC
Source organism: bacterium (assembly GCA_963619595.1). Classification (GTDB taxonomy): domain Bacteria; phylum Bacteroidota; class Bacteroidia; order Bacteroidales; family UBA932; genus Cryptobacteroides. Next base: position 3,374 of record CAVEYE010000051.1, on the reverse strand, counting down.
GAGGAATGGCTTGTCGTAGCCTTTCCTCTCTATCTTCTGGAGGGCGGCATCCCCTGAAGCAGAGAAGGTGCGAAAACCTTGCTCAGAGAACTGAGGAATCCCCTTTTGACTTCCAGGTCCGGATAGTCAAGGGTATAGGTGAACTGTTCACGATTGTAGCCCTTTATCGCCAAGTATCCTGTCTGGTACATAAGGGTGACAGGTTCCGGACTATCGTGATTTTCTCCAGTCAGGGTCTCCTCGGGAATGTCGTCACGGGAGATGTTCTCAAGATTGGTCCCGTTTTGTTTCAGGTAGCGGATAAGGAATGTCGGCGTGCCGGTTCCGAACCAATAGAATTTGAACTCTTTGGAACAGAACGTGTTGATAAGGCTGAAAGGGTTATGGACACCGGCGGCTTTAGGATGGAAACGGTAGCCGTCGTACATCAGGGCGAGTTTCCCGTAACATTCGCTGACGCTGAGTTCCTCAGCCTCTGCCAATTCTTTCACGCTGATGTCGAATATTCCTTCACCTCAGCCTCCGTGATGCCGCAGATTTCTGGATATTCCCGGCTCATTGAAATGTCCATCAGATTGTTAAGCCCGCTGAAGATGCTCATCTTGCTGAGTTTGGTGACTCCGGTGAGGAAGGCGAAACGGATGAACTCATCTTCGCCCTCCAAGACGGAATAGACCCCCTGGAGCAACCTTCGGAACTGCTCCATCAGGTCGTGGTCATCGATGTTGTCGATTATCGGTTTTTCATATTCATCAACAAGGACGACAACCCTTTTGCCGGTTTTGTTGTAAGCCGCATCTATGATCGCGCTGAATCTTTCTGAAAGGGATTCATAATCATTCTCTTTGCCGTAAATCTTCTCCCCGCCGCTCAGGAATCCGTCAAGTTTCTCCGTGAGTTCTGTAAGAGACATATAGGCTCCGCCGGAGAAGTCGAAATGCAGCACAGGATATTCCTCCCAGTCCTTTTCAAGCCGTTTGAGCGCGAGTCCTTTGAAAAGTTCTTTCCGTCCCTTGAAATATGCCTCCAGGGTGGACACAAGGAGGCTTTTCCCGAACCTGCGAGGATGCCTAAGGAAATTATATTTTCCGGTTGAGGCTAGTTTGTAGATGTCTGCCGTCTTGTCGACGTAGATATATCCGCCATTGCGGATTTTCCGAGAAACTTTGTATTCCGATAGGGTACAGCATACGACCTCAATTGCTTTTTACTTATACGCCAAGTCAGTCATTGTTCATCTGGGTGATGTCCGGCTTGCAGCGCTCGGAGTCGCCGATGAGCCACTCGGCGTAGTAGTCCGCCATACGCCAGAAGAAATATTCATTCATGTCCCCGAATCCGTGGCGCTGCCCCGGGAGGATGAGCATATCGAACCTCTTGTTGGCGCGGATCAGGGCGTTCACGACGCGGATGGTGTTGGCCGGGTGGACATTGTTGTCGATGTCGCCGTGCACGAGCATCAGGTGGCCCTTGAGGTTGCCGGCAATCTCAGGGTTGGTGCTGATGTGGTAGACGAAGGTCGTGTCGCCCTTGTCGATCTTCTCCAGGACTCCGTGGTGCTGCTCGCTCCACCAGCGGTTGTAGATGCTGTTGTCGTGGTTGCCGGCGCAGGACACCGCCACCTTGAAGAAGTCAGGGTATTTCAGGATCGCCGCCGTGCTCATGAAGCCGCCGCCCGAGTGGCCGTGGATGCCCACCCTGTCGAGGTCGATGAATGAATATCTTGCCCCGAGCTGCTGGATGGCATATTTCTGATCCTCAAGACCATAGTCGCGCAGGTTGCCGTAGCCGTAGTTGTGGTACCACTTCGAGCGGTTCGGATGGCCGCCGCGGTTGCCCACCGTGATGACGATCATCCCCAGCTGGGCGAGCCTGTCAGTGCGGGTGAATCCCTTGCTCCAGGAGATGTTGTTGGCCTCCACCTGAGGTCCCGGATAGACATAGTCGCAGATCGGGTAGACCTTGGTCGAATCGAAGTCGAACGGCTTGTACATCGCTCCGTAGAGGTCGGTCACTCCGTCGGCGGCCTTCACCTTGAACCTCTCGGGGAACTTGTAGCCGGCCTCGAACAGAAGGCTCAGGTCTGCGGTCTCGAGGTCGCTGACCTTCTTGCCGGCTGCCGAGTAAAGGGCCACGGCCGGGGTGCAGTCAACCCTTGAATAGTTGGCTATGAAGTACTTCGCATCATCGCTGGCCTGTGACATCACATCCATGTCCTTCACGTCCAGCTGCTGGAGAGCGCCGCCCGAAAGCGGGACTCTGAAGGTGTGCATCTGGTAAGGATTCTCGTCCTTGTCCACTCCGCAGGCGCTCAGCAGGATGTAGCCTTCCTTCTCGTTGACTCCGAGGATGTCCTCGACGTGGAAGGCCCCGTCGGTAAGGTTTTTGACCAGCGTGCCGTCGCTGTCGTAGAGATAGATGTTGGCCCAGCCGTTGCGCTCCGACCAGTGCAGGATCTTCCTGCCGCCGTCGATAAGGCAAGGGGTGCGGTACTCTATGTAAGTCCTTTCCCTTTCGGAGATTATCGTCTTTGTGGAATCCGAGCCGACATCCACCCTGCAGACATCGAGCCTCTTGAGGTCGCGGCTCTGGCGCACGAGGTAGAACCCGTCGTTGTCGCCAAGCCAGATGTTCCTCCAATATTCAAGATAACTGTCAGCCGCCGTCCTTTTCGCGCTTTGCAGGGCGAGCTCCTGGTCCTTGAAGGCGCGGCACTTGATCTCCTTCGCTTCCGCTCCGGTCTTGTCGGCGTTCATCGTGAAGAGGTAGAGATAACCCACCGCTCCCGGTTCTCCCGGCATCTGGTACTTGTAGGTCTCGAGTTCAGGACGTCTGGACAAGGAATTTATGACCCAGAAGTCCTTGAGCGGTCTAGTGTCCCATTTAGTAGTGGCGAATCGCCTGGAGTCCGGCGACCAAACAAGCTCGGCCGGATAGTTCCTCTTCGTGGTGTCCGTTTCCGTGTCGCCGGCATAGTTGCCATAACCGTAGCCGAACTGGCGGATACCGTCTGTGGTGAGCCTGTGCTCCACGATTGTGCTGTCTTTCTCGTTCCTGGCGGCCTTGCGGAGGCTCGTGGAATCCATCACCCAGAGGTTGGAACCCTTGGCGTAGACTCCGAAGGTCCCGTCAGGGGAGACGGAAGCCCATCTCGGGTAGAGAGGCTCCTTCTTCGAGGTGGTGTCCAGCCTGCGGGAGGCGATGTCGTAGCGGAAATATGTGGTGTCGAGGTCGTTGCGCAAGCCCGACACTATGCTGAAGGTGAACTCCTTGTCGTCCTTCAGCTCCAGGTCTCTTATAGGAATATGTCTGGCGTCGAACGGGTAGCGGACGTACTCGGTGATCTCCATCGCGAGCCTGTCAAGGTCGAAGAT
>CAVEYE010000050.1:0-3804 GCA_963619595.1 bacterium | reverse complement strand
GGGCTATCTTATGTTGGCGATCGACATTATGTCTGCGAAGACTCCGGCGGCCGTGACATCGGCACCAGCGCCGTAGCCCTGGATCAGCATCGGATGCTTGTTGTATCGCTCGGTTGTCAGCAGGATTATGTTGTTCGAGCCGTCAAGCACGTAGAATGAATGCTGGTTAGGAATCTCCTGAAGCGAGACGGAACATTTACCGTTATCGTTCCTGGCCACGAACCTCCATCTCTTACCTGTGGCCTCAAGCGTCCTGCGCCTCTTCTCGAAATCCTCGTCAAGAGAAGGAAGTTTCCGCCAGAACTCGTCAAGTGTGCAGTCGAAGAATTCTGAAGGTATGAAAAGATGAGCCTCCACATCGCTTTGGCTGACCTTGTAGCCGGCTTCCCTTGAAAGGATTACCAGTTTGCGGATAACATCCTTTCCTGAAAGGTCTATGCGGGGATCCGGCTCTGAGAAACCTTGCTCCTGCGCCATCTTCACAGCACGGCTGAACGGAATCTCGGCTGAAATCGTGTTGAAGATGAAGTTGAGCGTTCCGCTTAGGACGGCCTCCATCTTCAGAATCCTGTCGCCGCTGTTGCACAGGTCGTTGATCGTGCCTATGATCGGCAGGCCTGCCCCTACGTTTGTCTCGAAGAGGAACTTCACACCCATTTTCCGGGCTGTCTCCTTGAGAAGTGTGTAGTTGTCGAAGTCCGAGGAAGCGGCGATCTTGTTGGCCGTCACCACAGAGATTCCGTGATTGAAGAAATCCTCGTACAGGGAGGCTATCTTCTCGCTTGCGGTACAGTCGACGAAGACTGAGTTGAAGATGTTCATCCCGATTACCTCTTCTCGGAGCTTGTAGGTGTCAATGGCGGTACCTTCGGCTAGCCTCTCTTTGTAGGTGGCCATGTCGATGCCGTCGCGGTCGAAGATGCCCTTTGCGCTTCTCGCGATCCCGACTATGTTGATTTTCAGATTCCTTTCCTTCATAAGGCGTTCTCTCTGAGCCCGGATCTGGTCGAGCAGACGGCCGCCGACCGTGCCGACGCCGCAGACGAAAAGATTCAATTCCTGATATTCAGAGAGGAAGAAGCTGTCGTGGATCACATTGAGAGCCTTGCGGAGCTGGGAACTTTCCACGATGAAGGAGATGTTCGACTCCGAGGCATCCTGGGCGAAGGCGTTGACATTGATGCCGTTGCGCCCGAGGGTCGAGAACAGCTTGCCGGTGATGCCCGGAATGTTTTTCATGTTCTCACCTATGACTGACACGGCGGCGAGGCCGTTTTTGACGCTGACAGGCGAGAGAGCCCCGCTTTCGATCTCGCAGGAGAAATAGCCGTTCAGCACTTTGCGGGCCCTTTCTGCGTCACGGCTGCTCACACCGATGGAAATGCCGGTCTCGGCTGCTGCCTGGCACACGAGGAAAGCGCTTATCCGTTCAAGCGCGAGGGCTGTGAATATCCTGCAGTTGACTCCGACGAGTCCTGCCATCGAGGTGCCTGAAAGAGTGATCAGGCTGACACCGTCGATCGAGGATATTCCCCGTATGGTCCCCTTGCCTGCGCCGCAGGTCTTGGTGATGGTCGTGCCGGTGCCTTCCGGCTTGTCCAGATTCTTGATGACAAGCGGAATGCCTTTGGCGTTCACAGGATAGAGGGCAGGGGAGTAGATGACCTTGACACCGAAGTTGCAAAGTTCCATCGCCTCGCGGTAACTCATCTCCTTGATGACATAGGCTGTCTTGACCGACTCAGGGTCGGCGGTCGTGAATCCGTCCGCCCTGGTCCAGATCTCAAGCCTTTCGGCATCGCCTTCCGCTGCTATCAGGCTGGCGAGGTAGTCGCTTTCTCCCTTGCCGGGGTTTCCGAAGTCTCCGGTGTTGAATCCGTCCGGGATGTAGGCCGGCACGATGGCTACCTTGCACTTGGGCAGGACTTCGGGATGCCCTCCGAGATAGACCTGGGGATTCCTCAGTTCCGATCCCCGGATCTCGCTTTGGAGAGAAGGAGCATATTCCTTGTCGATGACCACGACTTTCTCTCCGCCGTCGGCCGCTTCTACGATGTGCTTTACCTTATTGATGAAAAACGGGTCATTGCCTGACCCGTATTGGAATTTCAGTACGATCATGTCTTGTGGCTATTCAATGCTGTCTTTGATGTTGTAACGGTTTCTCTCCGAAGAGTTGCGGGAGATCATCTCGCAGATGAAGCCGGCCAGGAAAAGCATCACGCCGATCACCACGGCAAGTATGGCAAGGTAGAACAGAGGCTGGTCGGTGACAGCTCTGAAATGTACTCCCTGCGCCTGATGCACCAGTTTGGCCACGATGACACAGATTGTCATCACGAAGCCGACAAGGAACATCAGCAGTCCGGAGAATCCGAAGAAATGCATAGGCTTCTTGCCGAAGGTGCTGAGAAACCACAGCGAGAGAAGGTCGAGGAATCCGTTGACGAATCTCTCAAGGCCGAACTTGCTCTTGCCGTACTTTCTTTTCTGATGATGGACCGGCTTTTCGGTGATCTTGCCGAATCCTGCGTTCTTGGCGAGGTAAGGGATGTACCTGTGCATCTCGCCGTAGACCTCTATGTTCTTTACGACCTCGTTTTTGTAGGCCTTGAGGCCGCAGTTCATGTCGTGCAGTTTGATTCCGGTGATCCACCTGGCCGTGGCGTTGTACAGCTTGGACGGAAGGTTCTTCGTGAGCTTGTTGTCCTGGCGGTGCTGCTTCCAGCCCGAAACGACATCGTAGTCGTCCTCCACCACCATCCTGTACATCTCCGGGATCTCTTCCGGGGAGTCCTGCAGGTCGGCGTCCATCGTGAATACGACCCTGCCCTCGGCTTTGGCGAAGCCTTCGTAGAGGGCGGCCGACTTGCCGTAGTTGCGGCGGAAGGATATTCCTTTGATCCGGTCGTCTCCGGCGGCGAGTTCCTGTATTTTCGCCCAGGATCCGTCGGTGCTGCCATCATCGACGAAAATCACTTCATAGGTGTAGCTGCCCGCGTTCATTACGCTTCTGATCCAGGCCAGAAGCTCAGGCAGCGACTCCTCCTCGTTCAGAAGGGGGATGATCACGGTTATGTCTTTTGAATATTCCATATTCGTCAATTATTGGTTGTCAGACTTTTCGTTGTCAGCGTCATCGTCAGCGTCGGTGCCGCTCCCGCTGTTCCAGCCGTCCCCTTCATCGCCGCCGTTCCCTGAGCGGTCGCCGAACTCGTCCGGAGGAAAGACCGCCTTCGCATAGACGCTGGAGAGCGTCCATCCCCAGAGAAAGCAGTAGACCAGGTTGAAAAAGAACATCATGGCCGGCAGAGAGGCCATCATGTTTTCTGCCATGGCCCTTGAGTTGGCGTCAAGCATAGGGTTGCTCTCCAGCGCCTGCCGGTAGAGCTGGTTGAATTCGTCGGGATTGATGACCGTGATCTGGGCCAGGGAGAATCCGGCCACTATGATCGAGGAGAACAAGGCTACTTTCATCCCGAAGTGGTAGAAGTGGGTGTAGTCTGTCTTGAAACTGTTGAAGAATTTCAGCATCAGGACTCGGAAAAGCCAGAGGCAGGCCAGGATTTTAGCGATTTTAGCCACTGTCGACAGCAAGACGGCGGCGAATCCTCCGGCAAGCGCCGTGAGGCCGCACAGGTAGTCAAGCGCGATTGTGGCGACGGCCATCACAAGACCGTAGACCGCCGCGCTGTTCCAGGAAGCTCCGGATGAAAACTCTTCTTTCATATTCTCTACATTTAATGATGATGCAAAATTAGCAAAATTATTCGTACCTTTGCCCTTTGGCTAATAATATGGCTG
>CAVEYE010000049.1:0-2981 GCA_963619595.1 bacterium | reverse complement strand
GGTTACGCCCAGACGACCGTCAAGAGGATCACCGGATCTGTGGCCGTGCTGGATTCCGACAAGTTCACCGCCAAAGCCATCTCCTCAGTGGACGCCCTGATGCAGGGAGAGGTCGCCGGCGTGACCGTCTCGGCGACATCCGGCCAGCCCGGCACCCAATCCTCCATAAGGATCAGAGGAGCCAACAACATCAGCGGAAGCAGCCAGCCGCTCTGGGTGGTTGACGGAGTGCCGCTGCAGAGCGAATCCCCATCCCTGACATCCGAAGAACTCGCCACCGGAGGCTTCGACAACATATTCGTGAACGGCATCGGCAACATCAACCCGAACGACATCGAGAGCATAACAATCCTGAAGGACGCCGCGGCGGCGGCCATCTACGGTTCGAGGGCGGCGAACGGAGTCATTGTCGTGACCACGAAGAAAGGCGAAGCCGGAAAGATGAGGGTCAGCTACAACAACACCTTCACACTTTCGATCAAGCCACAGCGTTCCCTGAACCTGATGAACTCGGCCGAGAAACTGGCCTGGGAGCAGGAACTCTGGGACGAGTTCTCGGCGGACAAGTACGCCGCCTCCCTGAAGGACAACACTGTGATCTACCCGGTCGTCGGCATAGTCGGCCAGATCCGGGCAGGAGTCGGGCAGTTCGCCTCGATGAAGGGCGACACCGCCGCCCAGGACGCCTGCATCACCTCTCTCAGGAATGTGGACACGGACTGGTACGGTCTGCTTTTCCGCAACGCCTTCTCGCAGGGACACCACCTTTCGATGAGCGGAGGCACCGAGAAGAACACCTACTATGTCGCGCTCGGAGTCAACGATGAGGACGGAATGCTGATCCACAACGACTACAGGCGCTACAACGTCAACACCAAGATGACCCTCAAGCCGACGGACCGGGTCAGGCTGGACCTCGGAATGGAGGCCGCCAGGCAGGAATCGAAGATGCCGACCTCGACCGTGGACCCGTTCCTCTACGCCTATTTCTCGAATCCTTACGAGAAGGCCTACAACGAGGACGGATCCTACGCCGCCGACAACACCTGGTTCACCCTGGGCTACTACAACGGCCGCGGAATCCAGGAGGTTATGCCTGAGAACGGCTTCAGCATCCTCCGCGAACTGGACTCCAACTACAGCGAGACCCGCAACACCAACGGCACGGTCAGGGCGCAGGCCGACTTCAGGATAGCCGAGCCTCTGCACTTTGTCGGACTCGCCTCCTACTCCTTCGCCAACAACGCCACCGACAAAGTGGTGGACAAGTACACTTACAGCGCTTTCAAGGACAGGCTCGGCAACGATGACCGTTCCACGACCAACCTCTACGGCAGCATAGCCCAGAACCGCACCAACCGCGACAGCTACGTGGTCCGCGGCCATTTCGCCTTCAACAAGACCTTCGGCGGGAAGCACACGGTCAACGTGCTGGCGGGAGCGGAACTCCGCGGCGCCAACTCCAACACGGTCTTCACGAAGCGCTACAACTACGACCCGAAGACCGGCACGACCTCCCTGCCCGCCATCAGCGGCACCACGGACGACTGGGTCTCCGACGTCGAGAAGCTGAACGGTGAATATTACAGCAAGTCCCGCTATGCGTCTTTCTACGCCTCGGCGGACTACTACCTCGGAAAGACGATAGTCCTGAACGCTTCGTTCAGGACCGACGGCAGTTCCTACTTCGGAAGCAACCGACAGTTCAACCCGACCTGGAGCGCCGGAGCGGCCTGGCATCTGGGCGAGGAGGACTGGCTGAAGCGGTCGCTGCCGGCCGTCTCCCACGCCACGCTCAGAGCCGCCTACGGCTTCACCGGCGACATCAACACAAGCACCTCCCACCTGCTTGTGATGGAATATCTCCAGCAGCAGTACCGCTACTTCGGGGACAACACCTACAGCCTCGGCACGGTCAACTCCGCCCCGAACCCGGACCTCGGCTGGGAAAAGACCCGGGACGCCAAAATCGGGTTTGACTTCGGATTGTGGAAAGACAGGCTGACCGTCAATTCCGAGTACTACTACAGGCTCAGCACCGATGTGGTGGCATCCTCCTATGTGCAGAGCACGACCGGATTCAGTTATGTCTATTTCAATTCGGCCGACATAATGAACAACGGAGTGGAGGTCACGGTGAACGGAAAGTTCCTCCAGACAAAGGACTGGACCCTCGGAGCGGCGGTGAACTTCGCCTGGAACTACAACAAGGTCCTCAAGTACGCCCCTTCCTCGAGCAGCGGAATATCCTCCAAGGACCGCTACGTGGAGGGCTACCCCACGGGAGCGATCATCAGCGGAAAATATGCAGGAATAGCCTCGGACACAGGACTTTACCAGTTCAAGCTCCGTCCCGACGCAGAGATCTCCTCGGCCACCGACCTCAACAAGGCCGACAACTACAGGTACTATCTCGGCACGACCATCGCACCTTACACCGGTGGCTTCAACCTGACGGCCTCCTGGAGACAGCTCAAGCTGAGCGTCAACGGAGTGGTCTCTCTCGGCTCGAAGACCTACGAGAAGATGCGCTACCCGGCCGGTTACTCGAGCTGCTCGCACAACGGAGTCAGCACCGAGACCGTCCAGTCGCAGTTCAGCGACCTCTACGGCAACCATCTCAACGTTGAAAAAGACAGGACTTCCAGATGGACGGCCGAACACACGACCGGGGTCAAGTACCCACGCATCTACGACTACTTCGACGCGAAGTACAACTTCTCGTCCTACTATCCGATGGACTACAAGATCGTCGACGCTGTCTACCTGAAGAACAACTCCTATGTCCGCATCAAGTCCGTCATCCTGACATATTCCCTTCCAGGCGACGCTGTGAAGAAACTCAGGATGAGGGGCCTCAGCTTCAACCTTTCACTGAACAACTTCTTCACGTTCACTGAATATGACGGGATGGACCCGGAGGTTCCGGGGGCCACCTACCCTACAACCAGAAGCATGTCCGGAGGCATAAACGTAGAATT
>CAVEYE010000048.1:0-2676 GCA_963619595.1 bacterium | reverse complement strand
ACGACACCGACCACCTTGTCTCCGAACGGAAGCGGGTCAGGCACGCCGATCGCCTTGAGAGCCAGGTCTTTGAGGTCGTGGATGTCCACGATCTTCAGACCGGCGGCCTTCAGGCGTTCCGCGATCTCAGGACGGCGCGGATTGACCGCGACACCATATTCAGTGACCACGACATCGACTGTGGAGCCCGGGGTGATGAGGGTTGTGACCTCGTCCACCACGCAAGGGATGCGGCCGCGCATCAAAGGGCAGACGATGATCGACAGGGCGGCGTCGGCCGCCGTGTCAGGGTGTCCGCCGATGGCTCCGCGGATGACTCCGTCGCTGCCGACAAGCACGTTGACGTTGAAATTGACATCGACTTCAAGAGCCGAGAGGATCACTATGTCGAGGAAATGGACTGCTGAACCGGCCTCGTCCGCGCTGGCATATTCATTGGCGGAGACTTCCTTGTGGAAACGGTCGTTCTTGAGGGATTCCGCAGCGACCTTGTCGAAGGACTGCACGTCGATGAGGCGGTCGATGAGACCCTCCTCATGCAGCCTGACCATGTTCGCGGTGATGCCGCCGAGGGCGAAGCTGCAGTGCACTCCCTGCCTGATCATCTCCTCGCGGATGTACTTCACAGCTGCGAGGGACGCTCCGCCGGACCCTGTCTGGATGGAGAAACCTTCCTTGAAGTAGCCGCTGTTGACGATCACCTTCGCCGCTTCCTGGGCGAGAAGGATGTCGCGCGGGTTCTTGGTGTCGCGGATGGCTCCCGAAGAGATCTTGGATGAATCGCCCACGGAATCGACGACGACAACATAGTCCACATCGTGTTCCGAGATCGAGTTAGGTGTGTTCGGGTAGTCCACGAGGTCATCCGTGATGATGACCACCTTGTCGGCGTGCTCGGCGTCAGGCTTGGCGTAGCCGAGTGATCCGCAGATGGATTTGGCGTGTTCAGAGAGGGAATAGCCCGTGGCGTTGCCCGCAGGGTCGCAGGAAGGCGCTCCGAGGAACGCCACGTCGATGTGCAGGTCGCCGTTAGCGATGGCGCTGCCTCGTCCGCCGTGGCTGCGGAACACCACCGGCTCCTTCATCAGCCCGTGGGAGATTTCCTTGGCAAGTTCTCCGCGCAGACCTGAGGTGGAGATTCTGGTGATGACCCCGTTCCTGATGTGTTCTATCAGCGGAGCGTGGACGTCGGAAAGGCTGGACGCAGCCAGATGCAGGTCCTTGAAGCCCATCCCGGCCAGTTTGTCCACCACCATATTCACAACCTTGTCACCGCCGCGGAAATGGTGGTGGAAGGAGATCGTCATCCCGTCCTTGAGGCCGCTTTTGACGATGGCCTCCTCAAGGGTGACGACTTTTGACTGAACCTTCTGGAGATCCTTGCGGAAAGTGGTGTTTTTCGGGGTCTCTCCTGAATATACTTTCTTGCCCATTGCGGCCGCCGCCTTGCTTACCAGCGCGGCTCTTTCCTTTATGCTGCTACTCATAAACTTCCTCCTTTGTCAATATTCCCGAAGCGATGGCGAGTTCCATTGTGCGCTGAGCCCTCAGCACGACAGGGCGGTCAACCATCTTGCCGTTGACGGCGATGACTCCCGATCCTCTCTTCTCGGCCTCCTTGATGGCGGCGATGATCTTTCTGGCCTTTTCGATGGCCTTCTCGCTCGGAGCGAACACCTCGTTGACGATCTGGATCTGGCGAGGGTTGATGATGGATTTTCCGTCGAAGCCGAGGGTCTTGATGAGTTCGACCTCCTTGCGGAAGGTCTCCATGTCGTCGAGATTTGAATATACCGTGTCAAGCGCGTCGATGCCCGCGGCCCTGGCGGCCACGACTATCGTCTCGCGGGCGTAGAGCAGTTCCGCTCCGCCCGGGGTGCGCTGGGTCTTGAGGTTGGCGCAGTAGTCCTCGGCTCCGAGGGCGATGCCCATCATCCTCTTGGAAGCCTTGGCGATCTCGAAGGCGTTGCAGATGCCTTCGGCACTTTCGATGGCGGCCATCATACGGGTTCTGCCCAGGCAGCCTATCTCCTTCTCGACCTTCTCGATCTCGGCCTCGAGTTCGCGGACCTCGTCGGCGGTCTCTGTCTTAGGCATACGGATGACCTGGACTCCGGCCTTCACGACAGCCTCCACGTCCTTCCTTCCGTATGGGGTGCTGAGCGGGTTGATGCGGACGACCATCTCCGTGTCGCCGTAGTCTATGTACTTGAGAGCGTTGTGGACAAGCAGACGGGCGGCATCCTTCTCGGCCATAGTCACGGAGTCTTCAAGGTCCAGCATTATCGAATCCGGACCGTAGATGAAGGCGTCCTGCATCATTCCGGGGTTGTTGCCCGGAACGAACATCATAGTTCTTCTCAATCTATCCATAACTGTGTCGTGTTAAGCCCAAACATCCTTTCCTGTCGCCCTGACGGCGGCGGCGGTCACCCTTGCCTTGATGGTGCAGTCACGCGCGCCTTTGTCGATGGCTTTGATCTGTGCGTCTTCCAGACCGAATTCGGTGAGGGTCTCTGTGATGACCTGCTTGATCTGTCTGCCGAACTGAGCGGCGACGGAACTCTCCAGGTCGATGTGCAGACCTTTGGTCTCCGCCGGTGAGATCTGGATCTGGATATCCCCGGATTCAAGTGTCCCGGCTACAGCGTTTTTTACTTCCATAGCTGAAAAATA
>CAVEYE010000047.1:3372-4696 GCA_963619595.1 bacterium | reverse complement strand
TTGCGCTCCTTCTTTGTCTCGGTCGGCAAATCAAAGAACACAAGAACCCACATAATACGATATTCACTAAACCTCGACACCTCACATCTCAGGATAGACCAACCGGCGCGACTCCCCGGAAAAACATCTGGCAAGCGAGGCCGTCGTCTGGCTCGCCGCCAGCATCAAAGGACTCCGCCGACCGGAGATGACCACATCAAGCACCGGCACGCTCAAGAGCCTGGCCTTGATCCCGCGGGTAAGTTGCACCTCAAGTCCCGTCTCACGGACAATGTCGACCACAAGCCTGTCGACATAAGGACGGTACGGTTCCATCATATCGTCTGCCAGACAGTAGGCATTGTACCTGTTGTGATGGTGGATGCCCAGCGTCGGCAGCAGCCCGCTGGCGACAAGCGAACGGGCGATGACGGCACGGAGAATCGCATAGCCATAGTTCAGAAGATTGTTCGGAGCCTCGTCAAAGCGGCCGCGCACGAAAGACGAGGCATCAGGGAATATGTTCTTCCAGTAGAACGCCGCGGCCCGGCCCTCGATGTTGTCGGCGTCACCGCTTCTCACCTGGCCAGACCACACAAGCATATTCTTGGCAGGCTCTCCGGTAACATATTCAAGGACAGCCGCCTGGTTGCGGATCTTGCACTCGATTGTCTGCTGCCAGAGCTGCTTCTTCAACGGCAGGGACGCTCCAAGCTGCGAACGGAATCTCTCGTTCTGCACCGTATTGGCGTCCAGCGGCATCAGAAGGCCTGTCGGCATACATTTCTCGTTGCACGTCACCACAGCCACATTGTTGTCCAACAAAGCGGACATCAACCCCGAGGTGACCGTTATCTGACGGTTGTCCAGAACCACCACCCCGATGTCCTCGATGGCTATGAACCGCCTGGACTCCTCCCCGGACGGGCCGTCATCCGAAGGCTTGGTGACGACAAGCCTCTGATTGTCAAGGGACAGATAGGCGGGATTGCCGAAATACAGGGTGCGTTTGATCATCTTAGTACTCTCCTATCTGGACAATGCGGCCAAGATGGTCGATCCGGACCTTGACGACACCTTGCAGATTAGATAGACTTTTTATTCGCTTCCACGTAACATCCTTTAATTCAGCAGTATCCTCAAGCGTCGTCTCAAGATGGTGGCGGAACCAATAGTCTTTTCTACTCAGTTTCTGAACCCTGAACAGATTCTCGCTGATTTCCTTGTAATTAGCCGGATCCATAAGGTCGATGTCCTGCGGATCGAAGCCGGTCGCAGGGTTCGGGAAGACGAACATCTCGTTGATCTTCATACTGAAGACAAAACTCCAGCCCTGATCCTTTTT
>CAVEYE010000047.1:0-2984 GCA_963619595.1 bacterium | reverse complement strand
CCCGGGCCGACATCCTTCCTGATGGTGTACACCGTCTTGAATTTCACGCACTTGACCTTGGCCGGCAGAGGCTTCGAACCGGCAGCGTCAACATAAATCGGGTTCTTGTCCAGGGAATTCTTCCCGGTGAAAGCCTTCTTCGCATCTCCGCCGAACTCCTCGAGTCTCTTCGACAGGGCCAGCCGCTCCGCCTTCGAAGCGACAGAGGCGATCACCTCCGGAGTCATCTTGGATCCGACAGCCACCTCGAAAGTCTCGTAAACATTGCGACGCCCGTAAACCTGCTCCTTGTGCAGCTGGCCGCGCGGGGTCAGCGACCCGACCTTCTGGACCTCGCCACCGGCCTTGCGGATCTTGTTGATGGCCTTGGAAGTGACCTTGTTCTTGGCTTTTATGGACACGAGAGTCGACTCAAGTGCCTTCCTGAACGCCGGGCGGAGCTCGTTAAGAGGCATAGGCGGCACAAGAATCTTCTTGTCATGTTCACCGACCCTCACCGTCATCTTCTCCTTAAGCGAATAGTCTTCAGACCCTTCCCTGGCGTTCAAAGTGTTGAGTACCTGAATATGCTCGCGTCTGGTGAAGGCGATGGTTATCGCATCCATAGCGTGGTGGCGATGGTCGTTACGCTTGGTCCAGTTCTCGATTTTTTCAATATGCCCTCCGTCCATCCGGTCTACATCATAGGTCTTTCCGGCCTGACGGTACTTCGGCAGATTGAGTTCCTTCATCACATCGACAAGATTCCACTGCTTGCGGAGCAGTTCGGTGATCTTGCCGCTGGTCGGCACCACAGTCCGGACATATTCATTCAGGATCTCCGTGGCTTTCTTCGCTATGTACTGGGTGTTCGTGAGGTCTCTGTTCACGAAATCGGACGGGATCTCGGATTTCGTCATCAGCAGATAGTCGTGTTTTCTCCGGGAAATCGCGTTCCGCACGTAAAAGAGGTCATCCACAAGCGTCTTGTATTCATTCTTCGCTTCCTCACCATACTTCCTGACGACATAGTCGACCGCTGTGTCACTCCCCTTCTCACGGTTCACGTCAGAGAATTCCAGAGTCTTGTTGGCATAGGAATCATCGAACATCAAGGCCTGAGGGATAATATGCTCGATGTCGATGCCTTTGCTGAACAGCATATCCCGAGGAATATACTGTCCGGAGTACAGCGTCTTGTAGCCGTTAGGCTGGAGTTCCTCGTAAAGCCTGTAGCGCAGGATGTCGTTCGCACTGACATAGGAAAGGTGGAACTCGGTCTGGAGTTTCTTCTTGATTTCCTCGTTCTGCTTGGTTCTCGCGCCGATGTCCTGGGTCGCTTTCTCACGCTGGGCCGCGTTCTGCTTGAGGCTTCTGGCCATCTCGATGTGGATCTCATCCGGCCTGCCATATTCATCGCCCACCATATTCACCACATTGATCATCTGGTTGAGGATCTTCTCCACCACCGGATTCCTCAAAGCGCCCTTCGGAAGCACCTGAAGCCGGTTTTTCAGCACCCTGCTCTCATTTTCCTCCCTGGTCACCGACGAAGAATGGTTGTAGCCCGCGAGGCTGCAGGCGACATCATAGGTCTTCCCTTCCTTGAGGTGCGGGAGAATCTTTCTCATCGCCTTGTGGCTGAGAGAGGCATAGTCCTTCACGAACCTGACGGAAGTGAGCAGCCTTGAATATTCAGGCGGCATCCCGCAGATTTCGGAAATCCTGCGCACGAGGCTTTCATCCCCCGTGGCGGAGTTGTCCCCTTCGTAGGAATACAGCAGATGCCAGAGTTTGAACAGCGGCTGGCGCTCATATTCCTCCTTCGGAAGCGAGGAGTCATATTTCAGCACGTCCGCATTGAAACCAAGGCCTTTGAATATGTCCTCAAGGATCCTGCGGACATCCTTCGGAGAGGTCTTGTCAAGACTGTACTCGCCGTGACCGGTGGCCGCCACTATTTCCAGGAATTTTCCGAACAGGGCCGACATCGTCAGATTGCCCTGGATGGCTTTGTCTTTTCCGTAGTTGAGTTCATAGCCGCGGGGCTTTGTGGTGAACATCTTGAGGATTTCGTCCGGCTTGACTTTCTCCCTCAGCATCAGGACTTCCACAAGTCCGGACTTCTCTTCCATCGACAGAGGCCTGGATTCTCCCGTGTCCTTGGACTTGATCAGGATGTTGTTGACCACCGTCCAGATTTTGAACTCCTGGAAAAGCAGGGATGAGCGTGGAGCGACACGGCAGCCGTTCTCGAACTCGCACTTGCTGATGAGGTTCTTCTGGGACCTCAGCCGCCTCTGGTAGAAGATCACGGTGTCGCGGATCTCGGATTTGAGCGCCTCAGTCAGTTCAGGGTGGAACTGTTTCTGGCACTCCCAGATCCGCTCGAACTCGTCAAGATAGTCCTGGCGGTAGAAGACCTGGTTCTTCGTGCTGTAATTAGGGTTTTCAAGAATATGTCCGTAGAGGTACTGTCCTACGGTCTTCTTGGAGAACACAAGCTCCTTGCTTCTGTCGCTGATCGCGCCGAGGTAGCCGCTGGAGCCCTGGATTTCTCCCCGCAGATCCGCTATGACATACGCAAGCGTTTCTTTTTCAAGTTTTTCAGTCAGAGCCCGGACTCTCCACTGCAAGGCCGTCTTCTTCTTTTCAGAACCTTTGTTGTCAGCCGTGTAGATTCCGAACTTCGCCAGGAACTTCTTCGTGACATTGCTCTTGCCGTCCTGTTCGATGCTCTTCTTGAAATCCTCAGTCAGGATTTCCGGCCAGAACTCCGACTGAGTCTTCCAGATACGTTCGAACTCCGCAGCGAGGTCGGAACGGTAGTAGTCAGGCATCATCCTGACTCCCCTGTCCATCAACCGGAGGGAGTACTGCGCAGGAGTCAGTCCATCTTCATAAAGTTCTCTGGCCACGCTCATCCCGTCTACAAGATGTCCCTCCTCGGCATTGTCTGCGAGACGGTTGCTCTTGTAGCCTCGCTTGCGGTTTATCATCAGCAG
>CAVEYE010000046.1:0-20462 GCA_963619595.1 bacterium | reverse complement strand
AAGTGAAGCCGATGGTCTTCGC
Organism: bacterium; assembly: GCA_963619595.1. Taxonomy (GTDB): domain Bacteria; phylum Bacteroidota; class Bacteroidia; order Bacteroidales; family UBA932; genus Cryptobacteroides. The sequence goes on along the minus strand of CAVEYE010000046.1, from coordinate 20,440 downwards.
CGGCATGTACCCCGTGCAGGCGGACAAGTTCGAGGAGTTGAGGGCGACTCTGGAGAAGTTCCAGCTCAACGACGCTTCCTTCGTCTACGAACCGGAGTCCTCGCTGGCCCTCGGTTTCGGATTCCGCTGCGGTTTCCTCGGCCTCCTGCACCTGGAGATCGTCCAGGAAAGGCTTTTCAGAGAATTCAACATGGATGTCATCACGACTGTCCCGAACGTCTCGTACAAGGTGTACACGACCCAGGGCGAGGTGCTTGATGTCCACAATCCGTCCGGGCTGCCGGCCCCGACCCTCATCGACCACATCGAGGAGCCGTTCATCCGCGCCCAGATCATTTCCAAGACCGATTTCTACGGAGCGATAATGAAGCTCTGCATGGACAAGAGAGGCACCCTGGTCGGCGAGCACTACATCACTTCCGACCGCGTGGAACTGACCTACGACATGCCGCTCTCCGAGATAGTCTTCGATTTCTACGACAAGCTCAAGTCGGTGTCGAAGGGCTACGCCTCGTTCGACTACCATGTCACGGAGTTCCGTCCGGCGAGGCTCGTCAAACTTGACATCCTTCTGAACGGCGACCCGGCCGACGCTCTTTCGACCCTTATCCACGAGGACCACGCCTACGACTTCGGACGCAAGATCTGCGTGAAACTCAAGGAGCTGATCCCCCGCCAGCAGTTCGACATAGCCGTGCAGGCCGCCATCGGGGCCAAGATCATCGCCCGCGAGACGGTGCGCCAGGTTCGCAAGGATGTGACGGCCAAGTGCTACGGCGGCGATGTGACCCGTAAGCGCAAACTTCTTGAGAAACAGAAGGAAGGCAAGAAGAGGATGCGCCAGATAGGCACTGTCCAGGTGCCTCAGAGCGCCTTTATGGCCGTGCTGAAACTTGACTCCTAGTCCTGATGAGAATCGCTGTTGTCATAAGTGTGGTCGAGGGCGGCGACAGGTCCTGCGTCGAGGATTGCCAGAGGCAGTGCGAGGCTCTCGCAGCCTCTGACGGCCATGTCTTCGAGACCTTTATAAACAACGACGGGGCGGCCGGTTATCTCAAACAGGTGGAAGCCGCCGGCCTAGACGGTTTCGACGCCTTCATCTGGCTGGATTCCGACCTCAGGCTCGAGGAAGGGGCGCTGGAGTCCTTTCTCACCAACTCGATGTTCCTCCGCCACAAAGCCTTGATCGTCGGCACCGTCTCTGACAGTCAGGGGACACCTGTCTCCGGCGGACGGTCTCGCCATTGGAGACTCCTGCAGCCCGATCCGGTCATCCCTGTCCCTTGCCACCTCTACGACCTTGCGATGGTCTTCGCTCCGAAGTATGCGGTGCGGAAGCTCCAGACCCCTGCGGACATATTCAATTACGGGATTTTTGAATATGGCAGCGGATCGCGTGCCGCGGCCGCCGGTGTCGCAAGGGTCATCGCTCCGGGAATCCTCGCCAGAGCCGCTTCGAAGGCCGAAGTTCCGCAGTGGAAGGACGACGCGCATCCGCTCCGTTCGAGGATGAGGACCTTCTGGAAGACGACAAACCGCGATATTATCCGGATTCTGCACTCAGTTTTCAGATAATTTTGTAATTTTACACCGCGTATCGCCAAGATGCGCGTTTGGAAAGCACTGAACAAATAACACCAATATTCTTATGAAACATCCAAAAATAGGTATCCGTCCGACCATCGATGGCCGTCAAGGCGGTGTGCGTGAAAGTCTTGAGGAAAAAACAATGACTCTTGCGGCTAACGTCGCCAAGCTTATCTCCTCCAATCTCAGGTACAGCGACGGCGCTCCGGTGGAGTGTATCATCGCTGACGGAACGATCGGCCGTGTGGCTGAAAGCGCTGCCTGCGCCGAGAAATTCGAGCGCGCAGGTGTGGGCGGCACTATCTCCGTGACCTCCTGCTGGTGCTACGGCTCCGAGACGATGGACATGAATCCTTATTGGCCGAAGGCCGTCTGGGGCTTCAACGGCACCGAGCGTCCTGGCGCCGTCTATCTCGCCGCCGTCCTCGCCGCGCACGCACAGAAGGGACTTCCTGCTTTCGGCATCTACGGACACGATGTCCAGGATCTTGAGGACAACTCGATCCCTGCCGATGTCGCCGAGAAGATCCTCCGTTTCGCCAAGGCCGCCGTGGCCGTGGCCGAGATGAGAGGCGAGTCCTACCTTTCCATCGGCAGCGTGACGATGGGTATCGCCGGCTCCATCGTGGACACGAATTTCTTCCAGAAGTACCTCGGAATGAGGAACGAAAGCGTCGACGAGGTCGAGATTCTCAGACGTATGGACCTTGGAATCTACGACAAGGACGAGTATGCCAAGGCTATGGCCTGGGTCAAGAAGTACTGCATGCCTAACGAGGGCTGGGACAAGAACCGTCCTGAGAAGCAGAAGACCCGCGAGGAGAAGGACAAAGACTGGGAGTTCGTCGTAAAGATGACCCTCATCGTTATGGACCTCATGCACGGCAACCCGAAGCTTCTTGAAATGGGATTCAAGGAGGAGTCGTTGGGCCACAACGCCATCGCCGGAGGTTTCCAGGGTCAGCGCCAGTGGACTGACTGGATGCCGAACGGTGACTTCACCGAGACCCTCCTCAACACCAATTTCGACTGGAACGGCCGCCGCGAGCCTTCGATTCTCGCCACCGAGAACGACTCTCTCAACGGCACCGCCATGCTGCTCTCCCACCTTCTGACCAACCGTCCTCAGATCTTCTCCGACGTGAGGACCTACTGGAGTCCTGAGGCTGTCAAGAGAGTGACCGGCAAGGAACTCACCGGCAAGGCCGCCCCCGGCATCATCCACCTCATCAACTCGGGAGCCACCACTATGGACGGCTGCGGACAGAGCACCGACGCCGAGGGCAATCCTGTGATGAAACCGTTCTGGGAGATGACCGACGAGGACGAGAAGCGCTGCCTGGAGAACTCGCAGTGGATGCCTGCCGACAGAGACTACTTCCGCGGCGGCGGATTCAGCATCCATTTCGTCTCCAAGGGAGATTTCCCTGCGACTATGGCCAGAATCAACATAGTTGACGGTCTCGGCCCTGTTCTCCAGATCGCCGAGGGCTGGGTTGTGAACATCGACCCTGAGATCCATGCCGTGCTTGACAAGCGTACCGACCCTACCTGGCCGTCGACCTGGTTCACTCCAAGGCTCGACCCTACGAAGGATGCCTTCAAGGACGTGTACAGCGTGATGAACAATTGGGGAGCCAACCACGGAGCCATCTCCTACGGCCACATCGGAGCGGACCTCATCACTCTCGCCTCGATGCTCCGCATTCCTGTCTGCATGCACAACGTCGAGGATTCCAGGATTTTCCGTCCTGCGGCCTGGAACGCGTTCGGAATGGACAAGGAAGGCGCCGATTTCCGCGCTTGCGCCAACTTCGGACCTATCTACAAGTAGTCCTTCCCTATGAAAGGCAAAAGTGAATCAATCCTGAAGGCAGGCGGAGTCAGCTACGTCCTGCCTTTCATTCTCATAACCACGTGTTTCGCTCTCTGGGGCTTCGCCAACGACATCACCAACCCGATGGTCAAGGCGTTCTCCAAGATCTTCAGGATGAGCGTGACCCAGGGTTCGCTCGTGCAGGTGGCGTTCTACGGAGGCTATTTCTGCATGGCCTTCCCGGCCGCCCTGTTCATCAGAAAGTTCTCCTACAAAGCCGGTGTGCTTGTAGGACTCGGTCTGTACGCCGTGGGCGCGCTGCTTTTCCTGCCGGCCAAATCGGTCGGAGTCTATGGCTTCTTCCTGATAGCCTACTTCATCATGACCTGCGGCCTGTCCTTCCTTGAGACGAGCTGCAACCCGTACATCCTTTCGATGGGAACGGAGGAGACCTCCACCAGAAGGCTCAACTTCGCCCAGTGCTTCAACCCTATCGGCTCGCTGATGGGAATGTACGTGGCGATGAACTTCATCCAGGCGAGGATGGACCCGAGAAGCACGGCCGAAAGGGCTCTGCTTGACGATTCCTCCTTCGAGGCTCTGAAGCAGGCCGACCTGAATGTCCTGACCGCCCCTTACTGGATCGTCGGTCTGGTGATCCTGGTTATGTTTGTCCTGATTCTTGTCGCGAAGATGCCTAAGAACGCCGACAAGGACCACGACATGCACATCGCTCCGGTACTTCAGAGGCTTCTCCACCGCAACCGCTATTGGGAGGGTGTGATCGCCCAGTTCTTCTATGTGGGTGCCCAGATCATGTGCTGGACCTTCATCATCCAGTACGGCACAAGGGTCTTCATGAATGAAGGGATGGACGAGCAGTCAGCCGAGGTTCTGTCCCAGACCTACAACATCGTGGCTATGGTGCTGTTCGTCTCCTGCAGATTCCTCTGCACCTGGCTGATGAAGTATCTCAAGCCTTCCAAACTCCTGACAATCTTTGCGATAGGTGGAATGCTGGCCACGGCCGGCGTGATCTTCCTGCAGAACAGGCTCGGCCTTTACTGCCTCGTCGCCGTCAGCGGATTCATGTCCCTGATGTTCCCGACGATCTACGGTATCGCCCTCGGAGGCCTCGGCGACGACGCCAAGTTCGGAGCCGCCGGCCTGATAATGGCGATTCTGGGCGGTTCTGTCCTGCCGCCTCTCCAGGCCTGGATCATCGACAAAGGCCAGGTGGGCTTCCTGCCGGGCGTGAACGCTTCGTTCGTTCTGCCGTTCATCTGCTTCATCTTCGTCTGCATCTACGGAATCCGCACCACGCGCATCCATATGCCCGATGTAAAAGAGTAGAGAAGACCCTATAAGCTGGAGATGACCTCAAGGCTGAACACGAGCGCCTGCATCGCTCCGTCGTTCAGCGTCACGAGGAACTCCGGACATATTCCTAAGCAAGTCAGCGCGATTGTGGCTACCGAAAGGGTCATGATCGCGCTTGTCAGTGGCAACGCTATGAGGTTTGTGAGGATGAAATATTCAGGGAAGGTGTGGAAGTAGTACCATGCGAGCGGGCCGGTGAACACCTGACAGGAAATGGACAGCACGGCGGCGCTCCAGATTTTCCTGAACGGGTCGAAACGGCCTCCCTTGCCGCCGGGGGACGGGTAGATCCTGTCGAGGGTGGGGAAGAGGAGGAATATTCCCGCCATAGCGAGGTAGGAGAGCTGGAAGCCGATGGAGGTGATGACGGAGGGCTTCAGCGCGAGCTGGATGGTGAGCGCCGTCAGCAGCACCCGCACCGGCTCCCTCTTCCTTCCGAGCAGTTTCGCGGTCTCGTTGAGGGTGATGAAGAGCAGGGCGCGGATGATGGATGGGGCGGCTCCTGTCATGATGGAATAAAATGCCGCCGCCCCCACTATCAATGAATATTTAAGGACTCTCGCCCGCCGTCCGTTGCCCAGCGGGGCTGCCAGGCGGATCAGAATCAGATAGATCACGCCGAGGTGCAGACCCGAAAGAGCGAGAAGATGCGAGGCGCCGCTGTCTCTGAATATCCTTGTGATGTCTTTCGTGAGGCCGCTCCTGTCGCCCGTCAGCAGGGCCTTGACAAGCGGTCCGGTCGTGGGCGAGCGGTAGGGAATCGAGTCGATGGTTGTCCGCAGGTAGGTGACGGCCTTGTCTGCGGCCACGCTGACGGGGCCGCCTTCCCAGACCGTGACTCCTTCGGTCTGGAAGGAGTTGAACGCGCACATAAACCCGGCCAGCAAGAACGCCGTAGGCAGGAGCGTTTCACGGATGACGGCCGGCGGGTCGGTGAAAAGACGGGCCGCCGCCAGTCCGGTAAGAAAAACCGGAAGGCAGATGGCCGCGGACAACAGTCTGTCGGAAAAAACAGGGCATAGAAAAGCCCCGAGCGCGGCTCCGGCCGCGAACGGAACGCTGATCCCCACAATATCTCTCGCCTCATCCATCGCACAGTTCCTTAAAACGAATGTAAAAATAGTGATAAATTTCGTATCTTTGCCTTCCAAATCTTTAAATCTCAAACGGAATGATTATTCTTGTTATCAATTGCGGAAGTTCTTCGATCAAGTACCAGCTGCTTGACATGAAGAATGATGACGTCTACGATCTTTTGGCTAAAGGTATAGTTGAGAAAATCGGCCTTGACTGCGGCAGACTCCAGCATACTCCGTCCGGCGGTCAGAAAGTCGTCAAAGACCTTCCTGTGCCTGACCACACCGTGGGAATGCAGATAGTTCTCGACGCTCTCGTCGACAAGGAGTACGGTGTTCTCGAGTCTTTCGACGACATCGAGGCCGTCGGCCACAGAATCGTGCAAGGTGCCGACTTCTTCTCAGGAAGCGCCATCGTGGACGAGGAGGTCATCAAGAAGATCGACTACTGCTGCGACTTCGCTCCGCTGCATAACCCTGCCCATCTTCTCGGCATCAGGGCCTGTCAGGCCGTCCTCCCTTCTGTCCCTCAGGTCGTCACCTTCGACACCGCCTTCCATCAGACGATGCCGTCTTACGCCTACATGTACGGCCTCCCTTACGAGTACTATGACAAGTACCACATCCGCCGTTACGGCGCGCACGGCACAAGCCATCAGTTCGTGGCGAAGAAAGGAGCCGAGATGGTCGGCCTTGACGTGAACAAGTCAAGAATCATCACCTGCCACATCGGTAACGGAAGTTCAATCACCGCGATCGAGAACGGAAAGTCCATCGACACCTCTATGGGTCTCACCCCGCTCGAGGGCCTTATCATGGGCACCCGCTGCGGCGACGTGGACGCCAACGCCATACTTTACATAATGAAGAAGGAAGGTCTGACTCCTGACGAGATGTACACCATCGTCAACAAGAAGAGTGGCTTCCAGGGAGTTTCCGGGAAGACTTCGGACGCCCGCGAGATGGACGACCTTGCCAACAACGGCGACCGTAGGGCCAAGCTTGCCCTCAAGATGCTGACTTTCCAGATGATCAAGTACATCGGAGCCTATGTGGCCGAGATGAACGGAGTGGATGCGATTTTCTTCACCGGAGGCATCGGCGAGCACAACAGCCGTCTGCGCCGCAGGGTCTGCGAGAACTTCTCCTATCTCGGACTGACCTTCGACTACGAGGCCAACACCGCCTGGGGAGTGGACACCGTCATCTCCCTGCCGGATTCAAAGGTCAAGGTCGCTCTAGTCACGACGGACGAGGAACTTGTCATCGCCCGCGACACGATGCACCTTGTCCAGAGCGTCGAGGAATAGAAAACTTTTAAATCACTGAATATCATGATCACAAAATTCGCAGATGTGTTCGCCGAGCTCAAAGCCAACGGCGTATGCAAGAAAATGGTCGCGGCCTGGGCTGTCGATGAACACACCATCGAGGCTTGCGCCAAGGCTTCAGAACTTGGTTTCGTGAAGGTGACCCTCGTCGGTGACGAGAATCTCATCAAGGAAACCTGCGAGAAGAACAACATCGATGTCAATCTCTTCGAGATCGTCAACGAGCCTGTTGAACTCAAGGCTGTGTCCAAGGCTGTCCAGCTGGTTCACGACGGACAGGGCGACGTGCTGATGAAGGGCCTCTGCTCGACCGACAAGTTCCTCCGCGCCATCCTCAACAAGGAGACCGGACTTCTTCCTCCTAAGGGCGTGCTGAGCCACGTAGGAGTCCTCGAGTCCCCTAACTATCACAAGCTTCTCTTCCTGTCCGACATGGCTGTGATTCCTCTTCCTGACTTCCGTCAGAAGATGAAGATCGCCGGCTACCTTGTAAGCGTGGCCAAGTCGTTCGGAATCGCCAAGCCGAAACTCGCCTTCATCGCCGCTTCCGAGCAGGTTCTCGATTCGATGCCGGCCTGCATGGAGGCCGCCGCTCTTGCCAAGATGGCCGACAGAGGCCAGATCAAGGGTTGCATCGCCGACGGCCCTCTCGCCCTCGACGTCGCCATCGACCAGGAGTCCGTGGAGATCAAGAAGCTTGTCAGCCCGGTAGCCGGTGACGCTGACTGCCTTGAGTTCCCTAACATCGAGTCCGCCAACGTGTTCTGGAAGACGAATTCAAAGCTTTGCCAGGGTGTGAAGCAGGCCGGTATGCTGGTCGGAACAACCGCTCCTTGCGTGCTTGCGAGCCGTGCCGACAGTGTGGACACGAAACTGAACTCCATCGCCGAGGCTGTGATGTTCGTCAACAAGTAGTCTTGAAGGTTGAAAGAAACCGATTAATAATCAAACCATTCTTCATCGCCGGTTGATTCCGGCCGGGATGGGTAGAACAGATTCCTCGAAGGCAACTTCGAGGAATATTTTTTTCTCAGGTTGTCGAAGAGACCGGCGGTGTGGCGGGCAAGGCCCGGACCCTTGTACGTGCTGGTGTTGGAGATGAAGATCCAGCATTCCCCGTCGGAGAAGTACTTGATCAGGGCGCTGGTCCCGGCGAAAGTGCCGGTACGCGTCCAGTTGCCGTCCTTGGTGTCGTTCCAGCCAAGCGAGTAGGTGTTCTCGTCGAAATATTCAGTCATCGCCGCCACGCTCTCCGGGCTGATGATGTCCGGGACTTCAGGTCTGCCGTCGATGGATGCCACGAAGAGAGCGAGTTCCGGTGTTGAGGCCACCCAGGCTCCCGCACCGGAAAGGCCTGCCACGTTGTTGCCACCGTAGCAGCGGGTGACCTTGCGGCCGCTGTTGTTGAACTCCTCGGCAGGCTCGTCGTCGTGCTGCACGTAGTAACGGACCTCTCCGGGGTGTTTCTGCTTGTAGTAGTTGCCGGCGATCCTGAATCCCACGCAGCCGGCTGGATGAAGCACGTTCTCCTGTATGAAGGTCTCGTAGTCAAGTCCGCTGACCTTCTCTATCACCATCGACAGGGCCAGGTAGCCGAAGTTTGAATATTCCTGCGAAGTGCCTGGCACGAACTTGATCCTTCTTTTCAGTTGGACGACCATCAGCTGTTCCTGTGTCGGCACCGCCGTCCAGCCGTTCTGCATCATTATCCATCTTGTGGAGAACATCGGGTCTCCGCCTTTCTTGGAGAACCCTCCCTGATGACGCAGAAGATGCTCGACAGTGATTTTCCTGTAGAGCGAATCCTTGATGGCATCCACGTAGACCGAATCGTTGAGGATCCCGTCAGGACCGAAGACCTTGTCCTTGAGGCTCAGCTGCCCTCTGTCGCAAAGCACCATTATCCCGGCGGCGGTCACGAGTTTGGAGACCGATGCCATCCTAAGGATGTTGCCCGGCTGCATCTCCTTGCCGGTGTCGGCGATGCCGTAGCCTTTGGCGAAGAGCAGGGAGTCGTTGCGCATCACCGAGATGGAAGCCCCGTTGATGGCCCAGTAGGTGAGATAGTCCTTCACCGTCCTGTCGAATCCGGCCAGGACAGAAGTGTCCGACATCTCGTTGGTGAGCGTCTCGTTGAGGTTTACCGGCATCGGACGGGCCGGCTCTTCGGATTTCTTGCCGCTGCAGCGGCCTGTGGTCACGAAAATCAGAACCACAGCCACGGCTGAAGCCGCGGCCAGCAGAATCTTTTTCTTGCTGCGGTCCTGCATATTCCTAAATCAGCCCCGCTTTTTTGCCGAAGTCGATGATGAATTCCGCCGTGCCGTCGATGCCGAGGGCTGACGAGTCGATGCAGAGGTCATAGTCAGACGACGCTCCCCAGTCGCCGAATGTGAAGAAGTTGTAGTAGGCCTCCCTTGAGCGGTCCTGTCTGGTGACGATGGCGAGGGCTTCCTCAGCGCTGACATTCTCCCTGTTGCAGACACGCCTCACACGGTCTTCCACGGGTGCGGTGATGAACACGTCGAGGCACTTCTTGTCGCGGAGGATGTAGTTGGAACACCTGCCCACGAAGATGGCGGAACCCTTTGATGCGATGTCCTTGATGGCTTCACTCTGGATTTTGAACAACTCGTTGTCCCCGATGTAGTTGCGGGTGTTGCCGAACCTTACGGAATCGAAGATTGACGACAGGTTGAAGAAACTCCTCCGCTCGTCGCTTTTTTCAAGGAGCTGCTTGCTGAACCCGCTGCCGTCGGCCGCCTTCGCTATCACCTCGTTGTCGTACACGGGGATGCCGAGAGTCTCGCCTATTTTCCTTGCGACCGCTCTGCCACCGCTGCCGAAACGCCTTCCTATGTTGATTATTATATGCTTTTCTTCCATATTACCGTGGTTTTTCGTTTATGAGACCGTGCTTCCAAGTTCCGTCGGCTCATCGCCGTCGTTTAGCCTGCTGAACTTGCGCATCAGGCCGGCTATCATCACGAGGGTGGTCAGGCAGGCCAGGAAGTCAGAGACGGGGAAGGCGAGGAACACTCCGTGGATGTTCCAGAACATAGGCAGGATGTAGAGCATCGGCACAAGGTAGAGGAGCTGTCGGCTGAGTGACAGGAAGATGGACTTGCGCACCATTCCCAGGCTCTGGAACAGGTTGGTGGAAACCATCTGCCAGCCTACCACCAGCACGATCGGGTTCATCACCCTCACGCCCTTTATGGCGATCTCCTTGAGCGCCTCGTCATTTGTGAATATCCCGACAAGCAGCCCCGGGCAGACCTCCGAGGCGAGAAACCAGAATCCGGTCACGATAGTGGCCCAGATGGAGGTCCATTTGAAGACCTCCCTAACGCGGGAGTACTTTCTTGCGCCGAAATTGTAGCCGGCGATCGGTTGCATTCCCTGGTTGAAACCCATCACCACCATCACGAACAGGAAGTTGATCCTGTTGACAATTCCGTAAGCTCCGATGGCAAGGTCTCCGCCGTACTTGAGCAGCTGCTGGTTGATGAACATCGTCACGATGCAGGAGGCGGAGTTCATGAGGAACGGCCCCATACCGATGGCGAGAGCGTCCTTGGCGATTCTCCAGTTGAAGTCAAAAATCTGCTTCGGCAGCCGCAGAACCCTGTTTTTGTTCGTGAAGTAGAAGATTGAGTACACAAGCGAGATGGCCTGGCAGATGACAGTCGCCCAGGCCGCTCCCTTGACTCCCATCCCGAAGCCGAAGATGAATATCGGGTCAAGGATGCTGTTGAATATGACCGTGAAAAGGGTCAGCCCCATCGCCATCTTCGGGTTGCCAGAAGAACGGATGATGTTGTTCAGACCGAAGTACAGATGGGTGATGACGTTGCCGTAGAGGATGACCTTCATGTACTCGCAGGCGTACGGCATCGTGTTGGCGCTCGCTCCGAAAAAGCCGAGGATAGGCTTGAGGAAGGCCAGGCAGACCACCGTGAAGAGAAGTCCTATGATGCAGTTGAGCGACACCACGTTGGCCAGCACCTTGTTGGCGGCCTTGTAGTTCTTCTGCCCCAGAAGCAGGGAGACGAGCGTGGCTCCTCCCGCTCCCGCAAGTGTGCCGAGCGCGGTGCTGAGGTTCATCAGCGGGAAAGTCACCGCGAGTCCTGAGATGGCTAGCGATCCTGTTTCGGGAATATGCCCGATGTAGATGCTGTCCACCATATTATAGAGCGAAGACGCAGTCATGGCGATGATGCCAGGGACTGCGTACTTCTTGAGCAATCTGCCTATGCTCTCTGTTCCAAGTTCCGTAGGAACCGTCTGTGTCTCAGCCATTCTCTACTCGCTGTCTACGATTTCGATTTCAAATGAGATAGGGGAGTACGCCGGGATGGAACTGCCGCTCCCGCTGTAGCCGTAGCCCAGTCCGGAGTAGAACGCGCAGATTCCTTTCTCGTAGGCCTTCATCTTGGAGAGGCAGTAAGAGAACCCGTCCACCGTCGTGCTTCCGTCCGAAGAACTCGAGCCTCCGATCGTGATCTCGGTGTAGTCCTCGTTCATCTGCACGTAGATAGGGGAGTAAGTCTTTGAGGAAGAATAGATCCCGTAGAACTTCGCAGTGTCCTTGATGGTCGTGTCGAACACCTTGCCGTTCAGAAGCCTTCCCGTGTAGTTGATGTAGAAGGACGTGTCGGTAGGGAATGTGGTGGTGTCCGTAGGCTCCTTGACCTGATAGTAGTAGTAGCCGTAGAAACTTGAGTCCACATCGGCCATATGTCTGGCGGTGTACCTTTCCAGGGTGTCGATCTCCCAGTCGTAGATGTCCTTGACCTTGTCCACCAGGGTGATGGTGTAGATGGCGTTGTCGCCGGACTCGTTCTCGAGGTAATCAGCCTCGGTGGTGTAGTTCTCCGTGCCGTCGAGAGTGACGTTGAGCCAGCCCGGGATGACCGCGGTTCTCGTGCCGCCCACCTTCATTCCGTCGAGTACCTCCAGGATGCCGACCTGGGTGGCCAGAGGGGTATTGAGAACCACCTTCGCACCGTAGTAGGTGCTTTCTGAATATGATCCCAGCTGTTTGGCGATGTCGTCGTCGGAGGTGTTGCCGATGGTGCCGTCAAGGTCTCTGACCGTGTACTTCAGGAAGAGATAGTAGTCGTCATCGGTTATCTCCTCGCCGTCTCCCGGCTGGTCGTCGATTATGTAGACCCCGAGGCCTGATTTAGTGGCTTCCGGATGGTTGACGCTCATCCAGGCGTTGAAGTAAAGTTCGTTGTCGGCGTTCAGCGCTTCCGAGCTTTCCTTGGCGCAGGCTCCGGCCAGAAGCGCGGCCGCGGCCGCTGTGGCGAAGAGCGTGATGATCTTTCCTTTCGTTATGTTCATATTCTATCTGTTTCTATTATTATGTTTCCGCTAGTTTGAGACTTCCGTTATCAGAAGATGGTAGGCCAGAGCCGAGTTGCCCGGCACTTTCCCGACCTTATGCTTTCCGAAACCGAACCTGCCGTTGAACAGCACGTAGCACTGGTCGCCGGTCTTGACCCCGACGAGTCCTTTGCGCAGACCCTTGACAAGCTGGCCGTCTGAGAGGCTCACCGTGCTGACTTTGAACAGGGAGGTGTCGGACACCGACCAGCCCGCCGATTCAGCATATTCCTTGCTGTTGGTCGCGACGAGGTCGTTGGAGGACAGGGAGGAACCGCTTATGCGGTAGGCACCGTAGTAGAAGGAGACCGTGCCTCCGTCTTTCAGCGCCTCGCCCGTGCCGCTGACGGTGGTGACCCTGACAGGACCGTCGAAATATTCAACGACCGAGCCTTCGTTGTCGGAACTCAGGCTGCTGGCGATGCTTTCGATGTTGGTGTCCTGCGTGGTGAAGTCGCTTTCAGCGTCGCTTTTGCCGCAAGCGGCCGTGGCGGTCGCCGCGGTCAGGGCCAGCAAGGCCTTCATTATGATTTTTCCTGCAGTCTTCATAAAAACTCCGCGATTGCTTTCAAGATGTATGCCTTAATGTCTTCCGCACGCTCGAAATCTTTACCTGCAAGCAGTTTCCCGCCGGCCGCAAGTTCGTGGCCGCCACCGTGGAAGTACCTGCTGGCGAATGCGTTGGCCGAAGTCCCGACCTTCGAGCGGACCGAAGTCCTGAATTCATTTCCCTCCTGGGTTATGAATATGCTCATACGCACTCCGGCTATGGACAGCGGCATATTCACAAAGCCTTCGCTCTCGCCCTTCCTGAAGTCGAAGCGTGCCTGGGTCTGTTCGTCGAGGATTATGTAGGCCACACCCTGCGGGGTGATCTGAAGTTTCTCGCTGAACAGGCAGCCCATCAGCCTGATGCGGTTCTCCCTGTAACTCTGGTAGAGGGAGGCCAGGATCGCGCCGCGGTCCACTCCCGCCTGCAGCAGGCTGGACGCCATCGCGAATGTGCTGGGGAAGACCGAGTTGGCGAAATTGTTCGTGTCGGTGGTCATCCCCGTCAACAGCGCGTCGGCGCATTTTGAAGGCAGCTTCGACGCATCTCCGCCTATCGCCGCGGTCCGCATCAGCACCCAGAACAGAAGTTCGCTGGCCGAGGAGATGTCAGTCTTCGAGAAGACAAGGTTGAAGGAGGCCGTGTCGGGGGCGAGATGGTGGTCTATCAGGATTTTGGTGGCCTTCGATCCGGAAAGCAGGGATTCCATCCCGGCGGTTCTGGAGAAGGCGTTGCAGTCAAGTGTTATGAGAAGGTCGCTGGCCTCGATCCTGGCCTCCGCGGCCTTTGTGTCGCTCTCGAAATCAAGTGTTTCTCCTGAAGGAACTCCCTTGGTCACGAAGGAGAGGGTGTCCGGCACCGCGTCCGGCACGATGAGGACGGCGTCCTTGCCGAGAGTCCGGGTCAGGTAGGTCAGCATAGCCGTGCCGCTCCCGATGGCGTCACCGTCGGGATGGGTGTGGACGGTGATTGTTATGGTCGACGCTTCACCCGTCAGTCTGTCAAACAAGGCGATGTCTTCCGCCCGTAATGTGATCTCGTTCATTGTCGAGTGCAAAATTACAAATATTATAGGCATTGAAAAAATAACTCGGAGTATTTTTTAGCGCTATGTTTATTGCATTTCATAAATCAATTTCATAACTTTGTCCAGAATTGACGATTTGCCATTTCAAGTATTGAAAAACATAAAAATTTAGAATAAAAATGAACAAGACACTGAAAACGATCCTTTGTATCGTGCTGGCGCTTTGCGCGATCTTTTTAGTCTATGAGATCTATGACGGAATCATGGAGCCTGTTAGGTTCAACAAGGAGCTTGAGGCCCGCAAGAAGGTCGCTGTCCAGAGGCTGAAGGATGTCCGCGAGCTCCAGGTCGCCTTCAAGAGCGTGAACGAGAGGTTCACCGCTTCTTTCGACACCCTCAAGCAGTTCTACAACAATGGCGAGATGGTCGTCTTGATGCAGGTCGGCTCAAAGGATGACTCCCTTGCGATGGCCCACACCGAGACCGTGAAGAAGGCTCACAAGGGCATCACCGACGAGGGCCTCTTCAAGCTCTATCAGGAAGGTGACAAGAACCTCGTGTTCTCGATCCAGAACAAGATCGCCGTGAAGGACACCCTGTTCAACTCAAGGCCTGACTTCGACATCAACAAGATCGACGAGATTCCTTTCGCCACCGAGGGTGAGACCGTCGCTCCTGTCACCAAGATTTCGATGGACGCCATCGTGAAGAAGGTCTCCGGCGTGAACGTGCCTCTGTTCGAGGCCAAGATGCCTTGGAAGGCCGTCCTCAACGGTATGGACCATCAGCTTGTTGTCAACCTTGTGGCTGAGTGCGAGGACCAGGGCCGTTACGAAGGTCTGCAGGTCGGAAGCATCTCCGCCCCTAACAACAACGTAGGTAACTGGGAGTAGTCTTTCCGGGTCTGTAATCCCTTTGGACATAATGGACTGGACTCCAAAACAGAACGTAAATGGAATATCCATTCAAGTTTGCTTGAATGGATATTCTTTTAAGGTGCGGGACGGTGGCTCCGCCGTGGAGTCCGGCTGGCGCGGGGCGGAGACCGTGTTCACGGCTCCGGAACTTCAGCGGACCTATGACAGCGTTGAACTGTCGCTCCACACCCCGAAGGTGGCGCTTGTGCCTCTTCCGTTCTTCAAAGAGTCCGAGGCCGCGGAGACCCTCTCCGGCACCGCCATCCTTGACAGCGGCGACGAGGTCGGACACATCAGGATTCCTGAATATGCCGCCGAGCTTCTGTACTCGCTGTCGGTCGGGGAGATGCTCTCCAGAACCATCAGCGGAACTGTCCGCCTCTCGTCCGGAGAGCCGGTCGGGGTGCTGCCGGAGATGTTCTATGTCCTGCGTGACCTTGACAAGGTAGGGGACTACAACAAGATTGTCGCCTCCTGGTCGCCGGGCTGTCTGCACCTTGCCATAGCGCAGGGAGGCAACCTGCTGTTGGCCAATGTGTTCCAGGCTGATGACTTCACCACGGCCGAGTACTTTCTGTTTCTTGCCGTGAAGAAGCTCCAGCTGAATCCTGAGGTGTCCTCGGTCTATTTCAGGACTCCTTTGCGGGAGGAGGAGACTATGTCGCTTTACCGTTATTTCAAATCAGTGGAGAGGCTATGAGGATCATCGGAGGAAAACTGAAAGGCAAGACCATCAATCCGCCGGCCGGCTACAAGGCCAGACCGACGACGGATTTCGCAAGGGAAGGATTGTTCAATGTCCTCGACAACGAGTACGAATTCGCTGACCTCAAGGTTCTGGACCTGTTCGGCGGCACCGGCGCGATAGCGTTCGAGTTCGCTTCCAGGGGAGCCGGGAGGGTCTGGTCGGTGGAGATGTCGAGGGAGAACGCCTCGTTCATCAAGACCGAGGCCGGAAGGCTCGGGCTGGACAACGTCACGATGGTCAGGGACAATGTCTTCGACTTCCTGACGGTCTGCCGCGAGAAGTTCGACATAGTGTTCGCCGATCCGCCCTATGCACTGGACGGCCTGGAGACACTGCCGGACAAGGTCTTCGGCAAGGACATCCTCCATCCGGGCTGTTACTTCATCCTTGAGCACGGTGACGAACATTCATTCACGGGCCATCCTTACTTCAAGAAGGAAAAGAAGTACGGACGTGTCCATTTTTCGTTCTTCTGCAAAGAAGACGGACAGCCGGCCGGAGGCCAGACTTGAGATACTGGCCTGAAGAACAGATACTGGCCTGGAAAACAGGCTATGAAAAGATAATTTAAGTTTCGCATGTGCGAAGCACGTCCCCTCCCCCGGGGAAGGGGATTCAGGGGAAGGGTAACGTGAGATAAGGCATTTTGCCACATGCATTTAGTTACTTGCGAAAGTTGAGTAAGATAATCAACAAACACTATAAAACTGACGACGATGTACGATTCCAACAAAGGGCTTTGGGTAGCCCACAGCACGGAAGGACCTCTTTCCATCATCGGAAAGATGGCGAACAGGCACGGCCTTGTGGCCGGAGCGACGGGAACCGGAAAAACGGTCACTCTCCAGGTGATGGCGGAGACTTTCTGCCAGGCCGGAGTGCCTTGTTTCATGGCGGACATGAAAGGCGACCTTTCTGGAATATCCCAGGCCGGAAAGATGAGCGGCTTTATCGAGAAGAGGCTGCCTGAGTTCGGAATCGAGGCCCCTCAGTTCCAGAGCTGCCCGGTACGGTTCTACGATGTTTTCGGAGAGCAGGGGCATCCGCTCAGATGCACGGTCTCACAGATGGGCCCGCAGCTTCTGAGCCGCATCCTGGGCCTGAACGACACCCAGGAGGGAGTGCTGAACATCGTTTTCAGAATCGCCGATGACAGAGGACTTCTCCTTCTGGACATCAAGGACCTGCGCTCGATGCTGAATTACGTGCAGGAGCATTCGGCTGAATATTCAGCGACTTACGGCAACATCGCCACGGCTTCCGTCGGAGCCATCCAGAGATCCATCCTCACGCTTGAGAACGAGGGAGCCGCCCATTTTTTCGGCGAGCCGTCGTTCGACATACAGGACCTTCTCGCCTGCGAAGGCGGCAAGGGCGTGATGAGCGTGCTGGCGGCCGACAAGCTGATGCTCAAGCCGAAACTCTACTCGACCTTCCTGCTGTGGCTGCTCTCCGAACTCTACACGACCCTTCCTGAGGTCGGGGATATGGACCTGCCTAAGCTGGTGTTCTTCTTCGATGAGGCACATATGCTTTTCGACGAGACTCCTAAGGCTCTCACCGAAAAGATCGAGCAGGTGGTCCGCCTGATCAGGAGCAAGGGTGTCGGAGTCTATTTCGTCACCCAGAATCCTACCGACATTCCTGAGAGCATCCTCGGCCAGCTTGGCAACAGGGTGCAGCATGCGCTCAGGGCGTTCACCCCTAAGGACCAGAAGGCCGTCAAGGTGGCGGCCGAGACGTTCCGCGCCAATCCGGCGTTCGACACCGCCGAGGCCATCACCAATCTTGCGACCGGCGAGGCTCTCGTGTCCTTCCTCGATGAGAAGGGCGCTCCGGGAGTGGTGCAGAAGGCCAGGATCCTCTTCCCGCTCAGCCAGATAGGCGCCATCGACGAGTCACAGAGGAACACCATCATCAAGGGGTCGAGGATCTACGGCAAGTACGACACCCCGATTGACCGCGAGAGCGCGTTCGAGGTCCTTCTCGCCGAGAAGGAGAAACAGATGAAGGAAGAGCAGGAGGCCAGGGCCGCGGAGGAAGCCGAGGCCGAAGGGGAGAAAGAGAAAAAGACCGCCAAGAAGGGCGGCGGACTTTTCGGAAAGGTCGGCAAGGCCGTGTTCACGGCCGTCACAGCCTCGCTTGCCACCGCTGTCGGGACGGCTGTCTCCGACAAGGTGACCGGCAAGAAGACGAAGTCCAGGACAAGCGGCACCGGCAAGGTGGTGAAAAGCGCGACTTCGGCCGCCACCCGCACCGTGACCCGCGAATTGACGAGGTCAATTCTTGGAAACCTTATAAAATAACTTAAAACAACATTAACAATGGTTAAAAGAATCTATTCAGTGATGGCGGCCTTCCTTGCGTTGGCTGGGATGGCTTCGGCGCGATCGTGGGCTCCGGCCGGCGACCGCATCCGCACATCCTGGGCCGAGGAGGTCACTCCTGAAAATGTGCATAAGGAATATCCGCGCCCGCAGATGGTGCGCTCAGAATGGAAATGCCTAAACGGTCTGTGGGAATATTCAATCACCCCGAAGAACGCCGCTAAGCCGGAGAAGACCGATGGCATGATACTGGTGCCGTTCGCCGTCGAGTCTTCCCTTTCGGGAGTCGGCCGCACGCTGACTCCGGAGGAGGCTCTCTGGTACAGGACCACATTCAAGGTCCCTTCCTCCTGGAAGGGTAAGAGGCTGATGCTCAACTTCGAGGCCGTGGACTGGCAGGCTGACGTGATTGTCAACGACGTGCAGGTCGGCAGACATACCGGCGGCTACACCCATTTCTCCTTCGACATCACGCCTTACCTCAAATCCGGCGACAACACTCTGGTCGTCAGGGTCGAGGATGCCACCGATTGCGACTTCCAACCACGCGGCAAGCAGGTCAAGAATCCTAAAGGCATCTGGTACACCGCTGTTTCAGGAATATGGCAGAGCGTGTGGCTTGAGCCGGTGTCCAAGACCCGTGTCGCCGACTACTATGCCGTCTCTGACATAAAGGACGGAGCTGTCGACGTGACTGTCACCACCGAGAACGCCCAGGAAGGCGACATCGTGAGGGTGTCTCTTCTTGAAGGCGGAGTCGGTTACTCGACGGCCGAGCCTTCTTCCAAGGTGCTCGCTCAGTGCAAGACCGTTCCGGGCGGCACCGTAAGCCTGCCTGTGGGCCAGCCTCAGCTCTGGTCTCCGGACTCTCCTTACCTCTACGGATTGGAGATCGCCGTGATGCGTGGCGGAAAGGTCATCGACAAGGTCGAAGGTTATACGGCTTTACGTGAGGTTTCCCTGTTCCATAAGAACCAGAACACCAAGCTTATCGCCCTCAATGGCGAGCCTCTGTTCAATTTTGGACCTCTGGACCAGGGATGGTGGCCTGACGGACTCTACACCGCTCCGACCGACGAGGCGCTGAAGTATGATATTCAGAAAACCAAGGATTTCGGCTTCAACATGATCCGCAAGCACATCAAGGTGGAGCCGTCCCGCTGGTTCTACTACTGCGACCAGCTCGGTATGATGGTATGGCAGGATATGCCTTGCTTCGGAAGCAACAACCTCAACAAGTGGGGAAGGCGCAACTACAACGAGGGGACTGATTTCCCTGCGACTCCCCAGGCCAAGGCCAATTATTACAAGGAATGGGGCGAGATCATAGCCCAGGTGAAGAAGTTCCCTTGCATCGTGATGTGGGTTCCGTTCAACGAGGCCTGGAGCCAGTTCGACACCAAGGCTGTCGTCGAGTTCACAAGGGCGCAGGACCCTACAAGGCTCATCAACATGTCCTCCGGCGGCAACTGGGAGCCGGATTGCGGTGATGTCATCGACAACCACCACTATCCTTACCCTGCGATGTACCTCTGGGAGACCACGATGGCCAATGTTCTCGGTGAATATGGCGGCATAGGTCTTCCGGTCGAGGGCCATCTCTGGCAGACCGACCGCAACTGGGGCTATGTCCAGTACAAGAACGGCGACGAGGTCCTCAAGGAGTACAGGAAATTCGCAGAGCAGCTCATCGGCCTTGTCAAGCAGGGAGTCTGCGGAGCGGTCTACACCCAGACCACCGACGTGGAGGGCGAGGTCAACGGACTTATGACCTACGACCGCAAGGTGATCAAGATGGACGAGTCTGAATTGAAGGAAATAAACACTAAGGTTATCAAGTCGATGCCTGTAAAATAATTGAAATACAAGTTAAATAAATTAAATACAATGGAAAATCTTTTTGACATCAAGGGAAAAGTTGTCGTGATGACCGGAGCCTGCGGGGTTCTCGGAGCGACCATCGTTAAGTATTTTGCCGCCCAGGGCGCGAAAGTCGTTCTCCTGGACCTTGACAGGGCCGCTGAAAAAGGCGAGTCCATCGTCGCTGAGATCAAAGCCGAAGGCGGAGAAGCCAGTTTCTTCCCTACGAATGTTCTCGATAAGGAGACTCTCGAGTCCAACTGCAAGGAGATCGTCGCCAAGTACGGCGGCATCGACATCCTGCTGAACGCCGCCGGCGGAAATATGGCCGCAGCCACAGTACCGCCCGAGAAGACGATCTTCGACCTAGATGTAGAGGCTGTCCGCAAGGTTGTCGACCTCAATCTGTTCGGCACCGTTCTCCCTACTA
>CAVEYE010000045.1:0-4085 GCA_963619595.1 bacterium | reverse complement strand
CTCACCGACTTCATCAACGAACTGATGGTGCAGCGCCGCATCGAGTTCTGGGGCGAGGGCGTGAACTACTTCGACTACAAGCGTCTCGCGCTGGCGGTCACAAGAAACTATGACGGCTCGAACTACGAGACCGACTTCCGCCTCAACTCCTACAAAGGCTATGTGGCCCCTTGGATGAACTACATGATCCCGGAGACCGAGAAGAATCTCAACCCTGCGGTCATCATCGCGCCGGACCCTTCAGGAGCGATCTCCGTCAGCAACTAAACAATGAGCAAGAACTTTTAAGAATATGAACATGATGAAATTCAATGCATTCCTTTGTTCTTTAGCCGCAGGTCTCGGACTTCTGGCCGTCTCCTGCGCCAAAAGCGATGAATATGAGAAAGGGGCCGAAACCCCGGCAGGCTGCATTTCAGCATACTTTTCCTCCTCCAACAAGTCAAGCTTCGTCATAACTTCAGAGGAATATGCCCAGTCGGACATTCTGCCCCTCGATGTGGAGCGGGCGGTGTCGGACGCAGCCGCTGACGTGCCGATCGTCGTAGTGAGAGCGGACAGTGAATTCGATATTCCGGCCACCGTCCACTTCGAGGCCGGAGAATCCAACACCACGCTGAACGTGAAGATGAACGGGCTCAAGGAGAAGACAGACTATTCTTTCACCATCAGGATAGCCGACGAGTACGCGGACCACTACACAATCAGGGACGGATCCGATGTCTACACTGCCAACGTACTGATCGCCAAATGGGTCAAGGTCGTGGAGGACGGCACGTTCTACTTCGAGAACGAGTACTTCCCGACAGTATATTCCGACATCTACCATCTTGACGGCTACAACCAGTTCTACATCGAGAACTTCCTCGGGTCCGGAATCGATCTGGGATTCTCCATCAAGAGCTACGACTCGGTCAACGGAGCGTTCATTCCGTTCTCCGCCGACGACAAGTCCACCTGGGCAGGAAAGTTCGTGCCGCTCGACCACTTCCTCAACGACCCTGAGGGCGGTTCATACTGGTGGCTTATGAACGACGCTGTCAACCAGGACTACGCTTCCTGGACTCCGGAAGGCTGGACCAGGTCCATCGACTACATCAACTTCTACACAAGCGACGACACGACCTACGAGTACATCGACCTGAACGGCTCGACCACATCGCAGACCGGATACCTCTGCTCGTACACCTACATGTCAGACGACAACAACCCGGGCTATGTCTACGTGTACTTCTACTGGAACAATATGGTTGAAGAGAACTAAAATCTGAAAGAGACATGAACAATCCATCGATATTTCTCCGCAAGGCGGGAACCGGTTTCCTGCTGGCTGCGCTTTTCCTCGGTGCCTTCTCTTCCTGCAAGGACGAGGACGTTCTGACTACACCTCTGTCTGCGACCAGCGGAGAGCTCTACAACTCGACCGTCAGTTCGCTGACCTTCACCTGGGACAAGGTTGCCAACGCCGTACAGTACGGCTACGAACTGAAGACCGAGAACGGGACCGCTGTGGCCGCCGACGTCACCTCCGGCACATCCGCGACTTTCACCGGTCTGAAGGACAACACCACATACCTGCTCGACGTGTGGGCATATTCAGCGTACGGCTCGCAGTATGAAAAGTCTCCTGTGACGACGCTGACGGCCAGGACCCCCGCCATCGTTCCGCTGGACACTCCTGTGCTGACCGTCAGCACCGAGGGTGCGGCTACAATCAGCTGGGAAGCCATCAAGAATGCATCCTCCTACAGCTACACCTGCACCTCGGAGAACGGCACGGAGATTTCCGGGACAACCGAAGAGACTTATGTCACCCTCAACGGCCTCAAGACCGGAGACTACACGGCCACGGTGACAGCCTTGAGCGAGGAGGAAGCCTACAGTGACTCCGAGCCTGCGACAGCCACATTCTCCTATGTACAGGTCAGGGAGGAAAGCTGGAGAGTGAACGGAACCGTGAACGACGGAGCCGACAACACCTGGACCGCGACGCTCGTCGCCTGGAGCGACGGATCGTACACCCTCAAGGACTGGTACAACGTGGAAGGCTACGACCTTGAGTTCACCGTCAATTCTGACGGCACGATCACCGTGACCAACAACGACAAGGCTTCATCGGGCGTCTGGGTGGCCTCCGGTGACAATGTGGACGACGGCTGGGTTCAGCTTTACACCACCGCATACGGTTCCGAATACTATTCCTATTTCAACGGCACCAAGGTTTCCGGCAATTTCTACTGCTACAGCTACAGGACAAGCGGTTGGTACGAGTTCACCTGGAAGGCCGGCGGCGGTGAAAAGACCGAGAGCTGGAGAGCCGAGGGAACGGTCAACGACGGCGCAGGGAAAACCTGGACCGCGACGCTCGTCGCCTGGAGCGACGGATCGTACACCCTCAAGGACTGGTACAACGTGGAAGGCTACGACCTTGAGTTCACCGTCAATTCTGACGGCACGATCACCGCTACCAACTACTACGCCGACTACTACCCTAACATCTGGATCTCTTCAGGCGATGATGTGGACTACGGATGGGTCCAGATCTACACGGCCGACGGCTACTCTTCCTTCACCGGCGGCAAGACAGGCGGCGAGGTGTGGCTCTACAGCTACAGGACACAAGGCTACTATGATTTCACCTGGACCGGAGCCTCCGAGGGCAGCCCGGTCGACAAGCTCGTGGGGACTTACGCACAGGACAATTCCTACCAGTTCTGGTACGACAGTGCGTGGGGTGACTATTCCTCCACGAACGACATCACAATCGCCAAGGTGGATGACACAACCGTCAGCATAGAGGGATTCGTGTACGAAACTTCCGACGGGGGCAAGGTCATCAACGCCACCTTCGATCCGGAAAAGGGGACCCTCACCATCGCTTCCCAGATGTTGACCCAATGGTACAAGCTGGCCGGCCAGAATGCCGAGACAGAGGCAGTGACCGCCACCTGGAACGACGGAGTCATCACCTTCGGAGACTGGAGTCTGTGGTATGACGGTTATCCTTATGCCTACAGCACGAAGACTGTCCTCACCAAAAAGTAACTACCATCTCAAAACCAATGAATATGAATGCAATGTTAACATCTGTCCGCAGGGCGGCCGCAGCGCTCGCCCTCGCGGTTCTGGGAGCGGTCGCCTTCTCGTCCTGCCAGAAGTCGGATCCTGTACAGCTGGCCGCCCCGCAGCCGACCCTCAGTTCATCGACTGTAAGTTCCCTCACCTTCACCTGGAACAAGGTGGAGAATGCCGCCAAATACACCTATGAACTCGTCCTTCCTGACGCAAGCAAGGTTGAAAGCGGCGTCACGACCGACACTCGCGTCGAATTCACCGGCCTGACGGACAACACCACCTACACCTTCAGGGTAGCCGCCGCTCCGGCCGACGGCAGCGATGACTATCTTGAGTCTGTGGCCGCCTCAGTCACCGGCAAGACCACGGCGATAGTGCCTCTCAAGACTCCTACGCTCAACGTCGAGATCGGCGACGAGTCCGTCACGGTTTCCTGGGACGCCATCGAGAACGCAGACTCCTATGTCTACAGCTTCGCCGACAACGGAGCCACAGGTGCGACAGCCGAAACCTCGGCCACATTCGAGCTTGAACCGGGCAAGTACACTTTCTCCGTCTATGCCACCAGCAAGAACGAAGCATACTCTGATTCCGAGAAAGCAAGTGCCGAGATCGAAGTCAAGCACGTGGCTGAATGGAAAGCCAAGGGGACGTTCGAAGACGGCGGCGGAAAGATCTGGGCGGCCGAACTGGTAGCCTGGAGCGACAACAGCTACACCATCAAGGACTGGTACAACATCAAGGGCTACAATTTCGACTTCGTGGTCAACTCCGACGGCACCATCAGCGCGACGAACGGATCGACTGACAAGGACGGCTATCCTTGCGTAGAGGCCGGAGACGGTGCTGTTTCAATCTACACAAGCATCTATGATGGTTATGCTTATTCAGGTATGGTAGGCAACAAGGATGCTGGCCAGGTCTGGTTCTCAAGCTACAGGACGAACGGAGACTGCATTTTCACCTGGCCGGTCAACCCTACCTCAATGGACAAGATCGTAGGCACCTAT
>CAVEYE010000044.1:0-2594 GCA_963619595.1 bacterium | reverse complement strand
GCCACCTACCACGCCGGGCGGGTGATCTCGCCGGGCGGCGCTACTTGTGACGGCGGGCAAGTTCTTTTTCGAGGTCCGAAAGACCGAAACCCTTGCTGACCAGAAGGACGAGAAGGTGGTAGACCAGGTCGGAGGCCTCGTAAATCAGCCTCTCGTCATCACCCTTGACGGCCTCGATCACGGTCTCCACAGCCTCCTCGCCGACCTTCTGGGCCATACGGGGAGTCCCGGCCTTGAAGAGCGACGTCGTGTAGGACTTCTCCGGCATCTGCTCGTGGCGGCCCTTGATGACGGTCTCCAGCTCACGGATGAAACCGAGAGTCTCCGGCACGGCGTCGCCCCAGCAGGTTTTCGTGCCTTTATGGCAGGCCGGCCCGTCCGGAACGGCCCACACCAGAAGGGTGTCCGAGTCGCAGTCGGCGGAAATCGAGACGAGGTGGAGGAAGTTGCCGCTCGTCTCGCCCTTTGTCCAAAGTGTCTGGCGGGAGCGGCTGTAGAATGTAACCAGCCCCGTGGCCTGGGTCTTTTCCAGAGCCTCGGCGTTCATATAACCTAACATCAGGACCTGCAGCGTGTCGCGGTCCTGCACGATAGCCGGCACGAGTCCATCGGCACCGGCCTTGAGTTCTTCAAACTTTATCATATCTATAACGTTTACAATCAATGAATATTTTAAGTTTCGCACATGCGAAACTTAAATCAATTAATATCTTGCCGTCGGCTCCAGCTGGCAGGCGGTCACCGGACGGCCGCTCACACACGCACGTTCACCCCGCGGGCGAGGAGCTGCCTCTTGAGGTCGGCGATGCGGATCTCGCCGTAATGGAATATGCTGGCGGCGAGCGCGGCGTCAGCCTTGCCGACGGTCAGCACGTCCTCGATGTCCTTGACGCAGCCCGCCCCTCCGGACGCGATCACCGGGATGGAAAGTTCATCCGCGAGCCTTGAATATGCCGGGCAGGCGTAACCGCCTTTCATTCCGTCATTGTTCATCGAGGTGAAAAGAATCTCCCCCGCCCCGAGGTCCTGAACCTCCTTAGCCCACGAATATAATTCTTTATCAGTCTGGACTTTACCCCCGTGGGTCATCACCTGCCACCGGTAAAGGCCTTCCTGTGGCCGGTCCCCTTGAACGGCAGACCGACCGGGGGCCGCGGGCAAACCCGAAACGGTCACGTCACTGGAGACCGACGGCAAGTCAGCGGCGTCCGACCGTCCGGGAACAATCTTGCGGGCGTCTATGGCCACCACTACGAACTGGGAGCCATAGCGGGAAGCGAGACGGCTGATGATTTCGGGGTAAAGGACGGCGGCCGTGTTGACGGTGATCTTATCGGCGCCAGCATCCAGCAGCCTGGCCGCGTCCTCGAACGAGGATATTCCTCCGCCCACGGTGAAGGGGATGTCGATGCGTTCCGAAATCCGGGAGACGAGGCCGGTGAACGTGCGGCGGCCCTCAGAGGAGGCGCTGATGTCCAGATAGACCAGTTCGTCAGCTCCTTCGGAGGCGTAATACGCACCCATCCCGACCGGGTCTCCGACTTCCCGGAGTCCCTCGAAATTGATTCCTTTGACGACCTGCCCGTCCTTCACGTCAAGACAGGGTATTATTCTTTTGGCAAGCATTACCTGAACAGATCTTCGACCGGGACGCGGCCTTCGTAGATGGCCTTGCCGACGATCGCCGCGCGGAGACCATACTTTTTCAGTTCCACAAGGTCATCGTAGCCGGAGACCCCGCCGCTCACGATGATGTCGACGTCCGGGAACTGCTGCTGAAGTCCGGCGTAGAACTCCAGATTGACTCCCTGCAGCATCCCGTCGCGGGAGACTTCGGTCACAATAGCCTGACTCACAAGGCCTTCAAAGTCCGTCAGAGCCTGCACGGCGGAGATTGGCACGGTCTGTTTCCAACCATGGGTGGCGACAAGACCGTTCTTCAGGTCCAGCCCGAGAATGATCTTCGGCCCGTAGGCTGAAAGCCATTTCTTGAATATGTCCGGTTCGCTGAAGGCCACGCTTCCGCAGATGGCGTAACGGGCTCCTGCGTCCAGCACCGACTTGAGGCTGTCCTCGGACTTTATGCCTCCACCGAACTCAACATCGAGAGAGGTGCCGGCGGCTATGGTCTCCAGCACGGCCAGGTTCTTTGGGGCGGCGGATTCCGCACCTTCAAGGTCGACGAGATGCAGTCTCGTCGCTCCGGCCTGCTCGAACCGCCTGGCCATCTCCAGAGGGTTGTCCGAGTAGACTTTCACTTTGGAATAGTCTCCCTGCGTCAGCCTGACGCAGCGGCCACCTATCAGGTCTATGGCCGGAATCACATTAAAATTCGTCATATTTTTCACTCAATTCAACTACTCAACTTTCGCAAGTACCTAAATACATATGGCAAAGAACCTTATCTCACGTTCAAAGGGTATCGCACGAGAAAAAATCATCTCACGTTACCCCCTCCCTAAATCCCTCCCCTCGGGGGAGGGACTTGCTCCGTCACATAAGTGACGGGAAATAAGGTGTTTCGCACATGCGAAACTTAAATTCAACTATCACTTGTAAAGTACCTGTAATAAAGTACCTGTAATAACTCACGT
>CAVEYE010000043.1:0-3115 GCA_963619595.1 bacterium | reverse complement strand
CCTGCGCGGAATTGCAGAGTATTGCCATTGGCAAGTTCAACGGCTGTTCCAATGGTATAAGAGGCCCAATCCTCTGCGTTCTTCCTGTATTCAAGGGTAATGTCGGCAGGGCTTCCTTCCTTCGCAAAAGAAACTGATGTGGTCCCGATGGATTTGATGGTGAACGGTATGGTGGAATAATAATTAGCGACTTGAGAGCTAGCCTTACTGCTTAAGGCTAGCCTGATGTAGTCGGACTGGATGTCGCTGCTGCCGGTGGAGACGCTCAGAACGAGGGAGGCCTCGAGAGCGCCCTGGAAGAATTCATTGCCGAGAGTGGCCGGAGACACAGTTACGGAGAGAACACCGGTGCTTTTTTGGGTGCTCGGGTCCTTTTCCGCTGTTACGCTCGTTATGCCCAGATTGACGAAATCTCCTGCCGCGGCTCTGGTCAACGTATAGACCGCGCGTGCAGTGAGAGGGGATGCGAGCTTTGTGTCCTTGAGATGCTTGTCATAGGCCTTGACGATGTTGTCTGCGCAGTCGGCGGGACGGATGTCGAAACGGAGGGTCAGGTCCTTTACCGTGGCTTGAGTCTGAACATCTTCTGAGGTGAATTCCATACGCTCGACACCGTCGGCATATTTAGGAATATAGGTGATGGACTGAATGCGGGAGAGAAGGGCGTTTATCTGATCCTGCATGTCCTTGATGTCCTTCCGGATGGAATCGATTGAGTCCTTGATGTCTTTGATGTCGTCCTCGCAGGCTTTGACGCGGCCGGTGAGAGTCGTGATGGAAGTGTTGATTGTCGCGACCTCGCTGTCAATACGTGCGTTAAGCGTGTTGACCTCTGCGGCGATCTCCCCGGTCAGCTTGCCGTCAAGGGTGTTGACCGCGGTCTCTATGGCGGTCTTATAGGCCCCTTCGATCTCGACTTTCTGCGCGGCAAGGTCAAGCCTGAGCTGGGCGATGTCCGCGGCGTTCGTCGCTATGGCCTGTTCGTTGCCGCTGATCGCCGCCGCATTGCTGGCGATGAGACCGGCGTTCTTGGCGATGTCTGACGCGTTAGTGGCGATGTCAGATGCGTTAGAGGCTATCTTCTCAGCATTGGCGGCGATGTTTTCGGAATTCGCCGAGATGGCCGACTCGGTGGAAGTCTTGAGAGCCTCTATGGCGGTCGTGTTGGCCGAGATTAGGCCGGAATTGTCCGAAATCAGGGCAGAGTTGGCGGAAATCGCTGACTTATTGGCGTTTATAAGATCAGTATTGGCAGAGATTTTCTTCTCCAGGCTAGCCTGCAAAGTTGAAATCCGGGAGGAAAAGTCTGATTTCACAGCTTCTATCTCACCATTAATGGCCTCGATGTCGGCCTGTGTCTTTCCTTCCGCCGCGGTCAGCCGGTCCTCGAGGACTGAAAGCTTGGAGTCCATCTCGGATTCGAGGATCGAAATCTGCGCCTTGATGGTCTTGATTTCGTCGGCGTTCGCCCTGATGGATTCGGTGTTGGCCGTTATCCCGGCCGTGTTGTCAGCTATGGCGGCGGCGTTGTCCGCTATGGCGGCGACGTTACCGGCTATGGCGGCGGCGTTTGTTTTGATGTCGGACTCCGCTGCCGACAGGTCGCTTTGGATGGCGGACAGGTCGCTTTGGATGGCGGACACATCGGAGCGCAGCTGCTCTATAAGGACAAGGTTGGAGTTTATCTTGTCGTCAACCCTTGACTCAAGGCTGGTGATGAGGCTCTCGAGGTAAGTCTTCTGCGAACCCAACTGCCCCTCGAGGCTTGTGCGGAGGGCGTCCAGTTTGCCGTCCATCTGGGCGGCAGTGTAGTAGCCGTCCAGCAGCTGCTCCTTGACCCAGGCTTTCAAGGACTTCTCGCTGGCGGAGATCGCGTCCGCTATGGCTGACTCGTAGGCCGCGCTGATCTCGTCGATGGCTTCGCCCAGGGCCGCGGCGGCATTGTCGGCCGCCGACTTGATCTCGGCCTGCAGTTCGCGGCGGAGTCCGGAGATGGCGTCGTCCAGATCTTCCTTCAGCCCCGAAATGTCCGACTTCATCTTCTCGATGTCGGAATTGATGGACTCTATCCGCGACTGAACATCGGCCACTATGCCCGCAGTGGTGGTGTACTGGTCGATGGTGGCGAAAGTCGCGGACGCCCAGTCACGGGTGTCTTTGATACCGCTGTCAACATAGGCTCCGAGGCTGTCTATCTGCTTCTGCAGGTCGCTATCCTTGCTCTGCAGTATCCCTATCGACGAGTTCAGCGACGTCATCTGCGAGTTCACAGTCTCCTTGTAGGCTTCCAGCCTGGCCAGGCAGTCCGCCTCGGCGACGTCGATCTTGGAAGACAGCTCGGATTCCAGCGTCCGGACCTCCGAGGACAGCTCGTCGTATCTGCCTTGCAGAGACTCCAGGCTCGAACGCAGGCCGTCTATCTGCGACTGCAGGTCCGCATCCTTGTCGGCCAGCGACTTGTCCCTGGCTTCGAGCGCCTTTATCTGCGAGCTGATGTCGTCGATCCGGCTCTGGATGGAGTTCCTCTCGCTCTCGAGCCTGCCCAGAAGTTCCGTCTTGGTCTGGGAGACCGCTCCATAGAGTTCGGTCTTCAGGCTGGAGATGGAGGCGGACAGGTCGGCGTCGGTCTTTGCCAGTTCAGCGGTCTGGCTCTGGAGAGCCGTGATGTAGTTCTGAAGGGCCACGTCCGTGCTCTGCAGGGATGTGATCGAGGTCCGGATGGATGCGATCTGGCTTTCGATGGACTGGATGCTGCCGGACTTCAGCTCGTCGATCTGGCGCTGAAGCTCATCGATGTCGGAGTTTTTGGCACAACCGGCCACGATGGCCGCCACCGCCGAGAGAATCAGGGAAAACTTGGTTATGGTTTTCATGAATATGGAATAGTTAGTCTTACAATCTCACAAATATAACAAAAACAGATTGATAAGCAGCTTTTTCACCTGATATTCCTTGTTAAGGGCAGATTTTCCCACCATATCAGCTGTCTACACATCGATGACAACAGTGTGGCCGGCAAGTCAGACAGACTGCCGGCCACACTTGCATAAATGATCAACGACTATAATCGCTAGTTAATATTCTTCACTTAACTTTCGCAAGTAACTAAATACAT
>CAVEYE010000042.1:0-60194 GCA_963619595.1 bacterium | reverse complement strand
AACGGATGGGAAGGAAACCTCAGAACAAGCTGAGGGAAGCCATTCCGATCCCTCCACCGGCTCCCCTCCCCGAACCTGAAGAAATCGACTTCGGAGGCATATTCAATGAATATGCTTCCGGAGCCATCGATTTGATCGTCGTGCTGGGGCCGACGGCTTCCGGCAAAACGCGGTATGCTGTGGACCTGGCTGGGAAATGCGGCGGAGAAATCCTCTCGGCCGATTCAAGGCAGGTCTACAAAGGGATGGACATCGGGACAGGGAAAGATCTCGCGGAGTACGGGGATGTGCCGTACCACCTTATCGACATCGCTCCTGCTGGTACAAGGTTCGACCTCTACCAATGGCAGCAGGCCTTTGAGCAGGCCTACAAGGACATCCGGGACAGAGGCAGGACTCCGATCCTGTGCGGCGGCACAGGACTCTACATTCAAGCCGCGACCTGTGGCTACACCTTGCCGCAGGTGCCTCCGGACGAGGAATTGAGAGAAGAACTCGAACAGTACGACTCCCCGGCCCTCATCGAGAGGCTGAAGGCCTACGGGCCGCTTCCTGACGAGGGTGTCCTCCAGTCCAAACGCAGGATAATCAGAGCCTTGGAAGTGGCGGTCTACGAAAAGGAGCATCCTGTCCGCAGGACAAGTTTCCTGCCCAAGAATCCGTACTACATCGGGACTCTGGTCAGCCGGGAAGAAAGGGTGGCGAGGATCGACAGGAGGCTGGACGAGAGGCTCGCCTGCGGAATGGTCGAGGAGGTCAAAGGGCTGCTCGCGAGCGGAATCCGCCCGGAAGACCTTGTGTACTACGGACTTGAGTATAAGTTCGTCACTCAGTACGTCCTCGGAGTCCTCTCCTGGGACGAGATGCACACCCTGCTCGCCAATGCGATCCACCAGTTCGCCAAACGGCAGATGACCTGGTTCAGAGGAATGGAGAAGGATGGCATCCGGATCCACTGGACCAATGTCTGAGAAACAACTTCAAACAACAACGGGAAACAACAATCAAACTATGCTTAAAGTAGCAATCATAATGGGCTCCACCAGTGACTATGAGGTGATGTCGGGAGCCGAGCAGATCCTCGCTGATTTCGGAATCGAGTTCGAGAAAAGGGTCATCAGCGCCCACCGGACTCCGGAACTTATGTTCGAGTACACAAAAGGCCTCAAGGGACGCGGCTTCGGTGTCGTGATCGCCGGAGCGGGCGGAGCCGCCCATCTCGCCGGCGTGGCCGCAGGACTCACCACTCTGCCGGTGATCGCCGTTCCGATGGCCACCAGGAACCTCGGCGGCCTTGACTCTCTCCTGTCGATGGTGCAGATGCCGACCGGCATTCCGGTAGCCACTGTCGCTATCGGCGGCGCCAAGAACGCGGCCATCCTCGCTGCCGAGATCCTCGCTCTCCAGGACGCCGGAGTCTCGGAGAAACTCGATGCCTACCGCAAGGCCCAGGCCGAGAAGATCTACAACACCACCATCTGACAAGAATTAGCAAATGAAAAAGAGGGTGATTTTTCAATCACCCTCTTTTTCATTTATTTATCTTAATTAATTTATCCGGGAATACTCTAGAACGAGGCTTCCGTGGCCTCGCCTCCGAAACGGCCGCCAAGGACAAGCTTGACCTTGAGAAGGGAAGTCTTCTCCTCTTCCGTGGCCTTGTTCTCAATCATGTTCTGAAGAAGCTCGAACGCCCTTGTGGAGATCTCGGCGATAGGCTGGATGACGTGAGGGACGACAGGCTTGTTCAGCTCGTAGATGTCGCTCTCGTCGAAGCAGACGAACGAAAAGTCCTTCGGCATATTCAGACCAAGCACATTCATCGCGTTGAATCCGTACATCGCTATCTTCTTGGTAGGGAGGATGAACGCCTCCGTGCCTCTGCGGGAGGCGTCGCGGAACACCTCTATGACACCCTTCTTCGCGGCCTCGGCTTCATATTCAATCTGATGGATTCTGATTTCGTCCTTAAGGCCGGCCTCCTCCATCGCTTGGGCATAGCCGTCCTCGCGGTCTTTCAGACTCGTCACGCCGGACTGGTAGGTGACCATCTCGATCTTGCCGAAGCCCTGATGCAGCAGGTACTTGGTCGCAAGTTTGCCAGCGTCCACATTGTCGACCAGCACGCGGCCGAACTCATCGCCAGGCATATTCCTGTCTATCAGGACGGTAGGGATGCCGATGCTCATAGCCCTCTGGAGAGCTGCCTCCGAACCGAGGCAAGGGGCGACGATCAGTCCCTCGACATTGTACCCGACCATCGTCTCGACGAGGTGGGCAAGTTTCTCAGGATTCTCCTCCGAGCTGGCGAAGATCACCGTGAAACCGTCCTTATAGGCGATGTTCTCGATGCTCCTGCAGATCTCGGCGAAGAACGGATTGGCCAGGTCGGACACAATCACCGCGATCGAATGTGAACGTCCGCTTC
The DNA here is from genome assembly GCA_963619595.1 of bacterium. Taxonomy (GTDB): domain Bacteria; phylum Bacteroidota; class Bacteroidia; order Bacteroidales; family UBA932; genus Cryptobacteroides. The sequence goes on along the minus strand of CAVEYE010000042.1, from coordinate 57,766 downwards.
TCAAGGAAGCAGCCGCGTTGTTGCGTCTGTAACCGAGCCTCTTTGCAACCTGGAGGACCCTCTCGGCCGTGTCAGGGTTGACAGGACAATCGAGCCTGCCATCTTTACCCATTTTTGCGTTCATCACGAAAGACACCAAAGTGACAGACACTCCGGCCTCTCTCGCTACATCTCTAATGGTAACTTTTTTCATATCAAAAATAAATATCAGTTCGTCTGCTATACACTACTATCCATGGATCATCACGATCAGTCCGGCCATCACGATAGACACCATGCTCATCAGCTTGATGAGGATGTTTAGGGACGGTCCTGAAGTGTCCTTGAACGGATCACCGACTGTGTCGCCGACAACGGTGGCGTGGTGGTTGACGGAATTCTTGCCACCGAAATGACCGTCCTCGACATACTTCTTTGCATTGTCCCAGGCACCGCCCGAGTTGGCAAGGAATATGGCGAGAATGAAGCCTGCACCGAGTCCGCCGATAAGGAGACCCATCACTCCAGCCTCTCCAAGAATGATACCAATCACGACAGGAACTATGATCGCGGTGAGAGAAGGTGCGATCATTTCGTGCTGGGCGGCCTTTGTGGAGATTTCGACGCAGCGTTTGTAGTCCGGACGCTGCTTTCCTTCGAGAATACCCTTGATCTCCTTGAACTGCCTGCGCACCTCGACAACCATTTTCTGGGCCGCACGGCCGACGGCGTTCATAGTCATTCCGCAGAACAGGAAGGCCATCATCGCTCCCACGAAGACACCTGCCAGCACACGCGGGTTCATAAGGTTGACCTGATAGTACTCGATGATGTCCGGGATTGTCAGGCTTGCGGCATCGACCATCCTGCCGCCGACTTCCACAATGGCTGTGCCGGCATGCTGGAGGCCGATCTTGATCTCCTCAATGTACGAAGCGAGGAGGGCGAGAGCCGTAAGGGCGGCAGAACCGATGGCGAAACCTTTGCCGGTGGCGGCCGTGGTGTTGCCGAGAGCGTCGAGCGTGTCGGTGCGTCGACGGACCTCAGGGTCGAGTTCGCTCATCTGGGCGTTGCCGCCGGCGTTGTCGGCGATAGGGCCGTAAGCGTCTGTGGCAAGAGTGATTCCGAGGGTGGAAAGCATACCTACAGCGGCGATGCTGATGCCGTAGAGTCCCTGGCTGATGTAAGCCGGATCAAAGGTGAAGCCGGTGGCGCAGAGGTAGGACACCAGGATGGCCACCACGATAGTGACCACAGGAATGCAGGTGGAGATCATTCCGAGACCTATACCGTTGATGATGACGGTCGCGGGACCTGTCTGCGAGCTCTCGGCGAGGGCCTGGGTAGGCTTGTAGGAGTGCGAGGTGTAATACTCGGTGGCCTTGCCGATGATGACTCCGGAGAGAAGGCCGGCGATCACGGAAAGGCTGAGCTGCCACCAGTTGTCAAAGCCCAGGGCCTTGAACACAACGAAAGTCAGCACCGCGATCAGGCAGGCGCTGAGATTGGTGCCGACGCTGAGGGATTTCAGAAGCTGCTGAAGTCCAGCGCCTTCCTTGGTGCGGACGGCGTATATTCCTATGATTGAAAGGACGACTCCGAGGGCGGCGATCACCATCGGGGCCATTATAGCCCTGGTCTGAGCCTCGACATCACCGAAGAACGCCGACGCGCCGAGCGCCATAGTGGCGAGGACTGAGCCGCAGTAAGATTCATAAAGGTCAGCCCCCATTCCGGCCACGTCACCCACGTTGTCACCCACATTGTCGGCGATGGTGGCAGGATTTCTCGGATCGTCTTCAGGAATATCCTGTTCGACCTTGCCGACAATGTCAGCTCCGACATCGGCCGCTTTTGTGTAGATACCGCCGCCGACCCTTGCGAACAGAGCCTGGGTGGATGCTCCCATACCGAAGGTGAGCATAGTGGTCGTAATCACCACAAGAGTCTGGGATTCAGACGCTTCCTTCACGAACGCATTGAGGACCACCCACCAGATCGAGATGTCCAGCAGACCGAGTCCCACTACTGTAAGTCCCATCACGGCTCCCGAACGGAAGGCGAGCTTAAGGCCTGAATTGAGCGACTTGCTGACAGCGTTCGCCGTCCTTGCAGAGGCATAGGTGGCGGTCCTCATTCCGACATAGCCCGCGAGGGCGGAGAAGAATCCGCCGGTCAGGAACGCGAACGGGACCCATTTGTTCTGTACCCCGAAACCGAAGGCCAGGATGCTGAAAAGAATGGCTAAAATGACGAAAACGATGCCTACAACCTTGTACTGTTGCTTAAGGTAGGCCATGGCTCCCTCCCGGACATACTGAGCGATCTCTTTCATCGTAGGAGTACCCTCATCCTGCTTGCGCATCTGATGGTAGAAAAGCCAGGCGAAGAACAGCGCTATCACCGAGGCCGCCGGCACAAAGTAGAACAGACAGTTCATAAATAGAATAGTTATAACGATTTAGAATAAAAATCCAAAAAAAAGGCTTAGCCAGCCCTCATAAGCATCTACAAATGTAATAAAAAAAACGGCGACTTGAGCATATTCATTAAAACATATTACAAAAAATGGCGGCCGGGTCTACGGTCGCCATCTTATGATGTCATTTTCAGCCGCCGCTTCGGGCGGACCGGAATTATTCAGCCTTCGGTGCTTCCTCAGCCTTCGGAGCCTCTTCCGTCGCAGGAGCCTCTGCCTTAGGGGCCTCAGCCTTCTTGGCGCGGCTACGACGTGTGGTCTTCTTCTCCTCCTTCTTGGAAGCGAGAGCGGCCTCGTTGAAGTCAACCAGCTCGATCAGAGCCAGATCAGCGCCGTCACCCTGACGGAAACCTGTGTGGAGCACACGGGTGTAACCACCTGGACGGTCAGCGATCTTAGCGGCGACCGTACCGAAGAGCTCCTTGACAGCCTCCTTGTTCTTGAGGTAGCTGAAAACGGTTCTGCGTGAATGTGTGGTGTCCTCTTTCGACTTTGTGATGAGAGGTTCAACGTAGGACTTGAGGGCTTTCGCCTTAGCCACTGTTGTAGTGATCCTCTTGTGCAGAATCAGTGAGTTCGCCAGGTTGGCCAACAATGCCTTACGGTGGCCGGACTTACGGCCAAGGTGATTGATTGCTTTATTGTGCCTCATTTCTATGCGTTCTTTTTCTTGGGTTCAATATTATATTTTCTTACATCCATCCCGAACTGGAGCTTCATCTTCTCCACGAGCTGGTCGATCTCGTTAAGCGACTTCTTTCCGAAATTCCTGAACTTCATAAGTTCGGTCCTGGAATAGGAGACGAGGTCGGCGAAAGTGTCGATGTCAGCGGCCTTCAGACAGTTGTAGGCTCTCACTGAGAGACCCATGTCAGAAAGCTTGGTGAGAAGAAGATGCCTCATCCTCAGGCTCTCCTCGTCGAGTTCCTTTGAATCGGCCTCGACAGCGCTCTCGATGGAGATCTTCTTGTCATCAGTGAAAAGCTTGAAGTGATAGATCAGGATACTTGCCGCCTCCTGAAGCGCCACGTTAGGAGAGATAGATCCATCAGTGATTATCTCAAGGTTGAGCTTCTCGTAGTCGGTCTTCTGCTCGACACGCCAGTTCTCGACAGTCCAGTTGACCTTTCTGATAGGAGTGTAGACAGCGTCGACAAGGACGGTCCCGATCGGCGTGTTCTCCTCTCTCATCTCCTCGGCCGGCACGAAGCCGCGGCCTTTGGTGATGGTCAGGGAAATCTCGAGTTTGACAGACGGTTCGAGAGAGCAGATGTGCTGCTCTGGGTTCAACACCTTGAAAGAAGACAATCCTTTAGAGATATCCTCAGCGGTAAACTCGTTCTTACCGCTAATCACAATGTTCGCTACCTCGGAGTCAACAGTCTCCACCATTCTCTTGAACCTCACTTGCTTGAGGTTGAGGATGATGTCCTGCATTCCTTCGATCACGCCAGGGATAGTCGCGAACTCTTGGTCCACGCCTGAAATCTTGACCTGGCTGATAGCGAAACCCTCCAGAGAGGCGAGAAGAATGCGGCGCAGGGCGTTGCCGATGGTCTGTCCGTATCCAGGCTCAAGAGGTCTGAATTCGAAGCGGCCTACGGTGTCCGTTCCTTCGAGCATTATCACCTTGTCCGGTTTCTGAAATGCTAAGATTGCCATAAATAATCTTTTTGGGGTGTTAATATTACTTGGAGTACAGATCTACAATGAGCTGCTCGTTGATGTTTTCAGGGATGTCCGCTCTTGCAGGGATGTTAAGGAACTTTCCTGAGAGTGCCTTGGAGTCGAACTCGATCCAGGAATATTTAGTCGCGGAAGCCGCGCTCTTCTGGATGACCTCGAGGCTCTTTGAACGCTCTCTGACAGCCACTACATCACCAGGCTTAACCTGTACTGAAGGAATGTTGCAAACCTCACCGTTAAGGGTGATGTGAGCGTGGCTTACAAGCTGCCTTGCAGCCGCCCTTGAAGGGGCGATACCCATTCTGTAGACAACGTTGTCAAGTCTTGACTCAAGAAGGAAGAGAAGGTTCTCACCTCTCAGACCGGACATCTTGCAGGCCTTGAGATAGGTGTTGTGGAACTGACGCTCGAGAAGGCCATACATATATCTGACTTTCTGCTTCTCCTTCAGCTGCATACCATACTCACGCTGCTTCTTGCGCTTCGCGGCGAGGCCGTGCTGTCCCGGAGGATAATTCCTCTTCTCGAAATCCTTGTCGCTTCCGAATATCGGCTCGCCGAACTTGCGGGCTATCTTAGTACTTGGACCAATATATCTTGCCATAGTAATTCTTGTTTTAAATCATTAATTAAACTTTACGACGGCCTTTTGGTCTACAACCGTTGTGAGGCATAGGGGTCACGTCGACGATCTCGGTGACGATGATACCTGCGTTGTTGATGGTTCTGATGGCTGACTCACGGCCTGCGCCAGGACCCTTCACGAAGACTTTCACCTTGCGGAGACCTGCGTCGAAAGCTGTCTTGGCAGCATCCTCGGCAGCGACCTGGGCGGCGTACGGAGTGTTCTTCTTGGAACCTCTGAAGCCACTCTTACCAGCTGATGACCAGCTGATGACCTGACCCTGGTTGTTGGTCAGCGTGACAATCACGTTATTGAAGGTTGATGAAATATGGGCCTGGCCCGTAGCCTCAACCTTGACAACTCTCTTTGATGATGTTGTTTTCTTTGCCATAATTCATCTAGTTTTACTTGGTAGCCTTCTTCTTGTTGGCGACTGTCTTCTTCTTTCCCTTTCTGGTGCGGGCATTGTTCTTAGTGCTCTGACCGCGGACAGGAAGACCGATACGATGACGGATTCCTCTGTAGCAACCGATATCCATCAGTCGCTTGATGTTCATCTGGACGGCGGAACGAAGCTCTCCTTCGATCTTGTACTCCTCGGTGATGAGGGTACGGATAGCGGCGACCTGGTCGTCGTTCCAATCACCGACCTTGATGTCGTAATCGATACCGCACTTGCTAAGGATCTCCCTGGCGGAGCTGCGGCCGATACCGTAGATGTAGGTAAGACCTATCTCACCTCTTTTGTTGTTCGGTAAATCAACACCGGCTATTCTTGCCATAATTTATCTTAAACTTAATTTGTTTTACAAACTACTGTTATCCCTGGCGCATCTTGAACTTAGGGTTCTTCTTGCAGATCACATAAAGGCGACCCTTGCGTCTGACGATCTTGCAATCCTCACTGCGCTTCTTGATGGATGTTTTGACTTTCATATCGTGAATATTTTTATTTGTACCTGAAAGAAATTCTTCCTTTAGTCAAATCGTAAGGTGAAATTTCAACCCTCACCTTGTCTCCAAGGAGGATGTGGATGAAATTCATTCTCATCTTGCCGGAGATGTTGCAGAGAAGGACGTGGCCGTTCTCAAGCTCCACCTTGAACATTGCGTTAGGAAGAGTCTCGATAACCTTGCCGTCTTGCTCTATCGCTACTTGTTTGGACATTGAAAAAACACTTTAAAATTTACCTGTACATTCTATGTAATCAAAAGTTGACAGTTGTTCCGCCTTGCCTTTACGGACAACAACCGTAAGCTCATAGTGAGCCGCGTTCTTGTGGTCGGATGTGTGTACAGCCCAGCCATTTCTGGCCACATACACTCCCCTGCCTCCTGCATTGATCATTGGTTCTATGCAGATGACCATTCCATCCACAAGCCTGCACCCGTGTCCGGCACGTCCGTAGTTAGGGACTCCCGGAGCCTCGTGCATCTCTTTTCCGAGACCGTGGCCTTCAAGCTCACGGACTACGGAGAAGCCGAACGACTCGGCATACGATTGCACCGCGTGTCCGATGTCACCGGTCCTGTTGCCAGCGACCGCGGCCTCTATGCCTTTGTAAAGCGAAGCCTTGGTCACATCCAGAAGCTTACGGGTCTCGGCGTCCACTTCCCCGACAGGGAAAGTGTAAGCCGAATCACCGTTATAGCCTTTGTACAGGGTGCCTATGTCGGCTGTCACGATGTCGCCTTCCTTGAGAACATAGTCTGACGGGAAGCCGTGCACCACGACATCATTTACCGATGCGCATATCGCGGCGGGAAAACCTTCGAAACCAAGGAAGCTCGGAACAGCGCCATTGTCGCGGATAAAAGTCTCGGCCACCTCATTCAACCTCGCGGTTGTCACACCCGGGGCGACCACCTTGCCGACTTCCGCCAACGTCTTAGAGACGATTATGGCATTCTCGCGCAAAAGCTCGATTTCCTCTTCTGTCTTAGGCTTTACCATCAAATCCTGTGATTATCGATTACATTCCTGAGCGGCCGCTGATACGTCCGGTCTTCATAAGACCGTCATAGTGACGCATCAGGAGGTAGCTCTCAATCTGCTGAAGCGTGTCAAGCACAACACCTACAAGAATCAACAGCGAAGTGCCGCCGTAGAAACTTGCGAACTGGTCCTGAACTCCCATGATCCTGGCGAAAGCAGGAAGGATGGCGATGATGGCGAGGAATATGGAACCAGGGAGAGTCACCTTGGACATGATTGAGTCAAGGTAATTCATGGTTGCCTTTCCAGGCTTAACGCCAGGGATGAATCCACCGTTGCGCTTCATCTCCTCCGCCATCATCGTAGGGTTTACGGTGACCGCGGTGTAGAAGTATGTGAAGATCACTACGAGGAATCCGAAAATCAGGTTGTACCAGAAACCGGTGTAGTTGCCGAGAGTGGCGGCGAGTCCTCTGGTCGCGTCGAAACGCGAGAACAGCAGAGGGAACAGCATCAAAGCCTGGGCGAAGATGATAGGCATCACACCTGCGGCGTTGATCTTAAGAGGGATGTACTGACGTACACCGCCGTACTGCCTGTTGCCGACAACTCTCTTGGCGTACTGGACAGGGACTCTTCTGACACCCTGCACAAGGGCGATGGTCGCCACGATTACAAGGAACCAGATGATGAGTTCTACGATGAGGGCGATAGGGCCGCCACCGGTGGTTGTGCTCAACTTGGTACCGACCTCACTCACGAGCGCGAACGGCAGACGGGCCACGATACCGATCATAATGATCAGGGAGATACCGTTGCCGATGCCGCGGTCAGTGATCCTCTCACCAAGCCACATGACGAACATCGAACCGGCCATCAGGATGATGGTGGCGACGAGGTTGTACATGAACGGGCTCCAGCCGAGCTGGGTCTCCGCGAGGAACGCGGAGCCAGGGATCTGGCTGTGGATTGAAGCGATGTAAGCAGGGCCCTGGATGCAGAGAATAAGGATGGTGAGATACCTTGTGAGCTGATTCATCTTCCTGCGGCCGCTTTCGCCCTCCCTCTGAAGTTTCTTGAAGTAAGGGACGAACATACCGAGAAGCTGAATCACGATCGAAGCGGAGATGTACGGCATCACTCCCAGCGCAAAGATGGAAGCGTTACCGAAGGCACCTCCGGAGAACATATTCAAGAGACCGACAAGTCCTTCCTGGGTGCTGCTCTGTAGAGAGGCAAGCAGGGTGGTGTCGATACCCGGCAGCACGATAAAGCAGCCCAGCCTGTAGACCAGGATGAGCAGGAACGTGTAACCGAGTCTCGTACGGAGTTCCTCGATCTTGAAGATGTTCTTGATTGTGTCAATAAACTTCTTCATCGCTATTTACCGATTACGATTGTCTTTCCACCAGCGGCTTCGATTTTGGCCACTGCTGAAGCGGAGAAAGCGTCGGCGGTCACCGTGACGGCGGCTGTGATCTCTCCGTTACCAAGAACCTTCACAAGCTCCTTGGTGTCGGCGAGTCCGGCGGCCTTGATGTCCTCGATACCGATCTCGGTCTTGCCGATCATCTCGGAAAGAGCCTGGATGGCAGCGACATTGACAGCCTTGTACTCAACTCTCGTAGGATTCTTGAATCCGAACTTCGGCACACGCCTCTGGATAGGCATCTGCCCACCCTCGAAACCAATCTTGTGCTCATAACCTGCGCGGGCCTGCGCACCCTTGGTACCACGTGTTGAAGTACCGCCCTTGCCTGAACCCTGGCCGCGGCCAAGACGCTTGCTGTTATGAGTAGAACCTTTTGCAGGCTTCAAATTTTCCAGTTTCATTCTTCGTCCTCCTTATTAGATTTCTTCAACTTCAACAAGGTGACGGATCTTGGCGAGCTGGCCTTCTGTCACCGGAGTCTTCTCGACCTCCACGGTCTGGTGCATTCTGCGGATACCGAGAGTGTACAGATTAGCGATCTGCCTCTTGGTGGCTCCGTTCTTGCTTCTTACCTGTGTTATCTTAAGTTTTGCCATAACTGTGTCTTCTCCTATCCGTTAAAAACTTTGCTCATAGGAATGCCGCGGAGACCGGCTACGGTGTAGGCGTCCCTCATCTGGGTAAGAGCCTCCACGGTGGCCTTCACGAGGTTGTGAGGGTTTGAAGAACCCTTGGACTTCGCAAGGACGTTCTGAACACCGGCAGACTCGAACACGGCACGCATGGCGCCGCCGGCCTTCACACCGGTACCAGGAGCGGCCGGCTTCATGAACACGATGGAACCGCCGAACTTGGACTCCTGCTCGTGAGGGATCGTGGTGTTGATGATAGGAATCTTGACAAGATTCTTCTTCGCGTCCTCGACACCCTTGGCGATGGCAGCGGTGACCTCATTGGCTTTTCCAAGACCATAACCAACCACGCCGTTCTCGTCTCCTACCACCACGATGGCGGCGAAACGGAAATGACGACCACCTTTGGTGACCTTCGTCACTCTCTGGATGGCGACCAATCTGTCCTTCAATTCGAGGTCAGATGTCTTTACTCTTTTAACATTTGTATTTGCCATAGTCTTTTTCAATTAGAAAATGAGACCACCTTCGCGGGCTGCGTCGGCCAAACTCTTGACTCTTCCGTGATAGAGATAACCTCCACGGTCGAATGATACGGTGGAGATACCCTTCTCCTTGGCGCGCTCAGCGATAGCCTTGCCGACGATCGCGGCGGTGTCGATGCCGTTCTTGCCCTTGCACTCTACGACAAGAGCCTTGTCGTTGGAAGCGGCCGCGGCGAGGGTGACACCTCTCTCATCGTCCACAATCTGGACGTAGATCTGCTTGTTGCTTCTGAAGACAACCATTCTTGGCCTCTCGGCCGTACCGTTGACGTGCTTGCGGATGCGGTAATGGATTCTTCTTCTTCTTTCAATTCTATTCAATGCCATATCTATGTCCTCCTATTATTTAGCGCCTGCCGTCTTGCCGGCCTTGCGGCGAAGCTGCTCGCCGACGAACTTGATACCCTTGCCCTTGTAAGGTTCAGGCTTGCGGAGTGAACGCACCTTGGCGGCAACCTGACCGATGAGCTGCTTGTCGATACTCTTGAGGATAAGAACTGGGTTCTCACCTTTCTTGACATCAGGAACTTCAGCCTTCACCTCAGGGGCGAGCATCAGCTGGATGTCGTGTGAATATCCAAGAGAGAAAGTCAGCACCTGTCCCTGTACGGCGACACGGTAACCTACACCCACGAACTCCTGCTTGATTTCATAGCCTTTGGAGACTCCGACAACCATGTTGTGGACGAGTGCGCGGTACAGACCGTGCATCGAACGGTGTCTAGGCTGGTCGGTAGGGCGCTCGAATTTGATTTGATTATCCTCGACGGTGACCTTGATGTCCGGATCAACTTTCTGGCTCAACTCACCAAGAGGTCCTTTAACCTTCACAACGTTGCCAGGGAGAACTTCTACGCTCACCTTGTCCGGAAGGCTTACAGGCAATTTACCGATTCTTGACATTATTCTTTACTTTAATATTAATAAACATAGCAAATAACCTCACCGCCGACGTTCAGGTTCTTGGCCTCTTTGTCGGTGATGACTCCCTTCGAGGTGGAGAGGATGGCGATGCCGAGTCCGTTGAGGACGCGAGGCATGTTCTCCACATCCGAGTAAACTCTCATACCAGGAGTAGAGACGCGCTTGATAGCCTTGATGGCGGCCATCTTGGTCTGAGGATGGTACTTCAGAGCGATCTTGATGGTGTTGTAAGGAGTACCCTCAACGATCTTGTAGCTGAGGATGTAACCCTTCTCACAAAGAATCTCCGTGATCGCCACCTTCATCTTGGAGGACGGAATCTCTACAATCTTCTTTCCTGCCAGATAGGCGTTACGGATTCTTGTAAGATAATCTGCAATTGGATCAGTCATTGTTTTTTTGATTTTTGTTAGATCGACACCTTTGCGGGGTGCCCGATATCCGATTGTTAATTATAAATGTTATACGCTGTTACCAGCTTGCTTTCTTCACACCTGGGATAAGACCGTTGCTGGCCATCTCACGGAACTGGATTCTGCTGAGACCGAACGCTCTCATATAGCCCTTTGGACGGCCTGTAAGAGAGCAGCGGTTGTGCAGACGTACAGGAGAAGCGTTCTTAGGGAGCTTGTCAAGAGCGGCCCAATCGCCGGCTTCCTTGAGCGCAGCCCTTTTGGCGGCATACTTGGCAACCAGTTTCGCGCGCTTTACCTCGCGGGCTTTCATTGATTCTTTTGCCATATTCCTTAGTTATTATGTTTCTTAAATGGCAGTCCGAACGCGGCGAGGAGAGCGTGAGCCTCTTCGTCGGTCTTCGCTGTGGTGACGAATGTGATCTCCATTCCGTGGATCCTCGGGTTCTTGTCGATGTCGACCTCAGGGAAAATGATCTGCTCCTTGAGTCCAAGGGTGTAGTTTCCGCTACCGTCCATCTTCTCGGCGATGCCGTTGAAGTCTCTGATTCGAGGGAGGGAGATGCGGATGAGCCTCTCGAGGAACTCGTACATCTTCACGTCGCGGAGGGTGACTTTCACGCCGATAGGCATACCCTTACGGAGACGGAAGTTGGAAACGTCCTTCTTTGAAGCGGTGAGAAGAGCCTTCTGGCCTACGATCTTGCTGAGTTCGGCGGCAGCCTCCTCAACGAGCTTCTTGTCCTGGGTAGCCTCGCCGATACCTTCGTTGATGGTGATCTTGACGAGCTTAGGAACCTGCATAACAGAGCTGTAGGAGAACTGCTTCATCAGCTTCTCAACAATCTCCTCCTTGTAGACCTTCTTGAGAGAAGGTACATATCCCGTAGGAAGCGCCTGCGCCGCCTCTGGTTTGTTTGTAGCTTTCTTTGCCATAGTTACTTAATCTCCTCTCCTGATTTCTTAGCGTAGCGGACTTTCTTGTCGTCCACGAACTTGTAACCAACCCTTGTAGGCTTGTTCTGCACCGGGTCGATGAGCTGCACGTTCGAAACGTGGATAGCGGCCTCCTGCTTTACGATGCCACCCTGTGGCTGCTTGGCGTTCGGCTTCGTGTGCTTGCTGACAACGTTGACACCCTCGACGATAACGCGATCCTCTGAAGGGATTACGGTGAGGACCTTTCCGGTCTTGCCCTTGTCGTTACCGGCGTTCACATACACGGTGTCACCTTTCTTGATATGTAACTTTTTCATGATTCTGATTGATTAAAGGACCTCCGGCGCAAGTGAAACAATTTTCATATAGTTCTCACGCAACTCTCTGGCCACCGGGCCGAAGATACGTGTACCGCGGAGCTCGCCGGCGTTGTTCAGAAGAACGCAAGCGTTGTCATCGAAACGGATGTAAGAACCGTCAGCCCTGCGGATTTCTTTCTTTGTACGGACAACGACAGCCTTGGAGACCGTACCCTTCTTGGCGTCACCGCCAGGGAGAGCGCTCTTGATCGCGACAACGATCTGGTCGCCTACTGTCGCATATCTGCGATGTGTACCGCCAAGCACACGGATGCAGAGGACCTCCTTTGCACCGCTGTTGTCGGCAACCTGTAAACGTGTTTCCTGCTGTATCATACTACTTAACTTTTTCTACGATTTCAACTAATCTCCACCTCTTGGTCTTGCTGAGAGGACGGGTTTCCATAATGCGCACTGTATCACCCTCGCTGCACTCGTTCTTGTCATCCTGTGCGACGAACTTGGTGGTCTGCTTGATGAACTTTCCGTAGAGAGGATGCTCCTTCTTGGTCTCGACCGCGACAACGATGGTCTTGTCCATCTTGTTGCTGACCACTACGCCGATTCTTTCCTTACGAAGATTTCTTTCCATAAGACTGATGATTATTTCTGTTCATTTTCTTTCTCAGCGAGGATAGTGAGCATACGAGCGATATCCTTTCTGACTTTCTTGAATTCCGATGTGTTCTCCAATGGAGAAATGGCGTGGTTGAGCTTCATCGTCTCAAGCCTGTTCTTTTCAACCTGGATGCGGTCACGCAGATCTGCGATTGACATCTCGCGAACTTCAGATGCTTTCATATTCTTTCTCCATTAAATTATTCAACATAGTCTCTGCGGACCACGAACTTCGTGGCGATAGGGAGCTTGTGGGCGGCAAGACGCATAGCCTCCTTGGCTACAGCGAGTGAAACGCCGTCAGCCTCGAAGAGGATACGACCCGGGGTTACAGGAGCTACGAAGCCCTGAGGATCACCTTTACCCTTACCCATACGGGTGTCGAGAGGCTTCTTGGTGAAAGGCTTGACCGGGAAGATCTTGATCCAGATCTGTCCCTCACGGTTCATGCAACGTGAGATGGCCTGACGCGCGGACTCTATCTGCTGCGCTGTGATCCAGCAGTTCTCGAGGGCCTTGAGGCCGAAGGAACCGAACGAGAGCTGGTTGCCCCTCTGGGCCATACCCTTCATCACGTTCTTCTGTTCTCTTCTGAACTTAGTTTTCTTTGGTTGTAACATTGCTGTACTACATTAAAAAATTTCCAAATTCTCCAAAATCTATTGAATATCAACGCATTGCGCCATTACACCCTAGAATTTGGGACTGCAAATTTAGTAAAAAAAAGTGGATTTCAAACATATTCAAAGAAAAATTTCAACTTTTTCGACAGCAAAATCCGCAGATGAAATCCGTCATTCTCAGATGATTACAAAAAAGCGAAAAAAAAACTTGTCAACGGTTTTGACACGGGCTGCGGAGGCCTTCCGGAGGCACCGCCGGAGCGAGGGACGGCCACCTGCGGATGGCACGGAATTTATAGCGGAATCACAGGTTATTCTTATATTTGCAGCCCGGATCGCCCGAAGACCTGGATGCATTTCTGAATATTCATGACCAAGAAGGCATCATACATCGCCGCCGCGGCGGCGGTTCTCATCTGCGCCTCCTGCCTCACGGCTGGAGCGGTCTGCGACGTACCTCCCCAGACCCGGAATGAGGGGCGGGCAGGCTATCTCGGCTACAGGGTGGTCAAGGGCGACACCTGCTACTTCGACACCATCGACCCTGCCTGGATCTTTCCGAAGGGCTACAAAGGCCGCAGGAAGGACCTGAAGAAGTACTACCGGCTGGTGTACAACTTCAACAAGGTCTACCCGTACGCCCTTCTTGCCAAGGACATGGAAGGCCAGGCGGCGAGACACATCACCACCAACAATCTCGGGAAAAGGAAGAAAGAGAAGTACGTAAACCGTCTGCAGAAGGAACTCCTCGACGCCTACGAGAAGCCGCTCAAGAGCATGACCATCTCGCAAGGCCGGCTTCTCATCAAACTGGTGGACAGGGAGATAGGCAAGTCCGGCTACTCGGTGATCAAGGACTACAAAAGCGGGATCTCAGCCGGCTTCTGGCAAGGCATAGCCAAAGTCTTCGGGCAGGACCTGAAGTCGCACTACGACCCGAAGGGAGAGGACAGGATGACTGAATATCTTGTCGAGAAATGGCAGAGAGGCGAGTTCGACGCCCTTTACTACTCTATTTTCTGGGAGATGCCCAAGCATCCGGACATCGTGTCGAAGGAGATAAAATTCGACGAGTGAGGCTTCACCCAGTCTTTCAGAACCAGCAGCCGCGCCCCGGTCGGGAGCGCCATGTCCTCGCTGACGTGGAAATGTCCGAATATGAAATAGTCCACGTGCCGTCCAGAAGAAAAATCCACAGCGAACTTGTACAAAGGCTCGTCGGGGCCGCGGAAAACATATTCAACGCTCTTGGCCACCCTGCTCTTCTTTGACCAGCCTTTGCCGAAGCGGAACGCAAGATAAGGGTGGAGCAGGCTGAACAGGCCTTGGAAGAACCTGTTGCGGAATCCCCAGCGCATAAGTTTGTACCATTTGTGGCCCGGGCCGAGACCGTCTCCGTGGCCGAGGCAGAAGACCTTGCCGCCTATCTCTGTCACATAAGGCTGCTGGAGGATCCTTATGCCCATCTCCTCGAAATAGTGGAAGCACCAGATGTCGTGGTTGCCCTGGAAGAAGCAGACATCCACCCCGGCGTCCATCAGGTCCATAAGAGCGGCGAAGACACGCACGTAGCCTTTCGGGACGACATCGTGGTACTCATACCAGAAATCCCAGATGTCTCCGAGCATATAGAGGGTCTTCGTCCTGTCCTTTGGTATCGACTCAAGGAAATGGACGAAGCGGGTCTCCCTGTCGGCGGGATCGTTCACATCCAGCCCCAGGTGGACATCGGACACAAAATACGTAAGCGTTCTTTCAGACATGGCGGGCGGTTCCGGCTAAGCGAAGATGAACAGCAGAAGGGCTACGACAAGGCAGTAGAGGGCGAACCAGGTGAGTCTGGCCTTCTTCACGATGCCGACCATCACCTTGCAGGCGAAAAGTCCGGAGATGAAGGCGGCTGCGAATCCGACAGCAAGGCTCACGGCGCCGACTCCTCCGCCGGCGGGAGCGGCCTCGGAGAACATCTCGAGTACATCGAGCAGCTGCTCGCCTACGATCGGCACGAGCACCATAAGGAAGGAGAACTGGGCCATCACGTCGCGCTTCACCCCGCACAGCAGACCAGTGGCTATCGTGGTGCCGGACCTGGAAAGTCCCGGAGCCACGGCCACTGCCTGGCTCAGACCCACGGCGAGAGCCTGCCAGTAGGATATTCCGTTACGGGCGGAGGAAGAAGAAGTCCCTTCCCCCGGGGCGGTCCGGACCCTGCGGGCCGACTGGTCCGAAAGGAAGAGCAGGATGGCCGTGATGACAAGGCAGACGGCCACCGTGAAAAGATTGTCTCCGAAGAGAGCCTCCACCTGGTCCTTGAACAGCAGCCCCACGATGGCGATAGGCACCATCGAGACGACTATCTTGAAGACATAGTCGGTCTCGTCGTTGTAGGTGAACTTGAACAGACCCGACAGCAGGCGGGCGATCGGCTTCCAGAACACGATGACGGTACTCAGCACCGTGGCCAGATGCACGGTCACGGTGAAGTCCATGAATCCGTCGCCGTCGACACCCAGCAGGTCGCGGAAAATCATAAGATGTCCGCTGGAACTGACAGGAAGGAATTCGGTCAGGCCCTGGACCAGACCGAGAAGGAGCGCTTGCAGCCAGCTCATCGCCTATTCGGATTTATTGTCGTCCTCTCCGGAGGCGGGACGGCGCATTATGGCCACGATCATTATCACGATGCCGCAGATGATGACCAGCGGAGCCGCCACAAGACGGCGGAAATCAAACATCGACCAGTTGAATTTCTCAGGGTCCACGGTACCACCGCCCATCATCAGGATGAAGCCGGCGGCCATCACTATCAGCCCCATAAGAAGGAGCCTCAGCCCTTTGGCCGTGATTGACATCTTTGTGTTTTCTGGCATATTCATAAAATTTTAATCAGCAATAGAGTTCGTCCTTCGAAAGAGTGACAAGGCGGCCGACGACGCAGAACGTGCTGACGACGCAGATGACCACTCCGAGCAGCACCATCGCTCCCATCACGGCGAGCAGGAGGTCGAGTCTGAACACCTCGAAAAGCTGGGTGAACTCGCTCCGCACGATGAAGAGCGCGCCGACAAGCATCACGATGGCGAGAAGGGCGGAAAAGAGGCCCTGGAACACAGCCTGCACCAGGAAAGGCGCGCGTATGAAGGCCTTCGTTGCTCCGACCATGCGCATCGTGTGGATGGTGAACCTCTTCGAGAAGACGTTCAGACGCACCGTGTTGTTGATCAGCACGAAAGAGATGAAAAGGAGCAGGAATATGAATATTCCAAGCACCGCCGAGATCTTCTTGAGATTGGTGTTGAGCTTCTCGACAAGGGACTGCTGGTAGACGACCTCGTCCACGAGAGGTGAAGCCTCGAACCGCTTCCTCACCACCTCGAGGCTGTCCGGCTCCACATATCCGGCCTTCAGGGTCACGTCGACCGAGACCGGGATAGGCGCTGTCTGGAACACTTCAAGGAAGTCATCGCCGAGCAGGTCGGCCATCTCCTTGACTCCCTGTTCCCTTGAGATGAATTCAGCGCCTTTGATGAACGGCAGGGACTCAAGAGAGGAGACATAGTCCAGAGCGTCAGCCTCCTCGACCTCGGGCTTCATCAGCACCGAGATCTGCATGTTCTCCTTGAAATAGTCCGAGACGCTCCTCGCGTTGACCACCAGAATGGCGGCCACTCCCACGAGAAGCAGCACAAGGCTGATGCTGAAGACGGTGGAAAGCCAGGCCCCCGCGAGTCTGCGGCGCATCAATTTATTCTCTCCTGCAGCCATAATAGCACAATACACCAAATTGGTTTCAAAGATAGTGAAATATCGAAATATGAAAAAAATTTCTTACCTTTGTAGTTGATTTTCGCTCCAAATAAAGGAAGAAAAAATCACTATAAGACAGTAATTTATATGGGAAGACCCGTCAACAGAGTTTTATTCGTCAATTCGGAGATAATGCCGTTCCTGCCGGAGACCGGAATCTCCAAGATAGGACGTTACCTGCCTCAAGGCATCCAGGAACGCAAGAAGGAGATTCGGGCGTTCATGCCGCGCTACGGCTGCATCAACGAGCGCAAGAACCAGCTTCACGAAGTGATCCGCCTCTCCGGAATGAACATCATCATCGGGGACGTGGACAGACCGCTGGTCATCAAGGTGGCCTCCATCTCTTCGGCCAGGATCCAGGTCTACTTCATTGACAACGAGGACTATTTCCGCCGCAAGCAGCTCACCTTCGACCCTGACGGGAAATTCTTCGAGGACAACGGTCAGAGAGCCATCTTCTTCGCCCGCGGCGTGCTGGAGACGGTGAAGAAACTCCGCTGGATCCCTGACGTGATCCACTGCCAGGGCTGGATCTCCCACCTCGTGCCGCTCTACCTTAAGAAGGCGTACAGCGGAGACCCTATCTTCAGCGGAAGCAGGATCGTCACCTCTTTCTACAACGAGATCGCCGGCGAGACCTTCCCGGAGAACTTCAAAGACAACATCCTGTTCGGCGGGATCAAGCCTGAGGACATCGCCCCGCTGGACTCCCCCACTGGCATAAATCTTGCGAAAACCGCCGCGATGTATTCCGACGGCGTCATCTTCGGCGACGGCGATGTCGCTCCTGAAATCCACGAATTCTGTGAAAGCCAGGGTATTCCGACACTTCCGTTCAACGAGGAATCAATCAATGACGGGCGCTACATCGAGGAATATGACGGTTTTTATCAACAATTGCAGTAAATGAGAAAACTCACAGCAGTCATCCTTCTGGCGGCGGCCCTTGTGTCTTGCGTCGGAACTAACGAGAAACTCGGCGGCGACTTCATCCCTACCGACCAGAAATATGACTTTTACTCGGCCGAATTCGACCTCGACGAGGTTCTGCTCAAGTCGATCGACAGTCTGACGGCATATTCATCAAGAAGAATCAACTTCGGCGCGATCCGCGACGAAACCTTCGGTCTTTTCAACAGAGGCAGCGTGGTCACGCTCGTGCCTGTGCTGGACACTGTGGATTTCGGCAAGAACCCTGTCTTCAAGAAGTTCAAGTTCAAGGCCGCGGTCGACTCAGTCTCCGTGGCGGACGAGAGCCAGGCCGACATCCTGCAGAACGTCAACGTCTACGCCCTCACCGAGCCGCTCAACTCGCACGACTACTTCCTCAGAGCCGACATCAAGCACGGCGACAAGAGAATCACCAAAGGCGTTCCGGTGGCCAACGGCAAGGACTCGCTCGTGTTCGAGTTCACCGAGGACTACGGCAGGCAGTACCTTGACATCACCCAGGAAGACCTTGAGGACCTTGAAACCTACACGAAGAAGTTCCCGGGCATCTACTTCTGCACAGACGCTCCGAGCGGCAACGGCGGAAGGTTCAACATGTACGAGATGGACATCCTGCGCACGACCTCGACCACAAGCGGCAGTTCGTTCAACAGGACCGACAACTACGCGGTGCTGTACTACAGCGGTGAATATGACGGCGAAAGAAGGGACTCAAGCCTGATGTTCTACTTCAGCCCATCCTACATGCAGGATCTGGACTCGCTCTACTCCGCCAGCGCCACGGCCTCGCAATACGTGTTCAATGTGGACAGCCACGAGTCCGACGGTCTCATCGGCAAAGCGACCGACAAGATCTACATCGAGGGAGGCAGCGGCATCAAGCCGGTCATTCCTGCCAGCGAGATCCACTCTCTAGTCAACAAAGAGATCATCAGCAAGGGCGGCGACCCTGCAACCGCGCTGATCACGAAGGCCACCATAGAGCTTCCGTTCGACTTCCCGGAGGACTACACCACGATGTTCCGCTATCCTAAGGTGCTGAGTCCGACCGTGAAGATTGCCACGGACACCACCGTGACATTCGCAGGCCTCACCGACGCGAGCGCCTCGGACGAGAACCAGGGCGACATCAACAGGTCCCTGTGCAACTACGCCCCGGACATCACCCACCACGTCCAGCAGATCATCCGCAAGAAAGACGGCACTGACCTGACCAACTACGACATCTGGTTCCTCATCATGTGGTACGAGACCACGACCACGACCGACTCCGACGCCCAGGAACTTGCGGAGTACTACCAGCAGCTGGCCTACATGTCTTACTACAACCAGCTCTACAGCGGCTACGGTAGCTACTATGGCTACAGCAGCTACGGCTACGGAAGTTACTACAACAACTACTACAGTTACGCCTCGATGGCGCAGTACGCCTCGGCTTCCGCCACGACCACCTCGTCGGACACCGAACTTGACAAGGACAGGTACTACAACGCCGTCCTGCGCGGACCGGCGGCGGAAGGAAGGAAACCTAAGCTGAAAGTGACCTTCGCCATTCCGAAGGCTTTCGCGCAGCTGTAAGGAGGAACTTTACAGGAATATGACAGGCCGCGGCCAGGAGTCTCCAGACTCCGCCGCGGCCATCAAAAAACAAGGGGATGTGTGAACGCTCACACATCCCCTTAAATAATTCAGACCGACAGATTAGGCTTCTTCCTTACCTGCGAGTTTCTCTTCTACCTTTGCGATAGCGTCAGCCACGGTGGCGATTGTGCTTGTCTCCTCATCAGGAATCTTGATTCCGAACACTCTCTCGAACTCCATAAGAAGCTCAACCGTGTCAAGGGAATCAGCACCAAGATCATTTGTGAAGTTAGCGCTCTCTGTCACTTCGGACTCTTCAACGCCCAGCTTGTCAACGATAATCGCTTTGACCTGCTTTACAATTTCTTCAGAAGTCATAATTGAATAATTAAAATTAGTATTTTCTCTACAAAAATTCTAAGGCTATATGCCGCGGTCCAGACAAGCTGGGAGCAAATAGCGGCACAAAGTAAGTAAAAAATAGTCAATTCTCCAAATCTACGTGCGATTACCGCTTGGGGTCTTCCCGCTCAGGGCGAGCCAGATTCTCAACCCATTCAACGAGTTAAGAAGGTAGAACACGTACTTGATGAGCATCACGGCCGCGTTGCCCGAGCCTGCACCGGACACAAGCGCCACCGTCCAGAGAGAGATTGACGAGATGTTGACAAGAATCCAGATGTACCATTGTTCCACGAAAGCAAGGCTCAGGAGGATCTGTCCGGTGATGTTCAGAATCATCACGACTGCGTCGAGAAGGATCTTTGACCGGTCGACGCTGACAATTGCGCCGGACGAAAGTTTTGCATTGTCAACCGCGAGAAGGATCAGATAAAGCGCCGCGGTGCCGGCTACGACCCAGCAGACAAGCCAAAGCCATTGCAGTCCGGTGAGCCTCCTTGCCTTCAGGCCTTTTCCGCCACCTTCAGAAGAATTCTTGTCAAGCGCTCCCCTCTTGCGCCACTGCCAGAAACCCACGAACTGCATCGGCAGGAAGTAGAACGCGTGCAGGGCGAAGTTGCCCATTATCCCGTTGTCAAGGTAGACGATCGTACCGATCAGCACATCTATGAAGCCGAACACGAAAGTCAGGATGTTGCCGTTGGCCGACATCACGGTGTTGACGACTCCCATCACGGAGCCGAAAGCCGCGAGCAGCAGCATAAAGGTCTTGACCCCAGGCTGCTGGAGCTTGAATATGGTGGTGACCGTGACCGCCACGATCATTCCGGTGACCAGAAAGATGTTGAACGCGAGATTGAACCGCCCGCCTGTCCTGCTGTCCGATGCCATAAGAAGAACCTGTGTTGTGAAAATGTGGCTACGAATATAAGAAATGAATATGAAGGTACAAAAAAAGGAGCGACTTGTCAGTCACTCCTTTGGAGCGGAAAACGAGACTTGAACTCGCGACCCCGACCTTGGCAAGGTCGTGCTCTACCAACTGAGCTATTTCCGCAAACTTTGTTACCCTCAGCATCGCTTTGGGATTACAAAGGTAGTGCTTTTTTCTTATTCCGCAAATTATTTCTTAATTTTTTTCAAGTTTTTTCTTTAACACGCTTCCGCAAGTGGCTGGAGGCGCGCCGCGGAAGCGTCTTGCCACGCAGGCTACCTTTCAATGAAGACCGGGGAGGCCGCAAGATAGTCGCCGGTCGGGGTGAAAGAGGCGGAGGCGACCTTCACCTTCCTGACAAGGACCGGAGTCTCGACGTTCCTGGCGGCTATGAATGAATATGTTCCCTGTTCTGTCGCCCAGCCGGAGCGCTCCTCATCGTAGGAGGCAAGCAGGGACTTCGGAATCCTGACCTCGACGGTCTGGGACTGACCCGGAGCCAGAACCTCAGTCTTGGCGAAGCCCTTGAGTTCCCTCTCAGGCTTGTCCATATCCTTGCCCGGAGCCTTTACGTAGATCTGGACGACCTCTTTTCCTGAATATGCTCCCGTGTTCTGCACGGTCACTTCCACGACATAGTCGGGGCCGTCTTCCCTGACAGTCATCCCATCGTACTTGAATTCGGTGTAACTAAGACCGAAGCCGAAAGGATAGGCCGTGCGGACATTGTTTGTGAGATAGTAGCGGTAGCCGCTATAGACTCCCTCGCGGTAGTTGACATAGTCGATGTTCTCGACATCGTATCTTTTCTTTATGCCTATAGGTGCGGGACGGTGATACGAGTAGTTGACCGGTTTGTCGGTCAGGATCTGCGGCATCGTCGCCGCTGTCGGATCATCGTAATAGCTGACTGGGATCGTCATCGGAAGTCTTCCGGAAGGAGACTCCTCACCCGACAGCACGGAGGCCACGGCGTGTCCAGCCTCGCATCCCGGAAGCCAGCAGACAACGATGGCGTCCGCCAGGTCCTGCCAGGCGGTCATGTCGACGATGCCGCCGACATCCAGCACAACGACCAGCTTCTTGCCCTCCTTGTGGAAAGCTTCGGAGACACCTTTTATAAGATTCAATTCATAGGTGGACAGCAGGTAGCTGAACTGGTAAAGCCTGTCCTTGCCCTCGCCGAAGATTCTGCCGATGGTCAGAATGGCCTTGTCAGCCTCCTTGGCGGCCTGTGCCAGCACCGCCTTGGAAGGCATCACCTCGGCAGGTCGTTCAGCGTCCACATACCACTTGTCGAACTTGCCGTTGATCCTGCGGGTGTTGAACCTCTCATATTTAAGACAATCCGTGTAGAAATCATCCGTGGCCTTGTCCATTCCGAAACCGGCGTCCGCGAGTCCCTGCTTGAGGTCGATGACATAGGAGCCGTTGACATTTCCCGCACCTGTGCCGCCGGTGATGAACTCGTAGGAGGCGACTCCGAACAGGGCTATCTTGGAGGCCTTGGTCAGCGGCAGAGCCGCAGACTCGTTCTTCAGCAACACGACTCCCTCAGCAGCGGCCTTGCGGGCCACCGCGGCGTTATGCTCGGAGTCAGGCTTGTTGGAATATTCATAACCCCTGAATTTCGGGCACTTGACGATGAGCCGGAGGAGTCTGGTGACTGCGCTGTCGACAGCCGCCATAGGCATCGATCCGTCCGCCATCATCTTCACGAGCCTGTTGTAGTGATCGTCCGAGCCGGGCTGGATGTGGTCGTTGCCGCTCGAGACCATCTTGTCCGAGAACTGCCCTGACGCCCAATCGGTCACCACAAGTCCTTTGTAGCCCCAGTCGTTTCTGAGGACTCCCGTCGCAAGGTCGTGGTTTTCCGATGTGAATGTGCCGTTCAGATAGTTGTAGGACGTCATTATAGTCCACGGGTCGCTTTCGTCGATGGCGATCTCGAAATTCCTGAGATAAAGCTCCCTCAAAGCCCTGCGGGAGACCCGCACGTCAAGGTAGAGCCTGTTCATCTCCTGGTTGTTGGCGGCGAAATGCTTGAGCGAAGTTCCCACTCCCTGGCTCTGGACTCCCCTGATGTAGCCCGCAGCGATCCTGCCCGCAAGGACAGGATCCTCTGAATAGTACTCGAAGTTCCTGCCGCAGAGCGGATTGCGCTGGATGTTCACACCAGGGCCTAGAATGACGTCGATTCCATATTCAAGAACCTCATTGCCGATGGCGGCGCCGGCCTCCTCGACAAGCTCAGGATTCCAGGTAGAAGCGAGGGATGTGCCGATAGGGAATTTCGTGCAAGGCCGGTCGTCGATCCTGACTCCGGCAGGACCGTCGGCGAACACGATGGAAGGGATGCCAAGCCTTTCGATCGGATGCGTGACCCCGGCAGCGCCCTTGACACCGAGGGTTGTGTAGCCGACTCCGTCGAATGCGGTGGAGTTGCAGCCTACGATCAGCGCGGCCTTTTCTTCGTTGGTTAGTTCCTTGACAATCTGCGGGATGTTGTCACCGCTCAGTTTCAATGGGGATCCTGCCAGCAGGGCAGTGACCAAAAGCGAACCTATCATTTACGAACATTTTATTTCAAGATGTCAAAGTTAGGAATTTCCGCCGAAAGGCACAAGCGCAAAAAAAGAAGCCTGACCGCACGGCGGCCAGGCTTCCATATTCATTGACGGATCTCCGTTACTTGTAGTACTCGGCGAACTCGATGTCCTTGGTGGCCTTCTCGGCGAGAGCCTTGTCCTTCTTGGCTACAGAGTCAAGATAGGTCTTGACCTGGTCGAAGTTGCCCTGACGGGCGGCGATGACGGCTCTCAGGTAGTCAACCTTGGCGTCCTTGCAGTGAGCGGCCTTTGAAGCCTTGTCAAGCTGGTCTGTGAGGATG
Organism: bacterium; assembly: GCA_963619595.1. Taxonomy (GTDB): domain Bacteria; phylum Bacteroidota; class Bacteroidia; order Bacteroidales; family UBA932; genus Cryptobacteroides. The sequence goes on along the minus strand of CAVEYE010000042.1, from coordinate 34,008 downwards.
TAGGCGAGGACGGTGTTGTGGCAGCAGCCCTTGGCGTCCTTAAGATCCTCGACAGCCTTGGCGTAGTCACCGGTGAGGATGTCGACAACACCGAGGTTAGCCTTGGCGGCGTCGGTGCCGGCCTTCTTGAAGTTCTTGGCGGCGGTGGTGTAGTCACCCTTGCGGAGAGCCACTACGCCGAGAGCGTTGGTGAGGTCCTCATCCTTGGTCTGCACGTCGGCGAAAGCCTTCTCGGCCTTCTTGACATCACCTGCGTTGAGGTAGGTGGCGGCGAGGTTGAATCTTGCCTTGTCGCTGTCGTACTTGCTGATGGCCTTGTTGTAGAGTTTCACCTTGGTGTTGAAATCCTTGGTGAGGGTGGCTGCGTGCAGGAGAGCAGGCTCGTCAAGCACATCGCTGTTGTTGTCAACCATCTCCATAAGCTCGTCGGCGGTGTAGTTCTTGAACTCGACATTGGCGATGAACCTCGCGCGGCGGAGTTCAGGAAGAACGTCGCTCTTAAGCTCGGTGTAGACTGAAGACATGTTCTTGATCTCGCTCTCACGGACAGCAGGGTCGCTGTACATTGAAAGGACGCGGAGGATAAGGTCCTTGTCCTCGATGTCAGAGTTCTGGACGAGCTCCTGGAAGCCTTCCCAGTCCTGACCGATGCTCTTCACCTCAGGATCAGCGACATCCTTGCCCTTCATGACCTTGTCCCAAGCCTTGTCAGCAGACTTCGAACGCTTCTCGGAAAGAGTGCTGTTGAGCTTCTCGCCACCATCAGGTGAAGCGTAGGCGACAACCTCTGTTCCGACAAGAGTCTTCCTCTCGTTGGACTTGATCTCGTCAAGAGCGTTCTGGAAATCCTTGATGGACTGTCCCTTGAGCTGCTTTGACTGAACATCGGCGGAGTTGATGTTGTAGAGGATCTGGCCCTCGGCGGTCTGCTGGAGGACAGCCTGGTAACCGTCAGCCTTGAGCGGAACCTGTCCGGCGGCCTTCACGAGCATGTAGGTGGTGTTGACACCGTCGGCGACCTTCTTTACAGGGAGCTTGTAGGATTTGCTCTTGTACTTGGCCACGCCGCGCAGCTCGAGGTGGGACTGCTCCATGCCTTCTACATATTCAAAGTGAACCTTCTCGGTCACGGTGCCGCCGTCCTTGGCGACAACCTTGTAGTTGTCCTTCACCTTCTCACCCTGGTACATGAACGGAGTCATCTTGGCCTCGCCGCCTTCATAGACGAGGACAGGGGTGACCTCAAGGATGGCCTTAGGATGAAAATACTTCTCCGGATAAGTGACCGTGACAGTGGCGTCGATGTTGCCGGCCACACACTCCAGAACTGCAGGGTCGCACTTTACGACCACATTGTCAGCGAGTTCCGCCATCTTCTCAGCGGAGGAACAAGCAACGGCCGCCATTCCGATGAAGGCAACCGCCAAAAATTTGAGTGTCTTTTTCATATAAATGATGATTAAAGATTACATTCAATGCCGGGACAATTTCTTTATGTCCGAAACAATTGTACAAAGATAATTATTATTTTCTTAACTTTGCCAAACTCTGAACAAATACTAACTTCAGCCGGGTATGGATTCACAAGAACTGCAAAGGTTAAAAAACAAATACGACATCATCGGCAACAACGCCGACCTCAACCGGGCGCTCGAGACCGCCGTGGCCGTCGCTCCGACGGACCTGACCGTCCTGGTCAGCGGCGAAAGCGGTGTCGGTAAGGAAAATATTCCAAAGATCATCCACCAGAACAGCCGGCGGAAGACCTGCAAATATTTTGCCGTAAACTGCGGTGCCATTCCGGAAGGGACAATTGATTCTGAGCTGTTTGGCCACGAGAAAGGATCTTTCACCGGAGCCATCGAGACAAGAAAGGGCTATTTCGAGGAGGCCGACGGCGGGACTCTGTTCCTCGACGAGATCGGCGAGCTTCCGCTCCCGTCCCAGGCCAAGCTTCTGAGGGTTCTCCAGAGCGGTGAGTTCATCAAGGTCGGATCGTCCAAAGTCCAGAAGACCGACGTGAGGGTCATAGCGGCCACGAACGTCAACCTGGTTTACGCCGTGTCCAAGGGACGTTTCAGAGAAGACCTCTACTACAGGCTCAACGCGGTGCAGGTCAAGATGCCGGCCCTGCGTGAACGCAAGGAGGACATCTACCTCCTCTTCAGGAAGTTCACCTCCGACTTCTCGGAGAAATACGGGATGAGCAAGGTGACTCTCTCCAACGAGGCCATCGACCTTCTGATAAACTACCGCTGGCCAGGCAACATCCGCCAGCTCAAGAACATAGCCGAGACCGTCACGGCGCTGGAGTCCGAAAAGCTCACACGCACCTCAGAAAGATGCGTGGTCGACGCCGAGACCTTGTCGCGTTATATGCCCAAAGAGGAGACCAGCCTTCTTCCGGTCGCGGCCGCCGACCCGGCTCCGTCAGGGACAGGTTCGATGTCAGACTCCGAAAAGCAGGCGATCGTCAAAGCCATCGTCGACCTGAAACAGGAAGTCGACAGGCTGAAGGCCAGGGTTGAAAGCGGAGCGGTGGCGGCCGCCGCCCCGGCCATCACGGCACGGCGGGATCCGGAAGAGGCCGAATGGCAGGGCTTCGGAGCGCCGGTCTCCAACGGAGACGTCGGCAAGACCGTGGACATTCCTGTCGAACCGCGCGACCAGGACCTGTCAATCAAAAAATCCAACCAGGAGATGATCGAGAAAGCCCTTGAGAAGCACGGGGGCAACCGCAAGCTCGCGGCCGGCGAACTCGGAATCTCCGAGCGGACCCTTTACAGGTGGATAGAAAAGTATCACCTCGACTCGAAATAGAGCGGTGCCTCGCCGCACCATTTACAAGCGAAAGTCAAGTTAAAATGAAGAAGCTCATCACTTTGGCCGTTCTGGTTCTGCTGGCTGTCCTGTCAGCGGGTTGTTCGATTGTGAACTACTCGTTCTCCGGCACGTCGATCCAGCCGGACGTCAAGACGGTCACCATCCAGTACTTCGGCTACAAGGCCCTGAAAGTCAACCCGAACCTCAGCAACGACCTGACCGAGGCGATGAAGGACAAGTTCCGCAAGCTCACAAAACTGGAGCAGGTCGAGATGGACGGAGACCTTGAACTCGCCGGGGAAGTCACCGGCTACGAGGTCAGGGCGGCGGCCGTGACCGCCAACGAGGTGGCGGCGCAGAACCGCCTCACCGTCACCGTGAAACTGAAATTCACGAACAAGAAGTACCCGGAGGACGATTTCGAGAAGAGTTTCTCAGCCTACTCGGACTACGATTCGACAAACTCGCTGGACGCCGTCGAGTCGTCCCTCTGCGAGGAGATCATCGAGAAGCTTGTCGAGGACATGTTCAACGCCAGCGTGGCACAGTGGTAGGAATATGGAAGGGAAACTGGACCTCAAGTCTTTGTCCGTCGATGACCTGACAAAGGTGATCAACCTCTACCCGTGGTTCGGCGGAGCGCGCAAAGAGCTTTGCGCAAGGATGGCCGAAGTCGGCGGAAGTTCCTGGGGCAGAGCGCAGTACTCGGATGCTGCGATGTATGTCGCCTCCCGGTCGCTTATCTTCGACATCGTCCGCTCGGCCCGGCGCAAGGACTACTCGGACAAGGATGTCAACGACCTGATCAAGGAATATATAGCCTCGTCACAGGCCCCGGCCGAGCCGGAGAATGAGGCCGGTCTGCCGGAGGAGGCCCTGGCTCCAAAGCCGTCTGCGGGAGCGGCTGAGCGGCCGGAAAGGCCGGCGAGAATCGGCGGGGATTTCTTCTCGGCGGAGCAGTACGCCTCGGTCAAGAAGGAAGAGGACAACATCTTCTCGAAATTCCGCACGGAGAAAAGCGCCGAGACCGACGAGAAGGTCTGGGAAGACCCGGAACTCGGCTTCTGCACCGAGACTCTGGCCGGAATTTACGCCGATCAAGGCTATTTTGCTGAAGCAAAGAAGATTTATTCGAGGCTAATCTTGCGATATCCGGAAAAAAGTGCTTACTTTGCATCCCTTATTGAAAATTTGCGACAAGAAAATTAAAATTATAGAATATGTTGTTCTCAATCTTAACAATCATCATCGTCATCGCGTCGATTCTTCTTATAATCGCCGTGTTGCTTCAGAACGGCAAGGGAGAGGGAATGGCCAGCAACTTCACTTCAGCCAACACCACCCTTGGAGTAAGGCAGACCGCCAACATTCTTGAGAAGGTGTCCTGGGGTCTCGTGACTTTCATCCTTGTTGTCTCCATCATCACTTCGTTCACAACAAAGACCGCCACTTCCGGCGTAGACGTGACCGAGAAGATCGAGGCCGCCGCCGCCCAGCCTGAATTCCCTTCAACCCCTGCACAGACAACTGCCCCTGCTCAGGAAAATCCTGCAACAGAAACAGCTGCAGAAGAGGCATCAGCAACAAAGGCATCAGCAACAGAGGCTGAATAGCAAACACTGACATTTTGTCAGCGCTCCGTCAGCCCGAAGGCTGTGGAACATATTTTGACTCATAACCGTCTGACCTCCGGGCCGGACGGTTTTTGTTTGCCCGTACGGCATTGACCATCAGGCCGCCGACAGGATAGCCGTCAGACCCGAAGGTGCTGAAAAGGAGTAAAAATTATGGAAAACAGCACAAAGAACAATTCATTGCAGTTTCTGCCTAAATTCGCGGTGAACCTCAACGAGCAGGCCTCCAAGGGCAAGCTCGACCCTGTCATCGGCAGGGACGAAGAGATACGAAGAGTCCTGCAGATTCTGAGCAGAAGGACAAAGAACAATCCTATTCTTGTAGGTGAGCCGGGTGTCGGCAAGACGGCGATTTCCGAGGGAATCGCCCAGAAGATCGTCGACGGCGACGTGCCGGAGAACCTTAAAAGCAAGAAAGTATATTCATTGGATATGGGCGCGCTGATCGCGGGAGCGAAGTACCAGGGCGAATTCGAGGAACGTCTGAAAGGTGTCGTGAAGGAAGTCGTGGACAGCGCCGGAGAGATCATCCTGTTCATCGATGAGATCCACACCCTTGTCGGAGCGGGAAGGTCTTCGGGAGCGATGGACGCCTCGAATATTCTTAAACCTGCGCTTGCCAGGGGTGAACTGAGGACCATCGGTTCGACCACCCTCGACGAGTACCAGAAGTACTTCGAGACCGACAAGGCGCTGGAGAGGCGTTTCCAGATGGTCATGGTCGACGAGCCTTCGCCGGCGGAGTCGATCGCCATCCTGAGAGGTCTGAAGGAGAAGTACGAGAACCACCACAGGGTGAAGATCGAGGACGATGCCCTGATCGCCGCCGTCAACCTGTCCCACAGGTACATCACCAACCGTTTCCTGCCGGACAAGGCCATCGACCTTGTGGACGAGGCGGCCTCCAAACTGCGTCTGGAGATGAATTCGGTGCCTGAGCCTATCGCCGAACTCAACAGCGGCATCCGTCAGCTGGAAATCGAGAAAGAGGCTGTCAAGCGCGAGGGGACATCCTTGAAATCGGAGAAGATCCAGAAGGAACTTTCCGACAAGATGGCCGAACGCGACGCCCTGATGAAGAGATGGAACGACGAAAAGGACATCCTTTCCGGTCTGCAGGAAGCACGACAGAAGATCGAGGACTACAAGATCGAGTCGCAGGCGGCCGAGAGGGCCGGCGACTACGGCAAGGTGGCCGAACTGCGCTACGGCAAGATAGCCGAGGCACAGAGGAAGATCGATGAGCTGAGCGCCAGGCAGGCGGCCATAGAAAACCCTATCGTCACCGAGGCCGTCACCCCGCAGGACATCGCCGAGGTCGTGGCAAAGTGGACCGGCATCCCTGTGCAGAAGATGCTTGAGAGCGAGAAGGAGAAACTCCTGCGCATCGAAAGCGAGCTGCACAGGAGGGTTGTCGGACAGGACCAGGCGATACAGGCCGTGGCCGACGCGGTGCGCCGCAGCAGGGCCGGACTTTCCAACGAGAAGAGGCCTATCGGTTCGTTCCTGTTCATGGGTACGACCGGTGTGGGCAAGACCGAACTGGCGAAGGCGCTGGCCGAGTTCCTGTTCAACGACGAGAACATGATCACGAGAATCGATATGAGCGAGTACCAGGAGCGTCACACCGTGAGCCGTCTGGTCGGAGCGCCTCCGGGATACGTCGGCTACGACGAGGGAGGCCAGCTGACCGAGGCCGTGAGGAGAAAGCCTTACTCGGTCATCCTGCTGGACGAGATCGAAAAGGCACATCCGGATGTGTTCAACGTACTGCTGCAGGTGCTTGACGACGGCCGTCTGACCGACAACAAGGGCCGTACGGTGGACTTCAAGAACACAATCCTGATCATGACCTCGAATGTCGGTTCGGACATCATCCAGGGCTATATGGACAGACTTCCTGCCGTGGGCCGTCCGGGTGCGGACCCGGCCGACGAGATGAAAGCCGTGGCTACCAGGCGTAACCTTCTCGAGGAATGCAATGGCAAGGTCATGGATGTGCTGAAGGCTACGGTAAGGCCTGAGTTCCTGAACAGGATCGATGAGATCATAATGTTCGACCCTCTGACCCAGAACGACATCCGGGACATCCTGCACATCCAGATGAAGCAGCTCCAGGACAAGCTGTTGGAGGAAGGCGTCACCGTCAGGTTCACGAAGGCCTTCGAGGACTATATGGTCACGGGAGGTTACGACCCGGCCTATGGCGCGCGTCCTGTCAAGAGGCTGATGCAGAGGGAACTGGTCAACCAGCTGGCCAAGGCCATCCTGGCGGGTACGGTCCACAAGGACTCCACCATCGAGGTCGACGCGGCCGGCGGACAGATCGTCCTCAGGAACGTTTAGAACTATCAGGATAAGATATAAAAAAAGCGGGCAGAAATGTCCGTTTTTTTTATTTCACGAACTCGATCTCGCGGAGGATGTGCTTCATCCCGGCGTACTTGTCAAGAACCCACATCACATAGCGGATGTCGGTGTTGATGCATTTGTTGTAGCCCTGGGTGTAGGAAGCGTCGCTGGCGAGAGACTCCTGGTTGCCGTCAAAGGCAAGGCCGATGAGATTGCCGTCAGCGTCGAGGACAGGACTTCCGGAATTGCCGCCCGTGATGTCGTTGTCTGTCAGAAAATCGACGACCATCGAACCAGGTCTGCCGTCAAGCCTGAAGCCCCAGCGCCCCCAGCGCCCTTTCTTCAGAAGAGCCAGCATCTTGTTGTCCACGTGGAAGTTGTAGTTGTCCGGATCGTATTTCTGGAGGATGCCCTGCGGAGTGGTGTACCAGTCGTAGACGACCCCGTCGCACGGCAGCAGGCCTCCGACGGTGCCGTAGGTGATCCTCATCGTAGAATTGGCGTCAGGGTACTGCTCGACATCCTTGTGCAGTTTCATCCAGTAGAGGGCCTTCCCGTACTCCTTCTTCAACTTGCTCAGTTCCAGAAGTTTCTCAGACTGTCCGTCCTTGTTGTTGAAGGCTGTGATCTGGACATCGGTCAGGAATCTCCTCAGAGGGTCGTTCTTGATCTGCTCGACCGACTCGATGTCATCGATCTTGAAAGTCGAAGAGACCACGCTCCTGTCCCAGAGATAGTCGGCCATCGCCTCGTAGTCATCGCCGAACCTGTCGGCCATCTTGGTCTGATACCTGCCGAACCAGCTCAGCTCAAGGTTGCTGAAATAGACTCTGCAGGCATATTCAAGAAGGCTTTTCTCCACTCTCGCGTCCGTGGCGGCCACTCCTTCGCGAAGGGTCGCCTTCGCCTTCTGGAGATCCTTCATGTTGCCGGCACGGAGCAGGTAAGGGACGATGAACCCTCCCCGCACCATCGTCTCACGGAACACGATCTTGTCCCTTTCGATGGCGGTGGTCTGTGAATATGTGTCCTCAAGTTCCTCGAGCAGGTCTCCCCAGATCGCGCCCCGGTTAGGGGCGGCGGAGATCCAGCGGCGGAGGTCACGTTCCTGTGCGGTCTTCTCGGCCCTGACGTTGAAGCGATTGAAGCACCCGGCCTTTCCGAGGTCGCTCCCCACAGTGTTGCAGAGAGCGAAGTACCTCTCTGAATATTTCAGCCTGACCTGCGGGTCGGAATCCATCCAGCGGCCGAGAATCTCCATCCTGCCGTTCCTGATGGCGTTCGTCACAGGAAGTTCGACTTCCTCCTGGTAGGCGATCTCGGAAGACGGCGAGGTGTACCTGCCGGTCCTTCCCGGATAGCCGATCACCATCGCGAACGAACCGGGGCTGTAGCCGGCGAGAGAGACCTTGAGGCTTTTCTCCCGGGTCACCGGCCTGCCGTCCTCGTAGATCCTGTACATCGCGAAATCGCAGTTGTGCCTCGGCCAGGTCCAGTTGTCGTCGCTGCCGCCGAAATACCCGACGCTGAGCGGAGGGGCCGCGACCAGACGGACATCCGTGTAGACCTTGTAGGCGGAGATGTAGAACTTCTCCCCTCCCCACATCTCGCTCAAGGAGCAATCCAGGCCTGTGGCCTTGGAGTATCTCGACTCGACAGACGAACTTATCTTCCTGAAGCCGAACGGCTTGCCTGAAGCCCTAAGTTCTTTGACAAGGCCTTTGACCTCGCCTGTCACATCGAAGACCCGCTTGAGGAAATAGACCTTCTCGCCTGGGAGAGGAATCTCCCGGTCATCGCTCATCGCCCAGTAGCCGTTCTCCAGATAGTTGTGTTCCGGGGTGCTGAGCTTCGCGATGTTCGAGTAGGCGCAGTGATGGTTGGTGATGATGAGTCCTTTGTCCGAAATTACGCTTCCCGTGCAGTAGAACCCGATCGAGACCACGGCGTCGGCGACACCCGTACCGGGAGCCTCGTCGTTGTAGATCTCGCCCGGTGAAAGCCGCAGCCCGCGTGCCTTCATGTTCTTCGCCAGGGCCTCGTTGATGTCCTGGATCATCCACATCCCCTCGTCGGCGGAAGCGGCGAGGGTCAGCGTCAACGCCACGGCCGTGGCTATCACTCTAAAGATTTTCATTTACTCCTCTGTGTAAATCGTGGTCAGGACATTCCTGCCGGTCAGTCTGTCTGCCACCTTGCGGACATCCTCGGCGCTGACGGCTTCGTAGGCGGCGACACGGTCGATGCCGGGATCTATGCCGTTCCTCACATAGTTCATCACTACGGAATTTCTGTGAGGCATCGACATCCCCTTCTTGACCTTCGACTCCCGCTCGTTCTTTATCAGCCACTTGCGGGCTTCCTCGAGTTCCTTCACGGTAGGGCCGGCGGCGCAGAACTCTGACACGATGGCATCCATGTCTCCGACAAGAACCTCATAGAGGTCAGGCCTTGTCTTGAACGAGATCTCCGACTCGCTCCTGCCCTTCTCCCTGACGCTCACATAGGAGGTGAACCTGATGGTGTAAGTGCCTCCGCGGTTCTCCCGGATCTGGTTCAGAAGCCTCTGCGACAAGATGTAGTCCACGAAATCCACGGCGGCGAGGTTCTCCGGCGTAGGCTTCACCTTGGAAGAGAACATCCTGGTCACCAGCGTGTAAGGATTGATCTCCTTCTTTCCTGTCATTGAATATTCCTGCGTACCCTTGAAGGCCGGGACACGCTCCTTGATTCCGGCCTGTCTGAAGGCCTTGCCGCCGGCAGGAATCGAAGCGATGTATCTGGTGACATATTCCTTGACCTGCTCTTCGTCAAGATTGGACGCGATGAAGACAGACATTCCGGCCGCAGGGTCGAATTCCCGGCTGTAGATTTCTTTAACAAGGCCGTTGTCCACGCCTTCCACGGCGGCGGAATCGACATCCACCGACCACGGATGGCCACCATAGATGACCGAGTCACAGGCCTCCGCGAAGCGCTCGGCATCTTTCTTCGGCTCTCCGAGTGATTCAAGCCTCTTGTCCTTCATCTGCTGAAGTTCCTTGCCCTGAGGCAGGTACGGGTCGGTGACGGTGAGAGCGGCGATGCGGAACGCATTCTCCGAGGCGGCAGCGGGAGCGGTAAGGAATATGCCAGCGAACCTTTCGCCGAGTTTCAGGTTGCGGGAGACCTCACCGCAGCCCGGAATCTTGTCGATCTCCGTGGAACTTGTCCCGCGGAATCCTGCGTTCGCCTTGATGAACTCCTCTGCGAATAGAGCGGAAGCGAACCTGTCCTGCGGAAGGGCGTTGTAGCCGGTGTTGAAATAGAACAGCAGTGAAAGGTCAGGACTGGCTTCAGCATCCTGGACGGATGTCCAGTAGACCGTCGCTCCGTTGTCCAGGGTCCAGACCTTGGTCTGTGTCCCTTTCAAGGCTTTCTCCTTGACTATCTTTCCCTCAGGCAGGTTGACGGACAGATCCGTCTTGCCGTAGGTGAGGAACTTCGGGCCGACCTCCCTGGCGCGGGCCTCTTCAAGACGGGCCTTGGTCGCCTCGACCGTAGGCACCTTGGCGGAATCCTTGGAATTGGCGAACCAGGAGTAGATCTTGTCGCTCTCCGAGAACATCTTTGAGATGTAAGGCTTCACATCATCGAGGGTTATGCTCTTGAGAATCCTGTTCTGGACCTCATAGGCTACGGCAGGAGAAGCGAGAGCGCTGCCGCTGACGAAATTGTTGTGGCAGACGGCCACATATTCCTCATTGCGGACAGCCTCCTCTTTCACTGGCTTGTCAAGGTGATAGCGTTTCATGACCTGTGTCCGGGCGGCGTCGATCTCATCCTCCGAGACTCCATATTCAATCATCGCCTTCTCGTTCGTGGCGTAGAAGTCCACAAGGTCGAGCAGGTCGCCGTCCTTTTTGCCGAGAATCGTGTAGAGGTCCACGTAGTAGTCGTTGGCCTCGGAGTAGTTCACCAGCACGGCTGATTTGGCGGAAGCCTCGCCGGTGCGGATCTGCTCCTTCATCCTCGCCGACATCACGTTCGCCAGGATGTTGCGGATGAAGAGGTCCTTGTAGAACTCTTCGGTGCAGCGGGTCTCCCTTGCCGGATAAGGCAGCCTGTAGAAGACCTTCAGGGCCGTGAAACCGAGGGTGGAGTCGATGAGGTTCTCGAAAACAGGTCCGCCTGACTCCGGGGCGAGATAGACCTCCTTCGGAGTCGGGTCCACGGCCGCCGGGATGTCCGAGAACCGGCTGCGGATCTTGCTTTCCATAGCGGCCGCGTCGATGTCTCCGACCACGATTATCGCCTGAAGGTCAGGACGGTACCATTTGTGGTAGAAATCAAGAATCTCCTCTCTCTTGAAGTTGTCGATCACGTCGAGGGATCCCAGGACAGTCCTCTTTGTCTGTTTGGAACCCTGGTACACCAGGTTTGTCTGGGCCGTGAAGATCGTACGGCGGGAATCGAAGCCCCTCCTCCATTCCTCGCGGATCACACCTCTTTCCCTGTCCAGCTCATCCTGCTCGCAGAGGATGTCGCCTGACCAGTCGTGCAGGATCAGCAGCAGGGAATCCACGAACGACTCCCTCGCCACGGGCGCGGCGTCTATGTGGTAGCAGGTCTCGCTTCTGGTTGTGAAGGCGTTGACATTCGTGCCGAAACGGACTCCGTTCCTGCCCAGGAATTCAAGCATCTCTTTGCCCGGATAGTGTTTCAGACCGTTGAAGGCCATATGCTCAAGAAAGTGGGCTAGACCGTTCTGGTTGTCCTCCTCCTGAAGCGCTCCGACATTGTGGACTATGTAGAAATCAGCCGCTCCGGCCGGATTGGCGTTGTGCCTGACATAGTAGGTCAGACCGTTGTCAAGTTTTCCTGTCCTTATCTGCCCGTCGACAGGCAGAGTCTGGGCAGACAGCCCGTAAGCGCCGAGAGTCAGGACGGCCGCGGCGGCGAAAAGAGATCTTAAAAATTGCATCCTATGGTGAATATGATTGTGTTTCTGTAGTTTCCGGTGAGATAGACCGGCTCCGACACCAGGCGGCGGTAACGGTCGCTGATGTCGGCGAAAATTGAATAGCGGCGACCGTTGACCGTCTTCAGAAGAGTGAAGCGGACAGAGGCCGAACCACCGGCGGAGGCGGCGTGGAAATATTCATAATTCCTGCCAAGATAGGTGTCGTTCGTGCGAGGCTTGCCGGAGGCGGAGGAATACTGCCCGTCCTCGTTCTTGAGGTCGTCTCCAGCGAACGAACACCGCGCCCCGAAGGTGAATGACAGGTAGCCGCTCCGCAACCGTAAGTTCCTGGCAGCCACGGCGTCCACCGTGTTCTGGACAAGCCGCTGCTTTCTGTAGAAAGGGTAGGATGTGGCCGTCTGGTCCAGTCCGAACCGCCCGTAACCTACCGAGACAGCCCACGGAGATGGATTGAATATGTCCGGAGCGCCTTCAGCCAGCCGTTCAAGAGTGTACCTTGCCTCGACCGTGCCGACGGTCTTGTCGCCGACTTCCTGGCTTCCGAAATACTGCACCTCCGAACTCTGTCCCTGCGTGGTGGAGATCCTGTAGGAATTCTCCTTGTTGACCGAGGTCAGAGCGTTCCAGCTCCCGTCGATCCGGTTGAGGAATCCGCCGGTCCTGAACTGAAGCCTCGCGTCAAGGTTGTACCTCATCCCGTCGAAATCGCAGAACCTGACCGAGCCGCTGGCCTTCTTGCCGAAATAGCCTTTGCGGTAGGCCGCTCCGAAATCCACGAAAGCTTCCACCGCCCCGGTCCGGAACTCCGCCTGGGCGCTTCCCCCAATGAACTGGTTGAACATCGGCCGCTCGTTGCCGGTCGAGACGTAGCCGTTGTCCCCATCGATGACCTCGATCTTGCCGAAACTCCCGCCGTAGTCCACAAGGCAGTAATACTGCCTGTCGACGGTGCCGAAAAGTTCCTCGATGACAGTCTCGATCGTCTTGGTGTAGTCAAGGCTCGCCCCGAAAGCCCCTTTGCCGCCAGCCAGGGAGTACCTGACTCCGAGCGACGCGTCCAGGTCCATCCACTGGTTGAACGCGCGGGGGTCCTTGCGCTTGGCGTAGTCCGCGCTCTGGTAGCTGACTTTCCCGGCGAGGGAGAGCCTGTCTGTCAGTGAATATGCCATCGCGCCTTCGAGGGTATATTCCTCCAAGGTCTTGGTCCCGGTCGTCGTGTCGACGCTTTCAAGGAAATTGACAGGGTTGTAGTAGGGGTCCATCAGAATCTGGCCGCCCATCTTCCTGCCTTTGAAGTAGGAATAGTCCATCCGGCCGTAGAAAACGATCCGGTCGGAAATCCTCATCAACGAGGCCGCCTCGAGGCTCGGTCTGAAACAGTCCGGGCTTTCGTGCAGGTCCATCAGTCCTCCGTCGGTCTTCTCAATCCCCACCCTGACGGTCGAGACTTTGTCCACAGGCAAGGCCGACAGCCCCGCCGGATTTGAAGACTTCACCCAAGGGGTCAGGCCGGAAAGACGGGAATATCCATCCTTCCACTCCTCGGTCTGGGACCAGACCGGAAGAGCGGAGAGGATGAACAGTCCTGCTGACAAAAGGATTCTTGAACCCATAGGCGGCTTGGTTGCCGGACTCCGCAGGGAGCGGAATCCGGTTCGTTATTATTTCTTGACCGAAGCGACCTTCCTGAGGTGGAAGTCGTTGGTCGAGTTGTTCGTGTCCTTGTAGACGATGTGGGCGCCTGCGGCGATCGAAGCCTCAGCGTCGATGCCGGAAGGATCGGTCGAACCGCCCTCCACATCAGCGGTGCCGCCCGCATAGTTGTAGACAAGCTTGCCGGCATTCTCGGCGAGAGCCTCTGTGGCCTCCTTGTCGACATTCCTGTAGACGCTGTAGCCGAGTTTGTTGGTCGAGCAGACATAGCCGGCATCCACATTGTCAAGAAGCCTCTTGTTGGACTTCTGGAGATTGGCGTTGTCGAAGACCTCGACGGCGTCCTTGACCCAGGAGACAGGGATCTTGGCGCAGTTGAACGCCTTGTTGCCGGTAGGAGACTCCACGTTGTCAGGATTGGTGACGAAGTCCTTCGCGGTCATTCCCTCCGGAGAGAAAACGAAGAAGGCCGGAGAGTTGTTCGAGATGGCCCAGGCGTTGCCCATACCGTAGCAGTACGCTTTCAGGTAGTTGCTTGACGGGAGGGAAGCAGAAGGCGCAGGATAGTTGGAAGTGTTGCTGAACACCTCAGGATCGTAGAACGCATAGTCGGCTCCGCTCAGGTTGACAGAGTTGGAGTAGGTGGCGGTGTGGTCGACAGCGCCGTTGATGGCGAGAACGACCTGGGAATACGGAGCGATCTTCACATCAGACTGGAACCACCATACGGCGCTCCAGGCCGGGATGTAGTCTGAATAGGAAAGGACGCCGTCCTTGAGGTAGGCGTTCGAGGCGTGTCCGTTGGCAGGGCAGGCCATGCCGAAAGCGTACTTGCTTGCGTCAGCCTCCACCGGGGAGTTGTTGTAGAGGATAACATAACGGTCTGTCTGATAGTGCTTGCTGCCGGCGTTGTCCATACAGCCTCCGAAGTACAGTTCCTTGATGATGACCTGGCTGGTGGTCGAAGCCACAAGATTGAGGGTGAAGCTGTTGACCTCTCCGTCAACCACGGTGACGGCCGAGTTGGTGCCGTTGTAGATGCTGGACTCCTTGTAAAGGGTCGAGGTGGCCTCGTAGACTCCCGCCACGAGGTTGAAAGTGGCAGTGCCGCCGACAGTGGTGGCGGTGTAGACGGTCGAGGTGGACTTGTCGGTGACGGTGACATCGACAGCGTCGGTCACAAGGTCTTCGCCGATGAGAACCTGCACGGTGACCTCGTTGATCTTCGGGCTGTCATCCTTCTTGCAGGCGGTGAACGCCGCGGCTGCGGCGAGCAAAATGTAAATGAACTTTTTCATTTCTTTTAGTTTTTTGTTTTACAGTTCGTTAATATAGTTTCAAATAATTTTCAAAATCAGTTTCTTAAAATTTAAGTCTCAACGTCAGCCCGTAGTAGAATTTCGGAACATAGCTTGACACCGAGGAGTACTGCTGCGTCTTCGTGGAGTAGACCTGCCCGAGATTCCGGAAGAAGTTGTTGGCGTAGAAGGAGATGGAGGCGATGTCCCCGATCTCTTTCGTCACGCTGAAGTTCGCCGAGAAATAAGGCGAGATGTAGTCCTTCTGGTAGTTGAACGTGTAGGTTGTCCTTGCCACAAGAGAGCAGAGGTCGCTGTAGAGTTCCTTGTCGTTGTCCTTGGCCCGGATGAGATCCTGGAGGAAAGGCCTGAGGGTCGGGTCCCAGTAACTGGAATAGTACTCGGGATAGGTGACGGTGGCCACCCGCCTGTCCTCGAACGAAGCGTCGGAAGCCGGGAGGTAGGAGGAGATGTCATCCACGGCGTAAGTCCTTGTGCCTCCGTCAGTCTCGCTGAGGTTTCTTGAATACCGGAGCAGCGTCCCTTCGATCTTCGCGGAAAGAATCATCCTGACCTTGGGAATATGGGTGGTGATGTTCAGGTTCAGTCTGAGTGTCCTGGACTCTGTGCCGTTGCTCGTCCCTTTGCCCCCGACATACCAGCCGATGTACTTGTAAGGAGTGTTGTCCACCATCCTCTGAGTGTTCGGCGAGTAAGCCAGAAGGTCCTGGTTGACGGTACGGTAGAAATAGTAGTTACCGTCCAGGCGGATGTCGGTGTTGATAGGTTCGATCTTCTTGAAATCGATCACCCACTCAAGTCCGTAACGGTTGACAGGAGTCCCGCAGTTGGCCGCATAGGTCTGTTTGACAAGAGCCTCCCTGGTCACTCCGGTGATTGTCTGCGGAGAGAGAGAACCCGTCTTGTCGGTGACGGTCACGATTCCGGAGACCTTGTCCACGCTGTAGACCCGGTCGTCCACCGGAATCGTGCAGGATTCCAGCGCCTTCTGGTCAGTATAATTATAGGTGAACGGATCGTAGGAATTGTTGGTGGTGAACGCCTTGACGGTCCTGTTCCAGAATCCGGCCAGGGATATTCTCGTGCCCGCGAGATTCACATCCACCCCGATTTCCCCCTGATGGTTCCTCTGCCAGACCAGGTCGGGATTATATTCAACGGTCGTAGGCATCACGTAGTAGGCGTAGTAGGCCTTGCCGTCGCTCGCCGTCGGTGGGTTGAAGACCACAAGGTCCCTGTAGCCCGGCTCCGGGTAGAGGATCGAGAACGACGGCTGCTTCACCGCCACGCCCCAGCTCGCCCGGAAGGAGAGGCTTCTGACCGCTTTGTCCTTGCGTCCCTTGCCTGAGAAAACGGTGTACTTCGCGTTGAAGCGTGGAGACAGGCTTGACACGGTGCCATATTCAGAACCCTTTATGAAGGTGCTTTCGGCCCTGAGGCCGGCGATGAGATTGAGGTACGAGTCCCCGCCGGTCGGGATCGAGACATTGTCCTCCGCGAACAAGGCGAGATTGTTCATGAACGGGATTTCGCTGTAGTCGTAGGTCCGGTAGGAAGGGGCGGTGTCCAGATCCTCCGAGTACTGTCCTTTGCCGAAGTTCGCGTCGGCGTTCCAGTCCGCTCCCAGCTTGAGCTTGTTGTTGACTCCACCGAATTTGCGGGCCCAGTTGCTCTTCAGAGTCAGTTTGTAGGAGAACGGCTTGTCGTCCAGGAACATGGTGTTGTACCAGTAGCCCGGAGAGATCATTATGGCCGCCGCGTCAGGATTCGAGGAGTAGTCCTCGGCCACATAGTAGCCTTCCTCCTTGCCGTGCAGCGACACAGTGCCGGTGGCGGCGGAGTAACGGGACCTGGTCTCGCTGAGCTTGTCGGACCTGACCACGGAGCCTTTGAACTCCAGATTGGTGATCCACGGCTTGCTCAGCAGCCAGTTCATCTCGACATTGCCGCGAAGCGTATTGTCCCTCTGCTTCTCGTAAGTCCCGGTCAGAAGGTCCGGATCGGCCTGCGAGTCGGTGCCTCCGATGTTGCCGGTGAACCCGGCGGTCAGCCGCAACGGAGCCTCGCTGAATATCCCCGCGTTGAAAAGGTTGGAGTAGTTCAGCGAAACCTGCTTCCTGTCATAGGAAGTGTAGGGAGAGCGGCTGTCCTCCAATGAATATGTGTACTCGGCGCTGGCGTTCAGCACTCCTGCCTGGCCGCCGCGTTTTGTTTTCCCGAGGCCGAAACCTTTGCTTACTGAGAACTGTTTCGTCTTCGGATTGGTCGTCATCGTCACCGTGTAAGGAGAGACGCCCTTCTTGGTGTTGACCTTGACTATTCCCGCGCCGACATCGCCATATTCAACTGAAGGGACTCCGGACACGACTTCGACGGATTCCACATTGCTGGAAGCTATGTTGTTGACGGAGATTCCGGTGGCACCTGAGAAACTGGCGTTGTTCGAGAGCCTCACTCCATCGACTTCCACGGCCGTTCCGAAGGAGGCGTTACCGGCCTCGGAGTTGGCGCCGGCCCTGATGTTGAACCTTTGGGCGGAGAGCAGGCTCGGATTCGAGGTCGCACCTCCCGGCAGCAGTCCGCCGATGTCCGCCAGACTGACCATCTGGACGTGGTCCAGAGCCGTCCTGTCCATCGTGCGGCTGGTCGTGGCGCTGTTCTCGTTCTCCTTGGCGGTGACCACAACGCCCTCGAGCGTGAGGTTGTCCTCGCTGATGAACGCCCTGTAGCCGGCCAGGTCCTTGCTGACGACGATCGTCTTGGTGTCGGTGACATAGCCCAGACAGGACACGCTGATGGTGTTCTTCCCGGCCGGGATGTTCCTGAGTGTGAACCGTCCGCCGGCGTCCGCCACAGCCCACTGCTCGCATTCCTGCATCACCACGGTCGCGAACCCGACCGGCTCCTTGGTCTTCTTGTCAAGGACGGTGCCGGAAATGCTGAACGTCTGGGCGAAGGACATCGTCCAGACCAGAAGCAGGGAAAATATGACGGACAGTCTGCGCATAGTATAATCCGGTGGCTACCTCTGCCTTATCACGTCGCCGTGGTCCTTGACCACAGCCTCTTTCCATTTGTCGGTGTAGCCCGGCTGGGTGATTCCGGAAGGAGTCCCCTCGTTCCACTGCGAATGCTTGAACGAACCGTCCTCGTTCTGGGCCTTGACATTGCCGTCGATGTACTTCACCAGCAGCAGTTCCTCAAGAGCCACCCAGTTCTCGAACTGGGTCTGGGCGGTGTTCACTGAATATTCAGTCAGCATCTTCCTGACGGAGGCGAACCAATCCTTGCTCTCAAGTCCTTTCTTCTCCGCCTTCGGAAGGATCTTGTTGTAGGCTTCCATGGCAGCAGCGTCCATCTCTGCCACCTTACCGGCCATCTGGCCGTTCTCGAAACCGTCGATGGCCTCCTTGACGGTAGGGTACATTATGTTGTAAGCCTTGTAGCAGGCGTTTGCGACACGGTTGTTGATCCAGAAGGAAGCGGTCGGAGAGTAACTCAGCATGTTCCCGTTGCCGACCCTGAAGCATTCAGGCACCTTGTCGGTGCAGGTGTAGACAGGGGTGACATAGGAGGTGGCCGCATCGTCGGTGCCGAACCAGATGATGCCGCCGACCACGTCCGGAAGCTCGGCGCGGGACTGTCCCACGAACCAGAAGCCGGTCTGCTGGGTGGCGATTGCCCTCTCGTTGACGTAGTGCCAGCCCTTATAGTCAAAGCCCATCGGCCTCCACCTGTAAGGCAGGGCGTTTCCGCCCGCTCCGATGTCGGTCGTCATGTCAAGAGGGGTGCCCTCGAAATGGTCGCGCATAGCGTCGGCGACCTGCTTCACGGTGATCTTCTTCGCCGGCTTCACGAACAGAGGCATCCTGTGCTTGAGGTTCGCTCCGGTGATGTAGTCGTGGTAGTTGGAGGCCGGTTCCGTGACGGTCTTTCCGTCCTTCTCGTAGGTGAACACGCCACCGCAGAGAATATTGAACGCGCTCCAGGCCCTGGCGTCGCAGGCTCTGGCCCCGCCGAAGTCAAGCGGATTGTAGGCGTCGCTGAAGTCGAAGTCCTCGTCCTTGCCGCTGAAGTAACCCATCTCCCTCGCGAAAGAGATCACGTCAGGGGCGTAGAGACAGTTCTCAGGATCGTCCAGAGGGAAGGTCTGGATGCGTGCCTGGTTGGCGTGCGAGCAGATGTAGCCGTCAGGAATCCTTCTGGCCACCCACACGAAACCCTTGCGGATGTTCTTTCCGTCCTTCATCTCGCAGCCTTTTCCCACAAGGTCCATGACCCAGGCCTCTTCCTTGTCCGCTATCGAGAAGGTCTCGCCTTCGGAAGCGTAGCCATATTCATTGGCAAGATCCACGATGACCTTTATGGCCTCTCTCGCGGTGCGGGCCCTCTGCAGGGCGACGTAGATGAGGGAGCCGTAGTCCATCACCGCCGTGGTGTCCTCCAGTTCGGGTCTTCCGCCCCAGGTGGTCTCCGCGATGATGAGCTGGTGCTCGTTCATGTTCCCGACCGTCTTGTAGGTGTGAGGCACCTGCGGGATGAAGCCCATCGGCTTGTAGGTGTCCCAGTTGATGATCTGGAGAGTGGAGCCGGCCTTCCAGTCCGCTGCCGGATGGAAGTAAAGCTCGCCGTAGAGCACGTGGGAGTCCGCCGCATAGGAAATGATGTTCGAATTGTCGGCGCTGGCACCCCTTGTCACGATGATGTTGGTGCAGGCTTCCGCCCTGTAACCCGCCGTCAGGGCGAGCAGTGCCGCCGTCAGCGTAAAGATGGTCGCGTGTCTTGACATTTTGTGATTAACTTATTAATGTTTAAATTTGTTCGTTTTAACGGCAAAAACAATTGTCTGCCGCAAAAATAACTTGTAAAGATATGAAAAAAAAATTTCTTGCCGCCATTCTTTCGGTCTTATGTATGGTCTTTTCAGGACTGACCTCCTCCGCCCAGCAACAGCAGTCCGGGCCAGGCAGTCCGGAAGAGCAGGAAAAAATGTTCAACGAGTACATCCAGAAAGAGGTTGACAGGCTCGAGTCAGTCCTCGACTTGGAGGACTGGCAGGTCTTCTACGTCGACTCCATCCTCACCCACGACTACCATGCGCTGCAGGAAGAGACCAAGTCTCTGTCAGCCGCCAAGGTGACGAATTCGGACATCTACACCAGGGTCGCCGACAAATGGATGGAGAACATCTATGTGGCGATGAACAAGGTGCTGAACGAGTCCCAGTGGGCGAAGTATCTGAAGGGCGGAGCGATGCGGGAGAAGAAGGCTCGTGAAAAAAGAAAGGCCAAGTTGGAGAGTACCGCTGCCAAACTGACGGAAAATGATTAAATTCGCGGAATTAATTCGGAAATATGAAAGAAGAGATAGAACAGCTGCTCGCGCAGGTTCGTGAGCTGAAGTGCAAAAGCGCCAAAGAAGTTGAAGAGGCCCGCGTAAGGCTTCTCGGAAAGAAAGGTGAGATCACCAAGCTTTTCGAAGAGTTCAGGACCTACGGCCCGGAACTCAAGAAAGAGTTCGGCCGCAAGATCAACGAGCTCAAGCAGGCCGCCCAGGCCAAGATCGACGAGCTGAAAGAGCAGACCTCGTCCGAGACCGTGGCCGAAGGGTCTAAAGAGGACCTTTCGATGCCGGGAACTCCTTTCGAGCTCGGATCCAGACATCCTGTCTCCATTGTCAGGCAGCAGATTGTCGACATATTCAGAAAATTCGGCTACGATGTCGCCGAGGGTCCGGAGATCGAGGACGACTACCACGTCTTCGAGGCTTTGAACTTCCCTCCGAACCACCCTGCGAGGGACATGCAGGACACCTTCTTCGTTTCCACGGGGCATCCTGACCCGCTGCTTCTGAGGACCCACACTTCTTCAGTGCAGGTCCGCGCGATGGAGTCGATGAAGCTGCCTATCCGCGTCATCTGCCCGGGCCGCGTGTTCAGGAACGAGGCGATTTCCGCCCGCGCCCACTGCATCTTCCATCAGGTCGAGGGTCTCTACATCGATGAGAACGTGACCTTCGCCGACCTCAAGCAGGCCATCCTGCTGTTCGCCCGCGAGATGTTCGGTCCGGACACCGCGATCCGTATGAGGCCGTCCTACTTCCCGTTCACCGAGCCTTCAAGCGAGGTTGACGTAAGCTGCAACATCTGCCACGGCAAGGGCTGCAACATCTGCAAGGGGACCGGCTGGCTCGAGATCCTGGGCTGCGGAATGGTTGACCCGAACGTGCTTGAAGCCTCGGGAATCGACAGCAAGAAGTACAGCGGTTTCGCGTTCGGAATGGGTCTGGAGCGTATCGCGATGCTCAAGTGGCAGGTCAACGACCTCCGCCACTATTTCGAGAACGACCTCCGCTTCCTGTCCGAATTCAACACCTCGATCGAGGTTTAAGGGGACGCTGCCGGACAGAAAATGCAAAAAAAGAGGTTGGTTAAGTTTAACCAACCTCTTTTTTGTTTTTTGACTCGTGCGGTAGGTGAGAGTCGAACTCACACGGGCTTGCGCCCACTACCCCCTCAAAGTAGCGTGTATACCATTTCACCACTACCGCAAGTATGTCTTCCCTCAAATCGGGATTGCAAAGTTAGAGTATTTTCCTGAAATAACAAATTTTTTTCATAAATAAATTTATAATCCGTATCTTTGCGAGCCTTCACGAGTTGGAGGTTAAAGGTTTACTATTTATCAACAAACAAAACAGATTCAACAATGGCTGTTAAAATCAGACTTCAGCGCCACGGAAAGAAGAATTTCGCATTCTTCCACATTGTTGTGGCGGATTCACGCGCACCTCGCGACGGACGTTTCATCGAGCAGCTCGGTTCCTACAACCCGAACACCAACCCTGCCACCATCGTTCTTGATGGAGAGAAAGCCCTCAAGTGGCTCAACGTCGGCGCCCAGCCGACCCTCACGGCAGAGAAAATCCTCTCTTACGAGGGAGTTCTTCTCAGAAAGCACCTCCAGAAAGGTGTAGAGAAGGGTGCTCTCACACAGGAGCAGGCCGATGCCAAATGGAACGCTTGGAAAGCCCAGAGAGACGCCAAGATCGAAGCCAAGAAGGCCGGCATCGTAAAGGTTGCCGCCGACAAGGCGAAGGCCGCTCTCGACGCTGAGAAGAAGGTGAATGCTGAAAGGGCCGAGGCTCTCGCGAAGAAAGCCGAGGAAGCCGCAGCTGCCGCAAAGGCAGCCGAGGAGGCCGCAGCCGCCGAGAAGGCAGCTCAGGAAGCCGCAGCGGCGGAAGCACCTGCCGAGGCCTAATCAGATGACCGGGGCAAAGTCAGAACTCCTGCAGGTTGCCCGGGTACTGAAGTCCAACGGTACCGAAGGCGAAGTCCTTGTGGGCTTCCGCGGAATCAGTCCGGAGGACTTGAACGTCAAAGAACCGGTGTTCATCGAATTCGATGGACTGCCGGTTCCTTTTTTCATTGAATCTTTCACAAGAAAAGGCGCTAACCGCGCCGTCACCAGACTGACAGGAGTCAAGAACCTCACCGACGCCGAAGAACTCGCCGGCAAGGATGTCTTCGCCTCCAAAGAAGCCATAGACTCAGACGAGGACGAAGACTTTCTGTCTCCGGACGAACTGACAGGCTGGACTCTCCTCGACGCCGACAACCGGACGGTCGGAGAGATTTCCGGCTACGAGGACATTCCCGGCAACCTCTGCGTCTATGTGGAGACGGCGGACGGACAGGCGATGGTTCCTCTGCACGAAGACCTCATCCTGTCCGTCGACGAAAATTCCAGGACCATCACGGTAGCTGTGCCGGACGGCCTTCTTTAAGAAGCCTTGCCTAGCCTAATACTCGAGGCTCAGGCTCGCCACAAAATAATCCATACAGAAATTGAGCGGATACCTGTCAGGTGCGGACGATGTGACGTAGAACCTGATGGCATCCACATTGGTGCTTGACGCATCCTTGAAATCAAAGGACCAGGAATCCCAGTCAGTGATGACCTTGGCCTCGGCCCCGGTGTAGTCCACAAGGTATTTCTCACCGGTCCAGACGACAGAGTCATCCTTGTAGAACTCGGCCGTCACCTTGAGATAGTCTCCGCTGACGACCTCGCCCGCCTTGTAGAGTTCCTCGACCGTCTTGGTGTTGTTGACCTGCATTCCTGACACCTTGCAGCTTGCCTTCGAGAACCCTGAGACATTGAAGTCGATGTCATATTTGGCCATCTGCGTTCTGTCCTGACCCGTCGTGAAGACAGCGTAGGCGCCGTTCTGATAAGGGGCTGTCCCATAGCCGCGGCCTTTTCCGGCCGAACTCAACGATTTCATCTCATAGGAATCCTCGGAAGATCCATATTTCTTGGAAATCCTCCAACCGTTGGTGAAGCCCTGGTTCACGGCGGTGCATTTGGTGTTCAGGGCGGAAAGCTGGTCCATATAGAAACCAGGAGCGTAGTAGACGCTGTCGACATAGACGGACGCGTCCATATAGTCAAACGTGCCGATGAGCGTGTAACTCAAAGTGGAAGGTTTGGTCTCACACGAAACAAGCGCGGAGGCGACCGCCGCAAGGGCGAAAATCTTCAACAAGTTTTTCATAAAAATAAAAGAATATTGAAACAAGTGTCCAATTTACAACATAATTCCGACAGTTCCAACAAAAACCGCAGGTCCGGTCAGCCAGACATCGGAGGCCTTGAACGTGCCGTCCCGGCCGGAGGCCTTGAAATCCACCCGGAGGTCGGCGATGGCGGCTTTGACAACGTACCCAGAACCCGGCCTGCAAGGATAGCCTTGATGGAAGGCGGCAAGCGCGGAAGCCACTATGCCGGTGCCGCAGGCCAGGGTCTCATCCTCGACCCCTTTCTCGAAAGTCCGGATGTGAAGGACCGTGCCTCCCTGCGGAAGTGATTCTGATTCAACGAAATTCACATTTGTCCCGACCGGGGCGAAGCGGGGGTCGCGACGCAGCCGCCTACCCTCCTGAAGCACGGGATAGTCCCCGAGTCCTTCGACGAACTTGACAAGATGCCTTGTGCCGGTGTCCAGAAAACATTCACCGTCTTCCGGCAAGACCCGGATTCCAGAGACATCCTTCATCTTAAGCCTGACTGTCTTGCAGTTATGCTCATCGGCGATGATCTCAGCCTCGTGAAGGCCGTCCGGAGCCTCGAAACTTATGAACTCTCCAGCCTTGACCAGGCCGAGGTCCGCGGCGAAAGCCACTATGCAGCGGCCACCGTTGCCGCACATCATCCCTCCGCTGCCGTCAGGGTTGAAAAAGACCATCCTGAAGGCGTGGGCGGAACTGTTCTCCAGAAGCATCACACCATCCGCGCCGAAGCCCGTGTGCCGATTGCAAAGATGCTGGATGTCAGCAATTTCCAGCGACAGTCCCCCGTCCCTGTTGTCAGCGATGAGGAAGTCGTTGCCTGCTCCGTGGTATTTGAAGAATCTTGCCATTCCTAACGAAGCAGCGTCTCAAGTTCGACGGAAGCGTCGGTCTTGCCGTCCCTGTACTTCACGATGACCGGGGTGTAAAGTTGGATTCCGGCAGCCGCGCCGGGACCTTTGGTCATCGGTCTGCTGCCCGCCACCACGACAGCACCCGCAGGGACAACAGTCTGGCCCTCAGCTGTTTTCGGAACGAACTCCCCTGTCGTGGCATCATAAATGGCGGTACCCTTGGTCAGGATGACACCCGATCCGAGAACAGCACCTTCGCCCACGACCGTACCCTCGTAGATTCCGCAGTTGCCGCCGATGAAAGCATTGTCCTCGACAATCACCGGCAGGGCTCCCGACGGCTCCAGCACTCCGCCTATCTGGGAGGCGGCCGAAAGATGGACGTGCTTCCCGATCTGGGCGCAGGACCCCACAAGGGCGTGGGAGTCAATCATCGTCCCCTCGTCGACATAAGCGCCGATGTTGACATAGGACGGAGGCATCATTATCACCGATGGAGCGAGATAGGACCCGCAGCGGACGCTGCTGCCGCCCGGCACTATGCGGACCCTGTCCTCAAGAGAGAAGCGATGCAACGGCAGAGTGTCCTTGTCGAAGAATGAATATCCCGACACGCTCAGATCCTTCATTTTTCCGTCTCTGAACCCTTCGAGAATCACTTCCTTGACCCAGACATTGACTTTCCACTGTCCGTCCACTTTCTCCGCCACCCGGACCTCACCGGTCTCGAGGCGATGGCATAACTCATTGAACTTCATCATATTCCTAAATCATCAATGACTTTTCTCATCAGTTCTTTCGTGGTTTCCGAGGCGGTGGTCAACGGAAGCCGCATCCCGTCGCCGCAAAGTCCCATAAGGGAGAGTCCGGCCTTCACAGGAATAGGGTTGCTTTCGACGAAGCAGGCTTTGAACAGAGGGTAAAGCCGCTCGTTCAAGGCCTCGGCCTCAGCCGACTTTCCAGCCAGAGCCAGGTCCAGAAGTTTGACCATCAGTTCCGGAGCAATGTTGGAGACCACGCTTATCACCCCGTCTCCGCCGGCGTTGACGACATCCAGAGTCTGGTCATCGTTGCCGCTCAGGACACTGAAACCATCCGGACGGCCGGCTATGACACTGCCGATCTGGGCAAGGTCGCCGGAAGCCTCCTTGACCGCCACCACATTGGGGATCGAGGCCACCTTGAGAGTGGTCTCGGCTGACATATTCACGCCTGTGCGGCCCGGCACATTGTAGGCGATGACCGGCTTCGAGGTGGCTGAGGCCACCGCTTTGAAATATTCATAGATCCCGACCTGGGTCGGCTTGTTGTAGAAAGGCACGACCACGAGGAAGGCGTCCGGCCCATAAGGCTCGAGAAGGCGTATGTTGCGGATCGTGGCCGCCGGGGAGTTCGTTCCGACTCCCGCTACCACCGGTCTGTCAGGGCAGAGCCGTCTGGTCAGTTTGAGGATCTCGCATTTCTCCTCGTTCTCCAGGCACGGAGTCTCCGCCGTCGTGCCAAGCGGCACCAGAAAATGAATCCCGGCCTCGACCTGCCTGGCCACCAGCTTTCCGTAGGTCTCGTAATCAACCTGGCCGTCCTTGAACGGGGTGACGAGAGCCGTTCCACAACCTTTGAGCAACATATCAGTTAACCTTTAAAAAACAATTCCTTGAATTCGTGAACACCGGTGAGGCCTTCCGTCATCCGCGCGGCGACGACCGCACCCTCGGCGAAGCCCTTGCGGGAGAACGCCTCGTGTTCGATGGTTATGCGGTCGTTGCAGCCCTCGAAGCCTACGGTGTGGATTCCGGCGAGTTCGCCGACGCGGACGGAAGCCACCTCAGGCTTCACGCCCATCTCCCCCTCGACCACGGCGGCAAGGGATTTAGCCGTCCCGGAAGGAGCGTCGAGTTTGTGAATATGATGCTTCTCGACTATGTAAGGAGAGTAGCCTCCGGCCTTGCCGAGAAACTTCGAGACCACCTCGACGGCGGCGGAAAGGACATTCACGCCCACCGAATAGTTGGACGAGTAGATCATGGGAGTACCCTGGGCCTCGAAAAAAGCCACGACCTCGTCCTTGATGTCATTCCAGCCGGTGGTGCCGACCACGGCGGCCTTGAACGAAGAAGCGATGAACCTGTAGTTCGCGCGGAAAGCGTCCGGCGTCGTGAAGTCGATGCAGACGCACTCCGCCGCCAGAGCCTTGTCCACCGAGGTGATGTCCTCGCTCGTCCCGGCGCACTCTATGCCCCTGGCCTTGAGGACCTCCTCGACATTATGTCCCATACGGCCGTAGCCGCTGATGATCACTTTAAGCATTTTTTCCGAATATATAGTTGTGCAGACTTTCAAGGGTCACCTGCAGCCTGTCGCGGTCGATAACGAAACTCTCGCTCATCATGTTGGCGCTCACGTTGGCGAGATGCACCTTGCCGGAGACGCTGATGACCTTGTCACCGAGACCCTCGAAGCCGACGATATTGCGGCCGATGACGGAGACGAAAGACTTGTCGCGGTACATCGTGACCTCAGCCCATTTCCCTATCTCGGACAAGGCCTCGCGCAGGCCCTCGGTCTCTTCCGGAATCACGAGGTCAACCTCGGATTCGGTCGCCTTGGCGAGAACTACCGGCACGCGTTCCTTGTAAAGAGGCGCGAAAACCTTCCCGAGCATGCTCGTGACACCTTCCAGCTTGGACGACGTTATCCTGACGAAGAGAATATCCTCCCTGAAAGCCACCGACTTAGGTCCGTCAGGAGCCTCGTCCCCCCTGACCACGAAAGTACCCTCGCAGGAAGGATTCTGCGAATTCAGCACCCTGATCGGGATGTTCTTCTTCCTTGCCGGTTCGATGGTCAGCGGATGGAGGACTCTGGCTCCCATCACGGCCATCTCGGCGGCCTCCTCGTAGGAGACCACGTCGATCTTCTTCGTGTCAGGCACGACCCTCGGGTCGGCCGTCCTCACACCGTCCACATCGGTCCAGATCTCGACCCTGGCCGCTCCGAGAGCCATTCCTAAGATGGCCGCGGAGTAGTCGGACCCCTCGAAACCGAGAACCGACGTGGCTCCGGACTCAGTCGAAGCCACGAAGCCCTGAGTGATGACAAGGTCGACTCCCTTGGACTCCATCCCGATGATCCTCCTGACATTGGACTCGGTGGCCTCAAGGTCCGGACGCGCGTTAAGATAGTTATCGTCGGTGACGATCATCTTTCTCGCGTCGACCCACTGGCAGGAGATGCCGTTGGCGTTGAAAGCGTAACTTATGATCGTGGACGAGAGCAGCTCGCCGGTGGAGATGATCCTGGCCTCGCTGCGCGGGGAAAGTTCTCCGATCTGGCAGACACCGCCCACAAAAGTCTCAAGCCTGCCGATCAGGTCCTCAACAGCCTCGACAGCGTTCTCGAGGAGGTTGGGCTTGTCGGCCAAAAGCCGCTTCGCAAGTGCGAAATGCCTCTCGCGCAGCTGGGCGAGAAGCCCTTTCACGTTCTCTTCGTGCTGTGCCTCGGCCTCCTCGGCCAGGGAACACAGAAGCCTTGTCACCTTCGCAAGAGCGGAGACAACCACGAGAGGCTTCTCCTGCAGCCTGCCGGACACTATGGAGATGACTCTCCCGATAGCCTCCTCGTTCTGGACGGACGTGCCGCCGAATTTCATCACAATCATAATCTACTTGTTTAGTTCGTTATATTTCTTGAATATCCTCACGTCCCGTCCGGCCGCCTCCTCAAGCTGCGAGCGCAGGACATATTCATTGTCAGTGTGGGCGGTGAGTATGGATCCCGGGCCGCAGATGGCTTTCCCCGGGAAACCGGTGAGCCTCGGAGCGTCGCTTCCGAAAGCCACAGCCTTCGAAGGTATGCCCTCGACCTCGTGGAAATAGCGGAGAGGCTCATCGCCGCCGAAAGCCTTGTACGAAAGGCCGCGGCCGCATAATCCTGAAAGGATGTCCTCCACCAGGGAGTCCGTGGTGAAGGTGGTGCGGAAGTAAAGTCTGAAGCGCAGTTCGGGGCTGAGGACATTCTGCGGGTTGTCGCTGACCAGTCTGCCCACATTGTAGGTGGTGGGGCCGAGAACCGGGTCTTCGGGAAATCTGACCAGGCGCAGGGCGTCCATAAAGTCCACGAAACGCTCCACCGCGCTCTCCCCCTGCTCCGGATAACCCGAATGGCAGGCCTTGCCGGTGACGGTGACCTCGAAGGCTTTAGTACCCTTGCTGGCCGAGACAAGGCAGTTGTCAGTAGGCTCGCCGACCAGCACGAAACCGCCTCCGGGACGCATCTTCGTGAAAGCCTTGGCACCGAAAGAGCCCGTCTCCTCGCCCGAAAGCAGCAGGAGTCCGAAATCACGCCAGCCTTCTTCATAAAGCTGACGGCAGGCGGTGTACATCGCGAAGATCTGACCTTTGGCGTCGCAGCTTCCGCGTCCCCGCACCATCGTGTCGTCAGCCCGCGCCACACCTCCGTCCGGCAAGACATCACCTTTCCTGACATCTACCACAGCTGGCGGAATGTACGGAGGGACAGTGTCCATATGGGTACAGAACACGAAGGACGGTGTTCCGGTGCCTGACCAGTCGAAGAGCAGGTTGAGCGTCCCGTCCCCCACCTCATCGCAGAGAACCGGACAGCCACCGAACGGCAGACGCTCCTTCAGGAACTCCGCCAAGTGTCTTTCTTCGCCGGAAGTCGACCGGATTTCCAGCATTTTCAAAAACAGGTCAAAATCCATTTCACCTCCTTGGAGACCGTTTTCGGCCCTCCGTTCAAACCGTGCGTCATCCGCGACGGCTCGAATTGTCAAATATAGTGATTTTCCCGGTCAATGCAAACGCCCCGGCCGGCAAGGAGGCAAAGAAGGAATCACTCTGCCGCTCCGGAATGCCGGTCAAGAGAGAAAGCAAGAACAAGAGCGGCCACGCAGACTCCGACGAACATCAGTTCGACCCGCACCGCGCCGCTGCCTGGCTGACCTCCTGCAAGGATGCCTCCTGCGAGCATCTTGAACGTCATCAGCCCCAGATTCTGCACCCAGTATATTAATGAATATGCAGTACCAAGCACTTTTTCAGGGACGATCCTCGGCACCGCGGGCCACATCGCCGCAGGGACGAGGGAATAGCCGAAACCGAGGAACACCATGCTGAGGTAGCCGTACAGCGGCACTCCGGACGGGGCGAAGGCAAGGGTGAGGTGGGCGATGAGCGCCAGGACTGCTCCCACAAGCATCCAGCGGGTCCCGTGGCCGATCTTGTCCACAAGGATTCCGAAGAGAGGGGCGAAGATGACCGTCGCGAAAGGCAGCATCGAGACCATCCAGCTGGCCGCCTCCACCGGCACGTCGAACCGCGGGATAAGGATGGCGGTTGCGAATTTCTTGAACGAGATGACACTGCTGTAGAAGAAGACACAGAGCAGCGCTATGGCGATGAACCTCTTGTTTTTCAGGAGTTTCAGCACATCGGAGAAACGAAATTGGTCCTCCTGCGCCGTCTCCCGGGAGTCCTTGAGGCCTTTCTGCCTGTCGAAACGGGCGTCCATCGCCACGAAGACCGCCCAGAGAAGCAGGCCCGCCGCCATCAGACCCAGACCGAGGAAGGCCGGGCGGGCGGTCTCCATCAATGAATATGTCTGGTCAGCCGCTTTCTGGGCCACCAGGCAAGGGGAAACGACTAGGGCGAAGGCAGTGCCAAGCCTGGCGACCGCAAGCTGCAGCCCCATGGCGAAGGCCATATTCCCGTCCTTGAACCACTTGGCTATGGACCGGGTGACGGCCACGCCGGCGATCTCGCTGCCGAGGCCGAAGAACATACATCCTGTGTAGGCTATGGCCAGAGAGGTCTTCGGAGACAGGCCGGAGGTGATGGCGAATGCCACCAGGCCCGCTCCCGCCGCCATCATCGCGACGAAGATCGAGCCGGTGATCCGCACTCCCCACTTGTCAAGCAGGATTCCGCAGACCACAAGGCCGCCGAACACGCACAGGACCGAGTAACCGCTGGTGTAGAGGCCGTAATCCGCCGAGTTCCAGCCAAGCTGGAGCATCGACGGATTCTCGAAGAGGTGGGAGAGGGTGGAGAACATGTCGTCGAAGTAGTACGATGCGAACATCGGCACCACCAGACACGCCAGCGCCACCCAGCAGGAATATTTCCGTAAATATTCAGACACGGCAGTTCTGTTTGTCTAAAAAGACGGGGCGGAAAGACCGCCGGAAACTATTTCTGGATGTTCGGAAGTTCGAGGCCGTAGCCTTTGGCGCGGTCTTCCTTCTTAAGGTAAAGGCTGAAGATGAACGCCAGCACTCCGAAGCTTGAGAACACGATCATCGGCACGGTGTAGCCGCCTGTGGACTCGCGCAGAGACCCGATGAGCATAGGAACAAGGCAGAGACCGATGTTCTGGACCCAGAAGATGAGGCAGTAGGCCGATCCGAGGATCTTCTCGTCGATGATCTTAGGAACTGATGGCCAGAGAGCCGCAGGCACGAGCGAGAAGCTCACTCCAAGAACCACGATGAGGAAAAGGGCGAAAGCCTTGCTCGGGAAAAGCGGCAGCAGGAACGCGAAACTGAGATGGCAGACGATCATGATGACGGAGCCGGCCATAAGCATCGAAGCACCCTTGCCGACACGGTCCAGGAATATTCCAAGAATAGGGGTCAGGACCATCGCGAGGATAGGGAAGCAGCTGAACAGACGGGCCGCCGAGGCCGCGTCGATGCCGAGGGTCTCCTCAAGGAAGTTAGGAGCGTACCTCTGGAACGGGAAGATTGCGCTGTAGTAAAGGACGCAGAGCAGGGCCACGATCCAGAACATCTTGCTCTTGAAGATCGCTCCGAGGTCGCTGATGTGGAACTCGTCCTCCGGGGATTTCTCTTCGGTGGCAAGTCCGGCGGCGACAAGCTGGCTGTCGAACTTCTTGTCCATCACGCCGAAAATGATGAAGTTGATCAGGCCGATCACAAGCAGGGCCCCGCAGAAGCCCAGAGGGGCTACCACCGAATTGTCGAACTTCGCGGAGATCAGAGGGGCGATCCACATCACGCCGAAGACTCCCAGACGGGCGATGGCCATCTCAAGACCCATAGCCAAGGCCATCTCCTTGCCCTTGAACCACTTGGCGAGAATCTTGGAGACATTCGTGCCTTCCATCTCGCAGCCGCAGCCGAAGATCATGAAACCGAGGGAGGCCATCTTGGCACTCGCAGGCATCTCCACCCACCAGCTGCCGAGCCACTGGGCGAACGATGACGCCTGGAACCAATCGCTGATGCCGATGAACTTTATGCCGGCTCCAAGAACCATAAGTCCTGCGGAAAGGACACCCGAGAAGCGGACTCCAAGTTTGTCAAGGATGACGCCCGCTATGATCAGGAAACCGCAGACATTGAGGATGTACTCCGAGGCGGCATACTTTCCGAAAACACCGCTGTTCCAGCCCAAGTCACTCTCGACCAAGGACTTAAGAGGGGACATCACGTCCACGAACATGTACGCGAAGAACATCATCAGGGCCACGAGGGCCAGAACGGTCCACCTCGCGGCCGGCGAATCATTCATCAGTTTTTGTAATTTCTCAGCCATTACGCTATGTTTTTTAATTAATATCTCAACTTTCGCAAGTAACTAAATACCTGTGACAAAGTACCTTATCTCACGTTCGAAGAGTATCACGCAAGAAAAAACATCTCACGTTACCCCCTCCCTAAATCCCCTCCGTCACTGCCGTGACGGGAAATAAGGTGTTTCGCACATGCGAAACTTAAATTAATATTCTAAAAATTTATAAAAATATTCAATCAGGGTGCGAATATACAAAATTGTCGGAAAAGTCGTAAATTCGCAATTATGATTTTGGAAAATATAAATTCTCCCGAAGACCTCAGGAGATTGGACATAAAGGAACTCGCTCCCCTCTGCAAGGAAATCCGGGACTACATCGTGAAGTGCTGCTCACAGAACCCCGGCCACCTTGCCTCAAGCCTCGGGGCGGTGGAACTCATCGTCGGCCTGCACTATGTGTTCGACACTCCCAAGGACAAGATCGTGTTCGATGTCGGCCACCAGGCCTACGCCCACAAGATCCTGACAGGTAGGCGGGAAGCGTTCAAAAAGAACAGGATGGAGGACGGAATCAGCGGATTCCCGAACAGGGACGAAAGCGAGTACGACGCTTTCGGAGCCGGGCATGCGTCCACATCGATCTCGGCCGCCCTGGGTATGGCTGAAGCCGCCAGGCTGGGCGGTTCGGGCGAGAAGGTCGTGGCGCTGATCGGGGACGGAGCGATGACAGGGGGACTCGCCCTCGAAGGTCTCAACAACGCCGGAGAGGAGGACACCGACCTGCTTGTTGTGCTGAATGACAACGAGATGGCCATCGACGGCAACAGAGGCGCCCTGCATTCCTACCTTCTGAAACTGACCACGGATCCGGCCTACAACCGGATCAAGACACACATCTGGGACAGGCTCGGGGCCGGACGCCTCAGGGCATGGATCCAGAGAACCGTCCGCAAGGCAAAGTCCGGACTGGTCACCGGCTCGGGCGGAGACCTGTTCGAAGCCTTCGGCTTCAGGTACTTCGGTCCCATCGACGGCAACGACATCACAAAGGTAGTTGAGACTCTCCGGCGGCTCAGGGACATAAAAGGTCCGAAACTTCTGCACACATTCACGGTCAAAGGCAAGGGCTACGCCCCGGCGGAGGCCGACCCGACGACCTGGCACGCACCGGGCAAGTTCGACCCTGAGACCGGGGCCCGTCCGGCCAGAAACTACAAGGCCGACCGCTACCAGGATGTCTTCGGGAAGGTTCTCGTGGAACTTGCCGAGAAAGACCCGAAAGTGGTCGGAATCACTCCCGCAATGGCCACGGGCAGCGGCATGGCCGAGTTCGCGGCCCGCTTCCCCGACAGGTTCTTCGATGTCGGGATCGCCGAGGAACACGCCGCCACCTTCGCGGCCGGACTGGCTGCCGGAGGAATGAAACCCTACTGCGTGATTTACTCGTCCTTCGCCCAGAGAGCCTACGACGAGATCATCCACGACATAGCGCTGCAGCACCTTAACGTGGTCCTCTGCCTTGACAGGGCCGGACTCGTCGGCGAGGACGGGGCCACGCACCACGGAGCCTTCGACCTGGCTGCGCTGCGCTGCATCCCGAATGTCATCATCGCCGCCCCGAAAGACGAGACCGAACTGAAGCGGCTGCTATATTCAGGAACAGGTCTGAAAGACGGGCCGCTTATAATAAGGTATCCGCGCGGGACGGGGGAAGGCGTCGACTGGAGAAACGCCGATCCCGCACCTATCGAGCCGGGCAAAGGCGAGAAACTACTGGACGGGGAAAGGGTGGCCGTGCTGGCGGCGGGACCGGTCGTCAACCGTGCGCTTGAGGCCGCGGAAAGGATCAGACGCGGAACCGGAAAAAGTCCAGCTGTGTACAATGTCCGCTTCCTCAAGCCGTTCGACGAGGCGCTCCTCGAAGAAGCGATGGGCTTCGGCCGCATCCTGACCCTCGAGGACGGAGCGCTCAAAGGCGGCCTCTACAGCGAGGTCTGTGAATATGCAGCCTCACGTCATCCCGGGGTTTCCGTGAAGGGTCTGGGACTGCCTGACCGCTTCATAACACAGGCTCCGGTCGACCGCCAGAGGGACATCTGCGGGCTCAGCGCGGAGCGGATATATTCAGAGATCGTCAAAGAATTCCAAAAATAATTGAAAAAGTTTTGGAAAATCCATTTTAATGCCTACCTTTGCAATCCCTTTGTGAAAGGGAGATTCATTGAAATACCGCCGATGTAGCTCAGTTGGCCAGAGCACGTGATTTGTAATCTCGGGGTCGTGGG
>CAVEYE010000041.1:0-37226 GCA_963619595.1 bacterium | reverse complement strand
GCCACGCCGAGGGTGATGGCAGGGTTGATGTGGCAGCCGGAGATGCCTCCGATGGTGTAGGCCATGGCCACTACTGAAAGGCCGAACGCGATGGCCGTGCCGACTACGCCGGCGGCTGTGTTGCAGCCGAGGAACATTGCCGTTCCGCAGCCCAGGAGTGTCAGAACCATTGTCCCGATGCACTCAGCGATGTATTTTCTCATAATAGACAAAATAATGATTTGAAAGAAATTTGTCGATCTGGCCGTCTTTGGCGGCTTTTCTACCGCTAAATTACAAAATATTCACAGCATATCAGTGTTTTTTCTTAAATTTACAACCGTTGTATTCTCAAGCACAAGGTTATGACAACACACATCATCATCATGGCCGGAGGAATAGGCAGCAGGTTGTGGCCTGTCAGCACTCCGGAGATGCCGAAACAGTTCATCGACCTGCTCGGCATCGGAAAGACTATGATCCAGTTGACGGTGGACAGGTTCACTCCTGTCTGCGACCTCGCCAATTTCTGGGTCGTGACCTCTGAAAACTATGTCGGGACAGTCAGGGAGCAGCTTCCGGGAATCCCGGCGGACCACATCCTCGCCGAGCCGGAGCCGCGTAACACCGCGCCTTGCATCGCTTACGCGAGCTGGCGGATAGCGGCGGAATGTCCCGACGCCAACATAGTCGTCACCCCGGCGGATGCCCTCGTCATCTACGAGCAGGAGTTCGCCAATCTCATCCGTAAAGCGTTGAATTTCACCGCACAGGGTGAGCGGATAGTGACCGTGGGCATCGAACCTGCCCGTCCGGAGACCGGCTACGGCTACATCTGGGCGGAGAGCAAAAAGCCGGGAGAGGTGGTCAAAGTGCGGGAGTTCAAGGAAAAGCCCGATCTCGCCACCGCCAATGAATATCTTGCCGCTGGCACCTATTTCTGGAACGCCGGCATCTTCGTGTGGAGTGCCGCCACCATACTCTCACAGATGCGGAGATATTCCCCGGGGATCGCTTCCATAATGGACAGGATCGCTTCCTCGTTCGGCACCGAGGCCGAAAGCGAGACGCTCAAGGCTCTCTTCCCGACCTGCGAGAAGATCTCGATAGACTATGCTGTGATGGAGAAGTCGGACGATGTCTATGTGATTTCCGGCGATCTGGGCTGGTCCGACCTTGGAAGCTACAGTTCCGTGAAGGAGCATATCCAGGAACGGCCCGGGCTGCCTGAGGAGGCTGACGGCAACCGCTGGATAGGCCGGGATGTGCGTCTCATTGGCTGCAAGGGCTGCGTCGTGCACGCCCAGGATTCCGCCTGCGTGGTTGTTAAGGGGCTTGAGGACTACATCGTCGCCGTGAAGGACGGGGAAGTCCTCGTCTGCCCGCTCGCAGACGAACAGAAGATAAAGGAATACTCCGCCGACAGGAAACCGTAGAGTGGGTATATAGGTCATATGCGAAATGCCTTATTTCCCGTCACGGCAGTGACGGAGCGCATCCCCTTCCCGAGGGAGGGGATTTAGGGGAAGGGTAACGTAAGTTGATTATCTCATGCGATACTCTTCGAACGTGTGATGAGGTGTTTTTGCCATATGCGTTAAGTTACTAGCGAAAGATGATATGAGGTATGTTTTTATAGTGCAGGGAGAGGGGAGAGGCCATCTGACCCAGGCTATCTCGATGGAAAGGATGCTCAGGAGCAACGGCCACAAGGTCGCCGCCATCCTTGTCGGCAAGAGTCCCGCGCGCACCCTGCCGGCATATTTCCAGGAAGGTCTTCAGGAACAGGTCGAGACTTTCGAGAGTTTCAATTTCGTGCCCTCATCATCCAACAGGAAGGCAAGCTCGGTCAAGACGGGGCTTTACAATGTCTTCCACCTCCACAAGTTTCTCCCGTCCATCCGTTTCATCGCCCGCCGTCTTCGGGAGACGGAACCCGACGTGGTGGTGAATTTCTACGACATGCTCGGGACCTTCGGCTACCACTGGAGCGGCCTGAAAGCCCCGATGGTGTGCGTCGGCCACCAGTTCCTCTTTCTCCACCGCGGCTTCAGATTCCCTTCAAAAGGCTACTCGGGACGCTTCGCCCTCAACTTTTTCACGAATATGGTCGGATGGGGCGCGGCTAGGATCCTGGCTCTCAGTTTCAGGCCCATGCCCGAGGACGCCAGGCGCAAGATCGTGGTCGTGCCTCCGCTCCTCAGGGAAGGTGTCCTGCTGCAGACCGGGACAGGTCCGGACGGCAGGCCGAAGATCCGCGATGGCGGCTACCTGCACGGCTACATGCTGAACTCGGGTTTCTCGCAGGATGTGCTGGACTGGCACAAGAAACATCCGGAAGTGCCGTTGAGGTTCTTCTGGGACAAGAAGGAGGAGGCTCCGGTCAAGGTCGTGGACGACACCTTGTCCTTCTACTATCTGGATGACGAAGAGTTCCTCAAGCAGATGGCCGGATGCCACGCCTACGCCTCCACGGCAGGTTTCGAGTCGGTCTGCGAGGCTATGTACCTGGGGAAGCCTCTGCTGATGGTCCCTTCGCACATAGAACAGAAATGCAACGCCTACGACGCCACGCAGGGCTACGTGATGATGGCTGCGGAAGACGGCAGGCCTGTCCCTCGTCCGGCCGTGACCTCCGACCGTTTCGACCTCGACCTTCTCCTTGATTTCGCCGACAACAGTTACGTTCCTGACGAGTCGTTCAGGTCGTGGGTCAGGTCAGCGGAGTCGGCTTTTATGAAAGGATTGACGTTCTGAAAGACGGACCTGGGAAGGTATCCTCGCTCCGGAATCTCCATTAATAGGTTTTAAGGAAGGCGGATTGAGATTTTCCTTGAAAATTTCCTCAAAAATATTTGGAGATTTCATCTGAATGGCCTACCTTTGCAATCCCAATCAGGAAGACCACTTCTTGAAAAGGTTGGAAAGATTCGTTAGCTCAGTTGGTAGAGCACAACACTTTTAATGTTGGGGTCTCGGGTTCGAGCCCCGAACGGATCACAAAGCGTAGGATTCTTTCCAAAAGTCAGGTGAAAGCCGACGCAGAAATAATGCTTTGCTAGCTCAGTTGGTAGAGCAACTGACTCTTAATCAGTGGGTCTAGGGTTCGAGTCCCTAGCAGAGCACGGAAAGACCGGATTTCTAGATCCGGTCTTTTTCGTTATTGTCCCAAGCCCGCGCCACCCGGGAGCGTGCGACTCCTTTAACCCTTCAGTATCTGTCTGTGCCGGGAGTGGAGGAATTCCTTCCGCCTGGCTTCCAGCTCCGGCAGTTCTTCCTGCGGAACGGCGAAGTCCACGAACCTCGACCAGAGATAGTCCACGGCCAGGTCGGACGGATGGACCAGGTCCCGGGCGTAGAAACGGTAGTCCCGCAGTTCGTCAAGGACGATCTCGTAGGCCGGGAAATACCCGCAGCGGTCCGGCATCTTGCTGGTCACATCTTCCAGTGCCAGAAGTAAAGTGCTTTTGCTCAACTGATTGCCGTGCGCCCCGTCCTTTAGATGACGGATCGGCGAGACCGTGAAGATGAATTCCTTGTCCGGATGCTTCGCCAGCATATTCATAAGCAAGGCAGCCGTGTTCTGGACTGTCAGCCGCCGGCGGTTGAACTCCTTCGCGTCGATTTTCAGACAGTTGGAGACAACCTCGCCCGAGCGGACATATTCATAGATCCAGGCCGTGCCGAGGGTGATGATGACTTTTGTGGCTTCCTTCCACCGCCGCGAGGCCGCTTCAAGCGAGGCGTTTGCGTGCTGCAGGAAGTCTTCCTTTGTGCCCCGTGCGAAGGAGGTGTGGTGGCTGAAGGAGCAGAACAGGTCCGCGCCCGCGCCCATCCGGACGCAGTCGTCCTCCGTGAACGGGATGCCGGAAGAGAGTCTGGCGATGGAGTTGCAGACGGAGACAGGGTTGTAGAGCGTGCCGAACGGGTTGACCGTGGCGTCGAAACCGAGTTCCAGCATCTTGCCGCCGATGTTGTCGGCGAAGCAGCTTCCCAGCACGAAGATTTTGTCTTTCAGGGAAATCCCTGTCCGGCTGCGTCCGGCCTCCACAGGGGTTTGTAGTTTGAGCGCTTCCATACCTTGACTTTCAGGGCCATTCAATGTGACTCCGGATGCGAATTTACGAAATATTAAGTAAATTTGCATTCTCCGTCCCAGAATGGCGGCTTCTTGAATTTCCGGTTATGAGGAAAAAAGCGATTTTGTTGACACTGATCCTGGCGGCCGCCACCTGCGCCGCACAGAAAAAGGCCGTGATGACCTACGGCGCTGACTTCCAGTACTATTTTGACAACAGGGAATATGACGGCTCTGGCAACCTGTTCGAGACTTCCGGCACCGCCCACGCCTTCAGGCTCACTCCTACCGTGGGAGTGAAGGTCGAAGGAAGGAACATGACTCACGCCCTCACGCTCGGCGTCGACGTGATGAAGAATATGGGCGAGTCGCCTGTAGGGGAGGATGACACCAAGCTTCAGAACACGGCTCTGTTCAGGGAGATCACGTGCTGGTACGGCCTTGACCTGGTGCGGCGCGGCGGAACCTTCAATTTTCTGGCCGGCGTTTTTCCCCGTCGTCATTCAGCCTTCGGGACAGGGAATCCGGCCTGGTCTGACGACCCGGTGAAGACCGACTATGTCCCGTCGCTCTTCATCTCGGATCTCAATCAGTTCTATGACAACAACCTGGAAGGCCTTCTGCTGAAATGGTCGTCAAAGAAGGGCTACAGCGAGGTCGGTCTTGACTGGATGGGACTGATCGGCCACGGCCGCAGGGAGCGCTTCCAGATCTTCACCTACGGAGATTATGCTCTCGGCGACAGCCCTCTGCGTGCCGGCTGGACCGCCACGATGTACCATTTCGCCAACACCTTGGAGTACAAAGGAGTGGTCGACAACATTCTTGCGTCGCCGTTCATCAGGATTGCGTCCGGCAGAGGCGGTTTCCGCTGGAACGCCAAACTGAGTTATGTCCAGGGACTGCACCAGGACCGCATCAACGACACGGGTCTTGAGCCGTCGTTCGGCGGCCTGCTCACCCTGAACCTCGGCTACAGCCGTTTCGGCGTTCTGAACGACTCCTACTACGGCAAAGGCCAGATGCCTTACTGGTTCACGGTCGACGAGGGAGGGAATATGCTCGGCGGCGACCTGTACCAGGGCAGCCCGTTCTACCGCGTCAGCGCCGGCGGCTCGGACTGGAAACATCCGGGATTCTACGACAGGGCGGAACTTTACTGGCAGCCTTACATCTGCGGCTTCGCCCGTCTGCGGCTCTCAGCGGTCGCCCATTTCACTGACGGCGGCTTCCAGGGCTGGCAGCAGAAACTCAGCGTGGTCTTCGACCTGGGCAGGGCTATCTACGGCACCGGCAGGCCTGAAAGGCAGAAAGGCGGAAGGACTGAAAGAAAACATTTCGAGATTTATCTGTAGGGCTTATGTACAATTTTATGAGAAAGGTTTTTCCATTGACATTGCTTGCGGTCGGAGCGGCCGCTCTTCTGGCCGGTTGCGGCCGGCACCTCAAGGACGGTGAATATGTCCTCGAGCTTCTGACCACCAATGATGTCCACGGTTCGTATTTCGATTCGACCTATGTGGGCGGGGGAGTGCGGAAGTCATTGTTCGCCGTCAAGACGGTGGTGGACAGCGTGCGCGCAGCCGACGGAGAGGACAACGTGGTTCTGGTGGATGCCGGTGATTTTCTCCAGGGAGACAACGCCGCCTACTATTTCAACTATGTGGACACGGTTTCGCCCCACGTCTATCCCCGTCTTGCGGCACGCCTTGGCTATGACGCGGTCACGGTCGGCAACCACGACATCGAGACCGGCCACAAGGTCTATGACCGCATAGCAGCCGATCTCAAGGCCGGAGGAATTCCGTTTCTCGGGGGCAACGCCGTCCGGACGGACAACGGAGAGCCTTACTTCCCTCTGTACAAGATTGTCCGCCGGGGTGGACTCAAGGTGGCCATCCTCGGTTTCACCAACGCCAATATGAAGAACTGGCTGTCCGAAAAACTCTGGAGCGGGATGACGTTCGAGAGCCTTCTGCCTCTGGTGCAGGAGGATGTCGACAAGGTCACAGCGAAGGAGAAGCCGGACGTCGTTATAGTGTCCGTCCATTCCGGTACGGGAAAAGGGGACGGATCGATGCTTGAGAGCCAGGGACTTGACCTTTACAAGAGCCTCCGCGGAGTGGATTTCCTTATCTGTTCCCACGACCACAGGCCGTTCACGGCCTCCTGCGACAGCATCGCTCTGATTAACTCCGGAAGTCATTGCCGTTTCGTCGGCCGCGGGACCCTTCACCTGAAGGTTGAAGGCGGAAAGGTCACGGAACGCTCCGTCGAAGCTGACCTGCTTCCGGTCGATCCTCGCAAGGTGGACGCATTGATGGCCAAGGATTTCCACGAGGATTACCAGGCCGTGCAGGTCTTCACGACCCAGGAGGTCGGTGACCTTAAGGTGGATATGCGCACCCGGGATGCCTACACGGGGATGTGCGACTATGTCAATCTTGTCCACACTCTCGGCCTCGGCTGCAGTCCCGCCCAGGTCTCCATCGCCGCGCCTCTGACCTACGACGGTTTCGTCAAAGCCGGCACATTGATCTACAAGGATTTGTTCACGATCTACCCTTACGAGAACCAGCTCTATGTCATCACTATGTCGGGCCGGGAAATCAAAGACTACCTTGAGGCTTCCTACAACCGCTGGATCGTCACCGCGTCCGGACCTTCAGACCACGTGCTGAACATCGTCAGCAGGGACGACCCCCGCACCGGCGCTAAGGGCTGGTCCTTCGCGGAAAGGTCCTACAACTTCGACTCGGCCGCCGGCATCGACTACACCGTGGATGTCACAATGCCGTACGGCTCGAGAATCAGCATCTCCTCGATGGCCGACGGCGCTCCTTTCAGCCTTGACTCGACCTACAATGTGGCGATGACCTCCTACCGGGCCAGCGGCGGTGGCGGCCTGCTTCGGGAGGTCGGCATCGACACGGACCGGATCGCGGAGCGCACGGTCGAGTACTACCCTGAGATCCGTGAGATTCTCTATGAATATCTTAAAGCGCATCACGAGATCGATCCGGCCGTCATAGGCGACCCTTCGGTGGTCGGCCATTGGGAGTTCGTCCCGGAAAAGATAGCCCGTCCGGCTCTTGACCGAGACCTAGCCCTGCTCTTCAACGACTGACAACCGCAGGAAAATGTTGAAAAAAAGGGGAGGCTGAAAAGAGATTTCAGCCTCCCCCTCTTAGTCTTCCCATAAACTTACTGCTCAAGGCAGGAGTCCATCAGTTCGGCGATCTCCTTGCGGTCAAGGTTCTGGCCGATGAAGACGATCTTCTCCATCCTGTCGCCATAGACCGGATCCCAGTCCTTGCGCAGATTCTTGTCCCTGCGCATCATCTCCTGAAGCTGGTCCTCAGGCATCGTGGCGAACCAGAGACCGGCGTCCCGGATCGACTTCTGCACTCCGGACTGCTCGAAGAGGTAGCACTTGTCCTTCTGGTCCGCGAAATAGCAGAGACCCTTGGCCCTGATGATGTTCTTAGGCCATTTCTTTGACACGACCCAGTCGAACTTGTTGATGTCCAGAGGCTGGCGTCGGTAGTAGACGAAAGTGCCGATGTTATATTCCTCGACCTCGCCGCCCTCGTGGTCGTGATGATGGTGATGGTGGTGATGCCCGTGTCCTTCCTCATGGTCGTCGTGCTCGTCGTCATCGTGGTGATGCTCTTCGTGGCCGTCTTCGTCTTCATCGTGGTGGTGATGCCCGTGTCCTTCCTCATGGTCGTCGTCATCGTCATCCTCGTCTCCGACATTCCCGTCGCCCTCGATGGCCGCGATCCACGCCGCCGAGGTGGCCGTCCTGTCGAAATCGAACAGCCCGGTGTGCAGGATTTTGTCCAGGTCGATCTCCCCGTAGTCGCACTCGAAGATTGTAACCTTCGGGTTCAAGGCCTTCACGATGTCGCGTACCCTGCCGAGTTCCTCCGGCTTGACCTCCGAGGCCTTGTTGAGAAGCACGATGTTGCAGAACTCGATCTGCTGGATCACAAGATTCTCGAGGTCGTCCTCCTTGAGGTTGTCTTTTTTGAGGTCGTCGCCGCAGGCGAATTCGCTCTGCATCCTCAGCGCGTCCACGACGGTCACGATGCAGTCAAGTTCCGGAGCGTTCGCGGCTGAATATTCAGGAACAAGCTTTTTGTAGGAGCAGATGGTCTGGGCGATCGGAGCCGGTTCGCAGATGCCGCTCGCCTCGATGACGATGTAGTCGAAGCGGTTGGACTCGCACAGGTCTTTAAGCTGGGCCACCAGGTCCATCTTCAGGGTGCAGCAGATGCAGCCGTTCTGCAGAGGCACGAGGCTGTCGTCTGTCGTGCCGACCACGCCTCCCTTCTGGATGAGGTCCGCGTCGATGTTCACCTCGCCGATGTCGTTCACGATGACGGCGAACTTGATGCCTTTCTTGTTGGAAAGGATCCTGTTGACCAAGGTAGTCTTGCCGCTTCCGAGGTATCCCGTCAGAAGCAGTACCGGTATTTCCCTGTTTTCCACGGTTATTGTCATAGCAATGTCTTTGTTTTTCAGTGACGCGAATTTAGGAAATTTTCTCTATCGGTGAAACAAAGGTTTGACGGATGAAGGCCCCTCGCCGCCTCTTGAAGTTGTTGTATAAATGAAGATATTTTACTAAATTTGCAGTCAGGCAGGTAAAAGTCGGCCTTTTTGATGATGCTTGAAGCGATTAAGACAGACATCGAAAAACTGATCGCTCTCTATGAGGCGCAGAAAGCGGAGTGTGATTCTCTCCGCGCGAAACTTCGTGAGAGCGAGGCCGCCAACAAGTCCTGCAGGGAACAGATTGCAGATCTGGAACAACAGATCGACAACCTTAATCTGTCGAAAGCCTTCGGCGTGGCCGGAGACGGTTCGGCGGCGAAGGAAAAGATTGAGAAACTTATCAAGGAGATCGACAAGTGCATCTCTTTGCTTGAAAATTAAACTTGAGGGTGACGATGGGTCAGAACATCAAGATCAAGATCGGGAACAACGAGTATTCTCTTGTCGCTTCTTCTCCGGAGATAGAGAGCGCGATGAGGGAGGCGGCGGGCCAGATAAACAAGACTCTGGCCAACTACGACGCGAAGTACCCGACCAAGTCACTCTCGGACAAGCTTTCCTTTGTCGCCTTGAGCGAAGCCACGGCGAGGGTGACGCTCCAGCGCAGATTGAAGGATGTCGAGGCGGAGGGCGCGAGACTTGCCGCCGATGTTGATTCCTACATTAAGAAT
Source organism: bacterium (assembly GCA_963619595.1). Classification (GTDB taxonomy): domain Bacteria; phylum Bacteroidota; class Bacteroidia; order Bacteroidales; family UBA932; genus Cryptobacteroides. The sequence continues at coordinate 27,938 of CAVEYE010000041.1, read as the reverse complement.
ATTGAAAAAGACGGCCGTTAGTCCCGCGTGCTCAAATCAACAAGTTCTACAAGGAACGGAGTTTGCTCGGGCCGGTGAAGACAGGCCAAGGTTACCTTATGGGATCGCGCCCCGGCGCGACGGTGGATTTTCTGAACCGGAACGGATCTCAAATCTTACTTATCTAAGGTTTCTGACAAGCGACTAACGGCTTTTTTAATGTTTTTGACGACCGGTCGGTTTCCTTGCGGACACCGCCGGCCGTCATTCGTTTCCCTGCCGGGACGCGGATGCGACAGAAACGGAACGATAAACTTTATGATATTATGTTACAGTTGTTTATAGGATTTGTCATAGGCGCGGCGGTAGCGCTTGCGGCTTACATAATCGTCCAGAGAATAGTTCTCAAAGGACGGAAGAACGAGATCATCGAAAAGGCCGAGCTTGAGGGCGAGAGCATCAAGAAGGAGAAGATCCATCAGGCCAAGGAGAAGTTCCTCCAGCTCAAGAGCGAGCACGAGAAGTTCATCGGTGAGAAGAACGCCCAGATCAAGGATGCGGAGAACCGTGTGAAGCAGAAGGAGAACAATCTCAACCAGCAGAATTCCGAACTGCAGAAGAGGCTCCGCGAGACTGAAAATGTCAAAGCGGGTCTTCAGGCGCAAAAGGAAGAACTGGGCAGGAAGGCCGAGGAATATGACAGGCTGAGCGCCCAGGCCAACAAGCAGCTTGAGACGATCGCCGGGATGAGCGCCCAGGAAGCCAAGAACATGCTTGTTGAGAACATGAAGGCGGAGGCGAGGACGGAAGCCCAGGCCTACATCAACGACACGATGGACGAGGCCCGTCTGAACGCCAGCAAGGAGGCCAAGAGGATCGTCATCAACACAATCCAGAGGACGGCCACTGAGACGGCGATCGAGAACGCCGTCACCACCTTCCCGATCGACAACGATGAGATCAAGGGACGCATCATCGGCCGTGAGGGCCGCAACATCAGGGCTCTCGAGGCCGCCACCGGTGTCGAGATCGTAGTCGACGACACTCCGGACGCCATCCTGCTTTCAGCCTTCGACCCGGTCCGCAGGGAGGTCGCCAGACTTGCCCTCCACCAGCTTGTGGTTGACGGAAGAATCCATCCGGCACGTATCGAGGAGGTTGTCGCCAAGGTCCAGAAACAGCTTGAGGAAGAGATACTTGAGACTGGTAAGCGTACTTGCATCGACCTGGGCATCCACGGCCTCAACATCGAGCTTGTCAAGATGATCGGCCGTATGAAGTACCGTTCATCCTATGGCCAGAACCTTCTCCAGCACTCCCGCGAGGTCGCCAACATCAGCGCCATTATGGCCGCCGAACTCGGCCTGAATCCGAAACTCGCCAAGAGGGCCGGTCTGCTGCACGACATCGGAAAGGTCTCCGAGGAGGAGCCTGAACTTCCTCACGCCCTGCTTGGTATGAAACTCGCCGAGCAGTACAAGGAGAAGCCGGAGATCTGCAACGCCATCGGAGCGCACCACGAGGAGATTGAGATGACCTCCATCATCTCTCCTATCGTGATGATCGGTGACGCCATCTCCGGAGCCCGTCCGGGCGCCCGCCGTGAGGTCATCGAGTCTTACATCAAGAGACTCAAGGGTATGGAAGACCTTGCCGCAGCCTATCCGGGAGTGACCAAGAGCTACGCCATCCAGGCCGGCCGCGAACTCCGTGTGATCGTCGGGGCCGAGGAGGTCAGCGATGACCAGGCTTCGAGACTCTCCGCCGACATCGCCCAGAAGATCCAGGACGAAATGACTTATCCGGGACAGGTCAAGATCACCGTCATCAGGGAGACCCGTTCCGTGGCCTACGCCAAGTAATCGGCCGCCCGGACCAAATAAAAGAATACAATCACAACAGATTCCATGTCACATAATCTGAAAAAGGCTATTGCAATGATGGCTGCGCTCCTTGTCTGGAGTGCAGCCTCTTTTGCGCAGGCACCGCAGGCTACCGCGCGGTGGAAGGTCTCGGCCCAGGCCGTATCGGACGATGTCTATGAGATAACCTTCAAGGCCTCCATCATCGACGGCTGGCACATCTACACCGTCGACCACAAGTACAACCCTATCGTGATCGACTTCGAGGATCCGGTGGGATATTCATTGGACGGCGACCTGGTCCAGGTGACGGAGCCGTCTGATTTCAAGGATGAGAAGGTGTTCTTCGACACGGCTGTCCTGACCCGCAGGGTGCGTCTTTCCGCCGCTTCCGCCACCGTCAAAGGCGAGATAGGCTGGAGCGGTTGCAACGACACCTACTGCGCCGCCCCGGAGACTTACGAGTTCTCCGTGCAGGTCGGTGATGCCGCGGCCACCGCTTCCGAGGAGCCTCAGACATCGGTCGCGGCCACGGAGGAAACCAAAGACAGCGGCTCTCTCTGGGGTCTCATCATCGAGGCCATTCTCTGGGGACTCGCGATGCTGATGACGCCTTGCGTCTTCCCGATGGTGCCGATGACCGTCTCCTTCTTCATGAAGCAGTCGTCCACCCCTGCCGAGGGACGCTTCAAGGCTTTCATCTACGGCCTTTTCATCGTCCTTCTGTACACCGTCCCGATCAGCGTCATAATCGGCCTGACCTGGATCATAGGAGGCAACGCCGTCACGGCCGACATCTTCAACTGGCTCGCCACGCACTGGCTGCCTAATCTCATCTTCTTCATCGTCTTCATGATCTTCGCGGCCTCCTTCTTCGGAGCGTTCGAGATCGAACTTCCTTCCAGCCTCGCCAACAAAAGCGACGCGAAGAGCGGAGGCAAAGGCCTTGGAGGAATATTCTTCATGGCCCTCACCCTCGTGCTGGTGTCCTTCTCCTGCACGGGGCCTATCGTGGGCACAGTCCTGATCAAGTCCACCCAGGGGGAGTTCTGGACTCCTATGGTCACAATGCTGGCCTTCTCCGTGGCGTTCGCCCTGCCGTTCACCATCCTCGCGATGTTCCCTTCGCTCCTGAAGAAGATGAAGGGCAAATCCGGCTCCTGGCTCAACAGCGTCAAGGTCGTCCTGGGCTTCATCGAGGTCGCTCTCGGATTCAAGTTCCTCAGCGTCGCGGACCAGACCTACCATTGGGGTCTTCTCGACAGGGAAGTCTATTTAGGAATATGGATCGTCACCTTCTCGCTTCTTGGATTCTACCTTCTCGGCAAGCTGCGTTTCAAGAATGACGACCCTGTAGAGCATATCTCCGTCACAAGGCTCGGTCTAGCCATCGCCGTCTTCACCTTCGTCGTGTACATGATCCCTGGAATGTGGGGCGCGCCTCTGAAGGCTCTGTCCGGCTATCTCCCTCCGTTGGAGACCCAGGATTTCGTGGTCTGGAACTATGCCGACACCCCTGCCGGTTCCGTTTCCGCCCAGGACGGGACTGACACTGCCGCCGGGCTTCAGGCTCAGACAGCCGCCGCCGGTGGCGTTTCCGCCTACGGTCAGAAATATGACCTCAAGATGCCTCTCGGCCTGACCGGCTATTTCACTCTGGAGGAAGGCCTGGCGGCCGCCAAAGAGCAGGGCAAACCTGTCTTCGTGGACATCACCGGCCACGGCTGCGTCAACTGCCGCGAGATGGAGCAGAGGGTCTGGAGCGACCCTCGTGTCCTGGAGATTCTCAAAAACGACTATGTGATCGTGGCTCTCTATGTCGACGACAAGACAAAGCTTGACGAGGCAGACTGGATGACGACTCCTGAAGGCAAAGTCCTGAAAGAGATCGGCCGCGTGAACTCCTACATAGCCCGCACGAGGTTCAATGTGAACGCCCAGCCGAACTACGCCCTACTGGACGCCGACGGCAACCTCCTCGCTCCTGTAAGAGGGTACAACCTCTCGGTGGAAGACTTCATCAAGTTCCTCAAACGGTAGTCCGTGGCGCTTAACGCGCTTAAAGTGAATGGATAAACAAAAGTCCCGGTGCTGATCTCAGCACCGGGACTTTGTCTTGTTGATTGATTGTCAGCGGTTTGCCCGCCACTCGGAAGGGTTACCTCTTAGAAGTGACCTCGGCCTCATACTTCTCGATGGCCGGGATGAACTCCTCGCCTACAGGAACTCCGTTCTTGAGGTTGAAGTAGTCGTAGACAGCTCCGAACGGAAGTGACTTGGCCTCCTCCAGAAGGGCGAGACGCTGGAAGTACTTGCCGTTGTCCTCGAACTTGCGCAGGGTCTCAAGCGGCTCCAGGAAAGCCTGAAGCATGCACTTCTGCGTTGAACGTGTGCCGATGATGTAGGCTCCGATGCGGTTGATGGAAGCGTCGAAGTAGTCCAGACCGATGTGGGTGCGGTCGAGAGCGCCGGCGCGTACGACCTCCTTGAACAGGTCGAGGGTCTGGTCGTTCATCGTGACCACGTGGTCTGAATCCCAGCGTACAGGACGGCTGGTGTGGAGCATAAGTTCAGGCACGAAGAGAAGCAGGGAGGCGACCATGTCGCTGATGTTCTCGGTCTGCTCGTAGTGGCCTGTGTCGAGGGTGTACATAAGTTTGCGGGTAGAGCAGTAGCCGGTCACGAAGTCGTGTGAGCCGACAGTGTAGCTCTCGAGTCCGATGCCGAAGAGTTTGGCCTCAAGGCAGCTCTTCATTCCAGGAAGATTCTCGGCAAGAATCTCGTCAAGGGACTGAGCCATGATCTCACGGTAACGGAGACGCTCCACGGTCTGGTCCTTCGATCCGTCGTGGACCCAGATGTTCATGATACAAGGGTCGTTCTGGTACTTGCCCATCGCGTCGGCCACCCTGCGGCAGCGCTTCGTGTGCTCGATCCAGAAATCGCGGATGCTCTTGTCAGGATTGGCGATGGAAAGGTCGCCGCTCTTAGGATGCGAGAAGGACGTGGAGTTGAAGTCGAGCTTCATTCCGTTCTCCTTACCCCATTCCATCCAGCTCTGGAAATGAGCAGGCTCCACCTCGTCGCGGTCGACGTGCTTGCCCTGGAAATCGCCGTAGATCTCGTGCAGGTTGAGACGCTGCGTTCCGGCGAGAAGGCTCTTCACGAACTTGATGTCGGTGCGGAGTTCGTCGATGTTACGGGCGCGGCCAGGATAGTTGCCTGTGGTCTGGATGCCGCCGGTGAGGGCGGTGTCGTTCTCGAAACCCATAACGTCGTCGGCCTGCCAGCACTGCAGGGAGATAGGTGTCTTCTCAAGCAGCTCGATAGCCTTGTCGGTGTCGACACCGATGGCGGCGTAGCGCTCTTTGGCCATTTCGTAGGCCTTGATTATCAGATTCTCGTTCATTGTTTTTGGTGTTTTAAAAGTTTCTTGGATTTATCTTGACGGAAAGCCTGTCCGTAGATTGTCTGCCGGCCGGTCTCCCGCTGGGGGCTATTTTTTCGGGAGGTAGGTCTTCGTCTCGATGGAGTTGCCGATGATGCGGCGCATGTCCCATCTGTCACCGACAAGGCCGGCGACCTTGGCCTGCATCATGATGTTGCCGACGGCCGTGCCTTCGACCGGACCGGCGATGACAGGGATGCCGAGGGTGTCGGCCGTGAGCTGGCTGACAACCTTGTTGGCCGATCCGCCGCCGATCACGTGCAGTTTCTCGATCTTGAACGAGGCGAAGCTCTGGAGGATCCCGATCACCTCCTTGTACTTCTTCGTGAGGCTGTGGTAGATGCAGCTGACCATCTCACCGTCGGTCTGAGGAACTTTCTGGCCGGACTCCCTGAGAGCGTCCTTGATCGCTGCGTCCATGTCCTTAGGAGCGGCGAAACGAGGGTCGTCCGGATCGATAGTGGAAGGGAAGTCGAGGGCTTCTCCGGCCATCGCCTCGATCTCGGCGTAGGTGTACTTGCGGCCTTCTTTCTCCCAGGTCTTGCGGCTCTGCTCGAGAAGCCACATTCCGGTGATGTTCTTAAGGAATCTTGTCGTGCCCTCGATTCCGCCCTCGTTGGTGAGGTTGTGGGCAGATGACCTTTCATCTATGATAGGTGTCTTGCTCTCGATGCCCATAAGGCTCCAGGTGCCGCTGCTGAGGTAGGCGAAGTTCTCGTCGGCCGCAGGCACTGCAGCGATCGCGGAGGCGGTGTCGTGACCGGCCACGGCGATGACAGGCACAGGTTTCATCCCGGTCCGCTCACAGATCTCAGGCTTGAGGACACCGACCTTCGTGCCAGGCTGGGATATTTCCAAAAGGATGGAAGGGTCGATGCCGAGGCGCTCGAGCAGGTCCCGCTGGAAATCGCGGGTGCGGGGGTTGATGAGTCCAGAGGTGGTCGCGTCCGTGTACTCACAGACCATCTTTCCGGTGAGCATGTAGGCGAGCAGGTCCGGCATGAAGAGGATCTTGTCGGTCTTCGGCAGACGGGATCCGGCCTCCTTGCTCTGGGCGAAGATCTGGAAGATGGTGTTGAAGTTCATGATCTGAACGCCGGTGATGGAGTACAGTTCGTCGCGGGGGATGATCTTGAAGACCTCCTCAGGCACTCCGTCGGTGTAGGGGTCCCTGTAGGCTCTCGGCATCCCGATGACCTCACCGTCCTTGCCGATGTGGCCGAAATCCACTCCCCAGGTGTCTATGCCGATGGACTCGATTTCGACGCCCATCTTAGCCACCTTCTCAAGGGCGCTGATGAAGTGTCCGAAAAGCGCCTGGATGTCCCAGTAGTATTTCCCTTCGATTTCCTTGACTCCGTTGGGAAATCTGTAGACCTCCTCTGAAGTCAGTTTATCGTTCTCTATCGTTCCGATGATGGCTCTGCCGCTCGTGGCTCCGAGGTCGAATGCAAGAAAATTCATATAGCTTGGTTATTAATATTAAAAAAGCCGTGTCCGGCCGTCATTTTACCGTTACAAATTTTGTTTTTTTTTGCTTTTTCACCGCTGAACTTTCTGACATTATGACTTGGAATTTTGATAGAGAAGAAATAATCGCTATATTTGTGAGTGACAACCATTAAGGTTTCGCTTTAAAACGATGTCGTCTCTTCATCTTAAATATTTGGCAGTCAATCCTCTTGATTTGAAATGGGGAATGGCGGTCAACTCCGTGGGCTTCCAGGAGATAGCTCCGGGGATGGATTATCCTCCCCGCAACCATCCTTCCAGGTACGTGTTCTCGGTCACCGGCGGAAGAATCCTGCAGGAGTACCAGCTGCTGTACATCACGGAGGGAAGCGGCCGGTTCTACAGCGATTCCCTCGGGCGCGGGAAGGGCGTGCCGGTCAAGTCGGGGATGATGTTCCTGCTGTTCCCGGGGGAGTGGCATTCCTACCATCCTGACAAGAATGTGGGCTGGAAGGAGTACTGGATCGGTTTCAACGGGAGCTTCATCGACAATCTGATCGGCCAGGGTTTCTTCTCGAAAGACCGTCCTGTCTTCAAGGTGAACATCCACGAGGAGATCGTCAAACTCTATTCTTCAGCCATAGAGGCCGCTTCGAAGCAGGAATCCGGTTTCCAGCAGATCCTTGCCGGCATCGTGGACAGGCTGCTCAGCCTGGCATATTACTACGACAGGAACTCGCAGTTCCAGGAGTCCGACGCGGCGAACAAGATCAGCCAGGCGAAGGTGATGATCCACGACCAGTACGCCACAATCTCGCCCGAGGAAGTGGCCTCGAAGCTCTGCCTCAGCTATTCTTCTTTCAGAAAGACTTTCAAGGAATATACAGGGTTCTCTCCCGCGCGTTTCATCAACGAGGTGCGGATGAGCAAGGCCAAGGAACTGCTCACCAACACGGCGATGAGCATCAAGGAGGTGGCCTACAGCGTGGGCTACAACAACCACGACTATTTCTTCACGGCTTTCCGGCACGTGACCGGCCAGACCCCTGCCGAATACCGCGCTGCGACCCAGTCTGCTAAACTTTAGACGGGGTCGGATTCCACCGCGGGGGCTTCCCGGGCATATTCCATTTCGGAGGACCTGCCTTTCCCGGCTACAGGTTCCGGCGTACCGTGAGAGTGACCGGTCCGAGAAGACCCGAGCGCAGCAGGGTGTCGTCCTTCTTGTAGAACCGGCGGATGGCCGTGACCGGATGCTCCTCGCCCGGCTGCACATCCCCGATCATCCTGTTCCTCCAAAGGTTCGTCACCTTGATTTCCAGAATGTTCTCTCCTTCCCTAAGGAGTTGCCTTATCCCGCCGGTCCTGAACGGAGCCTTCCACAGCACTCCCGCGGCCTTGCCGTTGACGGAGACCTCGGCGATGTTCTTCACCGACCCGAGGTCTATGAATATCTCCGCGGACTTTTCGAGGAAGGCCGCGTCGACGTTGAAGGTGGTCTTGTAGACGGCGGTGCCGGAGAAATACTTCACCACAGGGTTTCCGCATTCCGTCCAGGACTTCAGAGAGGTGAACCGCTCGTCAGCCGTGCCTCCGTTCTTCTGCTCGAAACGAACGTCCCAGGCCTGGTCGAGAGGGATGGACAGATCCTCGACGTGGAGTCCCGCGACATTGTTGTCCAGACTGTCCGGGAGTTCCTCGCCGGTGATTCCAAGCTCGGCCTCTATCCTCGCCGCTTCGGTGGAGTCGGCGGCCACGGCCACGACGGTGTCCCTCAGCGTGAACTGCGGCCTGTCCGAGAGGATCACCGCCCGGGCGTCGGTGGAGAGCATCGGCAGGTCGACCTTGTAGCGTCCCCCTTCGAAGACGACCTCGGTCTCCCTGACAGAGCCGTCGTCAGGATTGAATACGGCCGCGCGCCGGCCTCCGTCCCTGAAACTCAGGTGGGCGGAAGCGTTCTTGTCCGAGAAGTTCCTGACCCAGTAGATCTGCGTGCTGTCCCCAAGGTTTCTGTGGACGTACTTGAAGTCACCGTAACGGTCCGGAGCGTTGGCCGGAGCCAGCGCCGGATCGATGTCCGAAGGTGCGTCGGCATATTCGGAAACCACCTCGAAGTCGGCTTTGATCCCGCTGGCCTTGAGGCAGTCAGCCAGAGGGCAGGTGTAGACATTCTTCCGCCCCGAGTGCCAGATGCTCTCGACCAGGGAGGCGAAGGTCTTGTCGTCTGCTTTCAGACCGGCGCACCGCCGCGGCTCCGGGGAGCAGATGACGACTCCCGCATCGGCGAACTCCTTGATTTTCTTCAGGATGTCCAGTGACATCGGCCTTTCGGCACTGTCCATCCACAGGACTTTGTACCTGGCTCCGGAAGGGCTGACAAGGCTACCGTCTTCGACCCTGAGGCTGGCCCGCAGGACCGTAGGATTGGCGAAATCGTAGTTGTAGCCATCCGGCACCGCCGGCAGGGTGCTGTAGGCGTCGCCGCCGTAAAGCGCCGTGATGTTGATGTCCTCGCCGTAGTAGAGCAGGATGTCGGCCACCGATGTGCCTTGCTGCAGCAGATGGCTCGACCGGGCGAGATAGTCGGTGAACACTCTTGCATATTCACTCCAGGTCTCGTTCCTGTGCAGCCATTGGCCGTAGCGGAAGAGCTGCAGGCCTGGCAGGTACTCATCGTTCGGCTGTGAGGCGGACTCGTGGATGACGAAGCGGTTGAGTCCGGCGCTGAGGCCCACGTCCGCGATGAATTTCATGTTCTCCGGGCAGTAGGTGTAGGCTCTGCCGTCGTCTCCGTTGACCGAGAAGGACTCGGCCGCGACGATAGGCTGGCCGTAGATGTGGGACACCGAGGCCGATTCCCTGATGTCGCAGATGGCCGCCGCCACCGATGATCCTGTAGGCGTGTTCTCCATCCAGATGGCGGCCATAGGGATGGTGGCCTTGATTTTCGGATCCATCCCGTCCCCCGTGTAGGCCCGGCTGCCCTCGTGGGTCTCCGTGTAGCGGCCCGCGAGTCCATATTCACCGATGATGTCGTTGATCCTGTCGTAGTTTTCGCTGAACAGCTCGCCGAGGGTGCGCCTCCAGTCCCAGAGGAACCTTTCGGTCATCGCCGAACTTCCGATGACCTCTCCGGCGAGCGCCGGCAGCCAAGGGACAAGGTCATAGCCCCTTCTGGCCTTGAACTCCTCGGCCATCTTCGGAGTCCAGGTGTAGGATCCGGCCTCGTAACTGTCCACCAGAAGGTAGCGGATGCCTTCCGGCCCGAGCATCCCTCCGGCGGCCTCCTTGTAGAGGTCAAGGTAGGTGCGGAAATATCTCGTCCAGGCGTCGGGGTCGAGCTTGTCGACTTCCAGTCCGGTCGCGTCAGGTGAGGCAGGGTGATTGACCTTGCCGGTTAGCGACCAGCCGAAGCGGTAGATTCTCCATCGTCCCGGAGGCAGGGTGCAGACGAGCTTCCCGTCGGAGGCCATCTTGCCGGTCAGGTTGACGATGTCGGTTGTCCTGACCGCGTCCTTTGAGTAAGGCGTGTGGTACTTCCAGAAATCGTGGATGATCCCGAAGCCGCCAAGCTCTTCGCTATGGTTGACTTTCGTCACGGTGAAGAGTTCCAAGGAGAGCAGTCTGCTTCCTCTGACTCTGAAGAATCTGGCGCAGGTCGGTCTGATGTCTTTCGTGAGGTAGGAGAGGGTGGAAGGCTCGATCCGGGTGACCTCCCGCCAGGATTCTCCGTCGTCGCTGCATTCGAGGACGGCCCGGCAGACGGACTCTCCGAACTTCGGTCTCCCTCCCGTGGCGAGGCTCTTGAGAGTGAACGCTTTGATTGTCTGCGGGCTTCTGAAGACTACCGTGATGAGGGTGTCGCTGGCTTCAAGGCTCTCGGTCAGCGCGTCCATAGGCTTGTCGGCGTTCGGAAGCCTGACGGCCAGCACGTAGAGGTCTTTCCCGTAGGGCTTCACTTCGAGACGGTCGTTGGTGTTGGGGTAGTCGAGGTAAGGGCCTACGGTGCCTCCCGGAGCGGGAAGTTCCACGGAGACTTTGCCGCCTCTGACATCCACCGACGTCCAGTCGAGTTTCTTGACCGCATCCTCGGGCTTCACCCAGGTGCCTCCGGTGGAACTCCAGCCCGGCGCGCTTGCGATGGTGGCGTCAAGTCCGAGCGAGTCGGCTAGGCGGATGGCGTAACGGAACGCATCCTTCCAGCTTTCGGAGAGGTAGGGGAGGCGGACCTTCGCTGCTCTCGGCATGTTCACACCTCCGGCGTCGAACTGGTGGAAGCCTCCGAATCCGCTGCGCTTCATCCATTCAAGATCCTTGCGGATGCCTTCCTTCGACACGTTCCCGTCCATCCAGTGCCACCAGACCTGCGGCCTCGCGGCTTTCGGCGGCGTGCGGAACTCCTTCGCCAGCGCCGAACTGTCGATGACCGTCCTTGAATATGCCAGCGTCCCGTCCTGCAGGGTGTCAATCCTGATCTTTTGTGAATATGCCGGCGTCCTGTCCTGGGAAGCGGCCTCGATGGTCTGCCCGGCCGTCGCGATGGCCAGCGTCAGCGCGGTAAGCGTCGTTATCGTCTTTATGGTTTTCTGTCTCATAGTGTCATTCCTGTATGTTTTTCCTGGCGATATGCCCGTTCCCGGATTTGTGATCTGCCCCGGGGCTTTTCCCCTCTTGCCGCCGCCTGAATCTGCCGGAAATCTCTCTGATTGCCAAAGTTAGTCATCCCCTTGCTCAAAGCCAAGATTTTCCTCCATTTTCTTTACCTGCTGTCTGCAGCATCCTGTCGTCTAAATTGTTTTTATTGAAAATTAATCACTTATTCGCAGAAGAAACTATGACTTTGGCATAAAAAATGTTAAATTTGCCGCATAGAGTTAATTGGTTCTAATAGGATTTTATCTTTTCTGACCCTTAGCCTGTGGGAACTGTTCTTCATACGTTTTATTCATAATTAGGTTTGTATTAAGTGGGAAAGGCCGGAGCTGTGAAGTTCCGACCTTTTTTTATAATATAAAAAAAATTAATCCCCCAGTCACTGTCGTGACAGCCCCCGTGGGGCGACAGGGGGACGTATCCCCCTGACCCCCTGTGTCGCTGCGCTCCGAGTGCTTCGGCTTTTTCAGTCTTAACATTCTGGATTGTCTGCTGTCAGTCGGCGGAACTGCTGATCCGGACTGTCTTCAACCCGCGGCCCGGCTGGGCGGCCTCCTCGGCGGCCCGGCGGGCACGCTTCTTCTTGCCGCTGAACAAGTCGCGGAAGAACTCTTTCAGCGAATTGAACTCCTTCTGGTAGGCGATGCCGACACCGTTGCGCTGGGTGTTGTCAAGGTAGTTCGTGTAGTCGTCGGCCGAATGGGAGAAGAGATTCAGGCGGAGCTGTCCCGGCTTGTCTATCTTGATCTCGATGTCGAGGTTGCCGACCACATCCCCCTCGGAAGAGGCCGATTTGGAGTACTCCCTGTTGCCCACATTGCCGTTGACGATCACCCTGTTGTTGAAAAGCTGGGTCGAGACGGCCACATCGAAGATGTTCGTGCCGCTTTCGCTGGCCTGGTAGTTCAGTCCGAAGTCCAGCGGGATGTCCAGCTTCTGGAGGATGTTGTTGAGCTGTCCGGCCATGATCTCGGCCACGTTGGAGTACAGGACGCTCGAGTTGTTGACGACTCCTGACTGCTCGTCCGGCATGAAGCTGTTCGAGATGAGAAGCGACAGGAACTGCCTCTGCATCTTGTCCTCGGTGTTGAGGGCGCTCTCCACCCTGGACTTGGTCGTAGGGTCGAGGTCCGGAACGTCGATGGAGAATGACAGTTTCGGCTCGCGCAGTTTGCCTGAGACCCCTATGCCGCAGTTGACTACCCTGCGCGCCGAGACCGTGGTCGTGTCCGCCAGCAAGGTCGCCACCGAAGCCTTAGTCGAATATATTCCTTTGATGTCAAGGTCGCTGTCCATCACATCCCCGTTGAACCGCACCTGGCTGCCGTCCGAGATCGTGAAGTCCCTTTTGGCGATGTCCATCGCATTGAAGTGGAAGTTGCCGGAGCGGATCGAGTAGTCTCCGTTGATGGTGAACAGGTCCATTCCCGGCCTCACCTCGATGTCGATCCTGCCCTGTCCGCGGGCGCTGAGGACGTTGCCGGCGTCGCGGTCGATCTCCACATAGGCCTCCGTTCCCTGGCCGGCGTTGACATTCAGTTTCAGCCTGAAGTCCTTGCCTTTGCCTGTCCCGGTCTCAAGTTTCTCCATCATCGCCTCGTAAGGGTCGATGACCACCTCCTTGAACGACTCCTTGAAGGTCAGCAGGTCGTTGCTTCCGTCGCTCGAGGTGTTGTCGAGAGGAATGTGCACCTGACCCTCCTTGTCGGTCCGCACGGCCACGTCCAGCAGGATAGCCTCGAACGGCCCTTTGACGGCCACGTCGCCGCTGGCGAAAAGATGCCCGTAGAACGGTTTCGTCCCGTCTTCCTCAAGGTCGATCGCTTCCAACCGGTCGGCCTTTATCTTGGTGTCCATCCTGAAGTTCTTCAGATGGTCGAAGGTGATTCCTCCCGTGATGGTCCCCTTGCCGTCGTACCTGTCCGTCACAGAAAGGTTGTCGAACGTCAGGCCGTGGTCTCCTATGGCGACTGGACCGCTGACGTGGTACGGAACATTGGTGTAGCCGACTCTCAGAAGCACGTCGTCGAACCTCGCGTCTTCGCTGGACACGGACAGGGAGTCCAGAGTCCCTGTCGCCCTGATCTTTCCGCTCAGCGAACCGCCCACCTCGCTGAACACGCTCTGCAGCGCAGGGGCTATGTAGCCCACGTCCAGTCCGTCGAGGCTTGCGGCGGCGTCCAGCTTGCGGGTCGACGGGAAATAATCCCCGGAGACATCCAGCGTCTTGACCCCGTCCAGGTCGTTCTTCGCCACGACCCTCAGCTTGCCGTTGGCCAGCGAGCCGGCGAGCCGCAGAGTCCCGACTTCCCGGTCCGCTATCCCGGTGGAGTCGGACACGATCTTCAGCATCACCCCGGCGTCGTCGCCCATAGGGGAGGAGAGGACGGCGTGGCCTGTGGCGAGGCCGGAGATGCCGAACCGCTGCCCGAGGAACTTGTTCAGCACCCCGAGGTCGAATTTCACAAGGTTGACGGACAGCCTGTTTTTCTCTGTCTTTGAATATCCTCCGTCGATCTTGACGGACTGCTCTCCGCAGTCGGCCTTAAGGTTGTCCACCGCGAGGGCCCTGCCGTCGTAGCGGATCGACGAGCCTGAGACCGTCCAGGAATCACCGTCATAGAATATGTACGAAGGCAGCGTCGATGCCTCGACGGAAATCTCTCCGTCCGGATTCCTGGCCAGAGAGCCTGTGATGTAGAGTTCTCCCTTGTTGCTCGGGTCTGTGCCGTTGTCGTAGGTGAAACCGGCCCCGAAGCTGTCGTCCTTGGCGTAGAGCAGAAGGTTGTCGTTCTGAAGGGTCATCCCGCCCGCCGTGACAGCCGAGCAGGACAGGACGGCGTTGAGGCTGCTGTCCCTGTTGTCGAAACTGAGGTCAAGGTCCTTGAGATTGTTCCTTTTCAGAGCGACCCTCGGCGACTTGACCGAGGCCGTGACAGAGCCGTCTCCGGACATATTCATCCGCACTTTCGTGCCTTGAGCTATGTAAAGCCCTGGCTTGATGAAGGAGAGGATGTCGCGTGAGTCGCCCGTGTCGAGTCTGAGTTCATATTCACCGGAAGCGGCGGACGCTCCGGAACTCCGCCCCCACAGGGAAGGCAGTTCCTTCTGGATGGTCAGGGCTTTGAGGTCGCTGACCATCGCCGTGACTGACTTCGAGCCCGAGAATGAGCCGTTGGCGAAGCTTGAAGTGAGGTTGACTTTGTTGATGTTGTTGTTGGAATGCGATTTCAGGTGCACGTCGCCGATGTCGTGCCAGCCGCTTTCGTTCTCGAACGCGAGCCCGAGGATGTCGATGTCACCGATCAGGTCGCGTCTGCCGATGTTTCTGTAGTTGGCGTCCACCCTGCCGGAAATCTTGGAGGTCTCCCGTTTGTCGAGATGCAGTGCGTGCAGGTCGGCGTACCCGATGGAGGCGAAGAACTTGTAGATGCCGTTCTGGGTCTTCTTGGAAAGCGTCACCAGACCCTGGAAAAGGAAGTTCAGGTTCGGGTCGCCGCAGACGATGCGTCCGTCGAAGGTGTTCTCTGAATATGTCCCAGTGGCCACTATGTGCGAGTAGTCGTAGCCGAGGGCGGTGAGTCTTTTGATCCTCAGGGAGTCGATGCGGGCCTCGATCCCTCCGCCTCCGATCGAAAGGTCGAGGTTGCCTTTGAATGTCGATCCGCCGATCTGGCTGATTCCGGCGATCCGCCCGAGTTCAAGGTCCTCGGCGGCCACCTTGCCGCTGAACTCCTTAGGCTTGCCTTTCGCTATGAGGTCCCTGATGCCTGTGTCGATGATGAGCGTGCCGAGTGACGAGGTCAGCTTTCCGTCCACCGTCATCCTGTCCAGCAGACCTCTGACCTTGCCGTCCAGCCTGAACCTGACTCCGGAGGCGAACTTCGAGAGGTCGACCGAGGCCGCCGGGGCGAAACCCTTGATGAACGTTCCGAGACCCTCCGTGGTGAACCCGAGGCCTTTGACCTTGAAATCCAGAAGCATCTCTTTCGTGGACGGGATTCCGGTCAGGCTTCCGTCCAGCACCCCGCTGACCCCGCTGCGGGCCTCTCTGAAGGTGAATTCCTTGATGTCCAGGCCGCTGACCGGCCCCTGCACGAAGGCTTTCTTCAGGCTGATGTCCTGGTCCATCACTCTGAGCCGAGGAGCGAAATAGGAGATGCTCTTCATCCTGACGCGGCTGTCGGTGAAACTGCCTGTCATCCGCACCTCCCGGAGGAAGCGGGAGAACGAGACCGCGCTTTCATATTCCATTGAATATTCGTCCATCCGGATGTCCGACCACCTGTCCTGCAAATGCAGGGCCCTGACGGTGGTCCGGCCTTTGCCGACCGTCACGTCGCCGGACATCGCGAGGATGCCGTAGCCGCTTCTCTCCGAGGCGGAAAGGTTCACGAGCCGTCCTTCGACGGTCCCGTTCTTGTAGGTGAGGCCGCGCAGAAGGATCTCTTCAGCGGTAAGGTCCAGATTCTTCCAGTCCAGCCCGTAGTCCCGCAGGACGACGCCTTCCTTCTTGTTGATGAGCCTGAAACGGAAGTTCTTGAGCTGCACCCTGTCCGCTTCGATGGACAAAGGCAACCCGCCGCTTTTCTTCTCTCCCTTCTTCACGATGAGCCGGCCGATCGCCGGCCCTCTGCCGTCTTTTACAAGGGAGAAGGCCCCGTCCTTGACGCTGAGCCTTTTGATCCGGACAGCTCCTTCGCTCCTCAGACTTTTCAGCGAGATGGTGGCGACGACGGTCCTGGCCTTTGCCAGGGTGTCGGCAGGGACGTTGTCCCAGTCGAGGGCGGGCTCGTTGTCGATGACCGCAAGGTCTTTGACGATCAGGGCGGAGAAAGGCCTCAGGTGGATTTTGGAGAACTCGATCCGACCTTTGAAGACACCTTCAAGGGCTTTTACCGCCTTTTGGGCGACATAGGTCTGCACCGCCGGGGTCTGGAGGAAAATCCAGCCGGCGAACAGAGCCGCGGCGAGAACCACGGCTACTGACCAGAATATCTTCAGAGCCTTTTTCAACGAAGGACAAAAATACTAAAATTTATCGTATCTTCGCGGTTCGAATTTAAAAAGTCTTTGAACAAATGGCGGATTATATCCTTGGAATTGAGTCAAGTTGCGACGACACTTCGGCAGCGGTGATCAAGGACGGTTTCCTGCTCTCCAACGTGATCGCGAGCCAGCAGGTGCACAAGGATTACGGCGGAGTGGTCCCGGAACTGGCTTCCAGGGCTCATGAGCAGAACATTGTCCCGGTTGTCAGCCAGGCGCTTGACAAGGCCGGCATCAAGGCTTCCGACCTCACAGCCATAGCCTTCACCCGCGGTCCGGGTCTTCTTGGATCCCTTCTGGTGGGTACATCTTTCGCCAAGGCTCTCGGAGTGGCTCTGGACATCCCTATCATTATGGTGAACCATCTGCAGGGTCACATACTTGCGGATTTCGTCAAGCAGGAAGGCAAGGAGAACCGTCAGCCGGAATTCCCTTACCTCTGCCTTCTCGTCTCCGGAGGCAACTCGCAGATAGTCAAGGTCAACGGCCCTCTGGACTACGAGATTCTCGGCCAGACCATCGACGATGCCGTGGGCGAGGCCTTCGACAAGTGTTCGAAGATGATGGGACTCGGCTATCCGGGAGGGCCTGTGATCGACCGGCTCGCGAAGCAGGGCGATCCGGACAGGTTCAAGTTCGCCAAGCCTCAGATCCCCGGTCTGGACTACAGTTTCAGCGGAGTGAAAACCTCCCTGCTGTACTTCGTCCGTGACGAGATGGCCAAGGACCCTGATTTTATGGAAAAGAACAAGGAGGACATCTGCGCCAGCTTCCAGAAGACCCTGATAGACATCCTGATGAGCAAACTGGTCAAGGCCGCGGCCATGACCGGCATCAAGGACGTGACCATCGGCGGTGGAGTTTCGGCCAACAGCGGTCTCCGCGCGAGGATCGAGGAAGAGGGCCGAAAGAGGGGCTGGAGGACCTTCCTTCCGGAGTTCAAGTTCACCACCGACAACGCCGCCATGATCGCTGTCGCGGGCTGGTTCCACTACCTTGCCGGCGAACGCACGCCTCTTGACGTCGCCCCTGTCTCCCGCATCGCGGACTATTAGCGGCTCTGCGGCGGACGGTTTTTAATCAATGAATATCTCTAATCCAAGAATATGATCGAATTCGAAATGACAGGCCGTGTGGGCAGAGACCTCAGGCCGGATGATGTCAGAATCGTGGCCGCGAGGGAGATGAATCTCCGCGGCAACGCCGTTATCAATGTCGTGGACCCGACAAAGTCCTTCCAGCCGACTTTCCCGAACGCCGACGCCACCTGTGTGATCGCCAAGCGCTCCATCGACGCGAGGAACGATGTCGTGTACCGCTACCGCATCGAGGCCTACAACCACAGGTACGAATCCTATGTTCCTTATCAGATACCTGAATACAAGGATGTCACCTCCGCCGAGCCGGTGATTGTCATCGGAGCCGGCCCTGCCGGAATGTTCGCGGCCCTGAAGCTGCTGACCCTCGGCCTGAAGCCTGTCATCCTGGAAAGGGGCAAGAATGTGCGCGACCGCAAGTTCGACATCGCCAGGCTTTCCCGCGAGGGTGTGCTTGACCCTGAGTCCAACTACTGCTACGGCGAGGGCGGAGCCGGCACGTTCTCGGACGGAAAGCTCTTCACACGTTCCTCGAAGAGGGGCGACATCCGCGAGGTGCTTTACCAGTTCGTCAATTTCGGGGCCAGCCCGCAGATCCTCGTCGACGCCCATCCGCACATCGGCACTGACCGCCTTCCAAAGGTCGTGGAGAACATCCGCCAGTGCATCGAGTCAAGGGGCGGCGAGTACCATTTCGGCACGAAAGTCACCGACATCACCCGCAAGGCCGATGGCACGCTGGAGGTCAAAGCCCTTGACAGCGAGAAGCCTACGAAGGCCGGCAAGCCGAGCGTCCAGAAATATTCAGCGAAGAAGGTTATCCTCGCGACAGGCCACTCAGCCCGCGACATCTACGAGATGCTCGCCGCCAAGGAGTGCTCTCTGGAGGCCAAGGGTTTCGCTATGGGCGTGCGCGTCGAGCATCCGCAGTCCCTCATCAACGACATCCGCTACCACGGCCAGTGGGAGCAGGGGATGCCCGCGGCTGAATATTCATTTACGGAACAAGTCGACGAGAGGGGAGTCTTCTCCTTCTGTATGTGTCCTGGCGGCGTGCTTGTGCCTTCCGAGACAGAAGAAGGGACGGTCGTGATGAACGGAATGTCCAATTCCGCCCGTAGCGGCAAGTTCGGCAACGCCGGCGTGGTCGTCCAGATCAACCCTGAGGACATTCCTGAGGACTACGCGGCCTCCGGAGCCTTCGCGGGCCTCGACTTCCAGAGGGACGTGGAGAGAAAGATGTATGAATATGCAAGCTCGCATTCCGACAGTCCTTTCGCCGCTCCGGCGCAGAGGATGGTCGATTTCTGCGAGGGCGAGGAATCCGTGGATCTTCCGGAGACCTCCTACAAGAGAGGCATCGTGGCGGCCCCGCTGCACGAACTGCTGCCTCCTATGATAGCCGACAGGCTTCAGGAAGCCTTCCCGATGGTGAACCAGAACGCTATGAGAGGCTACTACACCAACGACGCCGTGCTGATCGGTGTCGAGTCCCGTACCTCCTCTCCGGTGAGGATCCCGAGAAACCCGCGTACCTGCGAGGCTGACACCTTCCCAGGCCTTCTGCCTTGCGGCGAGGGTGCCGGCTACTCCGGCGGCATCGTCTCCTCGGCCATAGACGGCATCAACTGCGCCGTGGCCGCCGCGAGAAGCATATTCAATCCTGAGGCCGTGGATGAGACTCCTGAAGAGACTCCTGTCAAGGTTTCGGTCGAGGCTCAGGTAGACGCTCCGGTGGAAACCTCGGAGGAGGCCGCTCCGGCCGCCGGAGCCGCTCAGCAGCCGGAGGAATAGAAGCCGTTTTTGCGTTGAACTGAAAAGAACAGAAGGTAATAACCTTGATTCACCGTCGTGTAAAGCGTTTTTTTGCTGCACGGCGGTGATTATTTTATCATTTTAAGTTTAGAAAAGATTGAAATTAGTTTTTATATTGTCACTTTCTTATGTAAATTTGCATCCTGTTTGTAAGTAAGTAGTGGATTTTGTAAACAATTTTTAAAATTTATAAACAATTATAAATTATAACGCATCTAAACTGGTCGCCTCACGCGCATCGTTATGTGCAGGGGGGCGCGGCTGAAAGAAGGACTTTGAGAGAATGCTTAATCTTGTGAAACATACCAGGATCGGTACGGCTTAGGCTGAAAAAGTCCGGTATTCTATTCGGGGGGGGTGCTAATGCGCTCGTTGACAACGACTTAACCTTTCCGAGGGATAATACAGGTAATTTTGCGTGATCCGTCTTCAGACGGACTGCAGAGGTTTGTGCGTTTGGCTTAGAACATATTCATTCATAATGAACTGCATTATAAAGAACATTGGCAGGACGAAGGTCCTGAAAGCAGCCAGGTCTTTGGTGGCCGGAGTGGCTGTCGCTGTGCTGTCACTTGCCGTCTTTCCGGACAAGGCGGCGGCTCAGACCGTCGCTGTGAAGACCAACCTTCTCAACGACCTCGGCGCTACCGCCAACCTCGGAGCCGAGCTGCGTTTCGCCCCGAGATGGACGGCTGATCTGTCCGGCGACCTCAACCCGTGGACATTTTCTGGAGACAAGAAATTCAAACGCTGGCTTCTGCAGCCGGAGGTCCGTTTCTGGACCTGCGACGCCTGGGCCGGTCATTTCGTGGGCGCCCATCTCCTTGGAGGCCAATTCAACTACGGAGGCTTCGACACCGATGTCAAACTCTTCGGAACCGACTGGAGCCTGTTCAAGGACAACCGTTACCAGGGGTGGATGGCCGGAGCGGGTCTCGCTTACGGCTACGCCTGGATCCTCGGACAACACTGGAATCTTGAGGCCGAGATCGGGGCCGGCTGGGTCCACGCCTGGTACGACACCTACCGCTGCGCTGGCTGCGGCAAGAAGATCGCCACTGACGGCGAGCATGACTATTTCGGTGTCACAAAGATGGCTGTGAGCCTCGTGTACCTCTTTTAATTGAAGGAACGATGAAAAGCAGAAGTATATTCACAATCGCGGCCCTCGCCGCCGCGGCCCTTGCAGGACAGACCTTGTCCGCGCAGGTGACCGTCACATCAGAGATCGAGGGTGTCAAGGCAAGCGCTCCGGTGGTTTACCGCGACGGTTCCTCCGTCACGCTTGACATGGACCTCGACCTTTCCGACCTCGAAGTCAGGAGCGGTCAGGCCGTCCTTGTCACACCTTACCTTGTAAAAGGCTCGGATTCGCTGGCTTTCCCGTCAGTTGGAGTCTACGGCCGTCAGCGCTACTACTACTATCTCCGCCAGGGAAAGAAGATCTCCGGCGAGAACGAGACCTCGTTCAGAAACGGCGAGGCCACCGATGTCATCAAGTACCACGCCTCCGTCCCGTCAGCCAAATGGATGACCGGGGCCGCTCTGGTGCTTGGCAGGAAAGATTATGGCTGCAGGGAGTGCCAGACGGCAAGCCAGAGCGCCGATGTTCTTTCCAAGACTCTCTGGACTCCTTCGATGCCTGAACTCATCTATGTCGGCACCGAGGCGGAGAAGACCAAGAGCCGCAGTCTCAGCGGAGTGGCCTACGTCGACTTCCCTGTGGACAGGACCGAGATCCACACCGACTACCACAACAACGCCGTTGAACTCGGTAAGATCCGCGCCACGATCGATTCAGTCCGTATGGACAGCGACATCACCGTGACCTCGATCTGGCTGAAGGGCTACGCCTCGCCTGAAGGCACCTACGCCCACAACACCGACCTCGCCCGCGAGAGAACGGCCACTATCAGAAACTATGTGCAGAACCTCTTCAAGTTCCCTTCATCGGTGTTCAAGACCGAGTTCGAGCCTGAGAACTGGGACGGCCTTCTGGCCTGGATCAGGAAGAGCTCACTGACCGATGCCGACAAGATTCTCGAGATGGCCGAAGCCGAGCCGGATCCTGACATCAGGGAGTTCCGCATCCGCAGGTATTGCCCTGAGTCCTACGAGATCATGAAGTCAGAGGTCTACCCAGGACTCCGCTGCACCGAGTACAAGATTGACTACAGCATCCGCTCCTATGCTGATGCGCAGGAAATCCTCAAGGTGATGAAGACGAATCCTAACAAGCTCTCCCTGCAGGAGTTCTACACGGCCGCCAGCACCCTAGAGAAGGGAAGCGACGAGTTCAACACGGTCTTCGAGACCGCCGCGGCGATGTACCCTGCCGACGAGACCGCCAACCTCAACGCCGCCAACGCCGCGATCAGCCGCGGTGACTACTCCATCGCCGCCGAGCGTCTGGAGAAGGCAGGAGGCAGCGCCGAGGCCGACTACGCCCGCGGAGTGCTTGCCATCGCCCAGAGCGACTACTCTTCAGCCCTTGACCACTTCAAGGTGGCTTCGGCGAAGGGTCTTGAGGAAGCCGGCCCGCAGGTCGGGATCCTCAACGAGTACTTCCGTACCGCAGGCAAGAAATAACAGGAATATATTCAATATTTTATAGTTCAACAAACAAATGATGTTTATGAAAAACAGCAAATTTTTCGCGGCGGCCCTCGCCCTTGCCGCGGTAGTGGCCTGCAACAAGGAGAACACCACTACAGAAAACAACGTCTTCGAGTCTGACGAGGCTTATCTCAATGTGAAGATCGCCTACTCCGACGCTTCCGAGACAAGAGGAACTTCCGCCGATCCGTCTTTCTACTACGGCACCGCTGTGGAGAACAAGGTTGAATCCGCCGATTTCTTCTTCTACAACGCAGACGGCTCTTTCGCCATGTCAGCCAGCAAGGACGATGCAGTTTGGAGTCCTAACGGCACGGATGAAAGCACCACAAACAATGTGGAGGAAGTCGGCAACGGCATCATCCTTCTCAAGGACCTTAAATCCACTGCCTATCCTGTCTACATGTCAGTTGTCCTCAACGCTCCGGACGCTATGGCTGAAGCTCTCAACGGACTGTCAATAAGCGCCGCCTACAACTACGTCGTCAGCGCTGTCGCCACCGAGGGTACTTCGACTGACTGGACGAAGTTCGTGATGACCAGCACAAGCTACAACAACGACAATGCCTCCACCGGCTATTTCTGCATCAAACTTTCCGGCAACAACTTCCAGGAAACAGAGGAAGGTGCGAAGGACGACAAGAACGCTGTGACCGCTTATGTTGAAAGACTTGCGGCCAAGGTCAACGTCGCTCTCTCCGAATCCATCGCCGCCACCGGCAAGATCGGCTCTTTCGATGTGGACGGAACTACCAAGGATCTGTATTTCAAAGTTCTCGGCTGGGGTCTCAACGCCACCACCAAGGATTCCTACACTTTCAAGAACATCGATCCGGACTGGACACTGAAGTTCTCTTCAGATCTTTCCTGGAACGACGCCCTCAACAAGAGAAGCTACTGGGGCAAGTCGACCAACTACGGCCTTACGGCCACCTCGACTCCTGCCGCTTTCTATCCGCAGAACTATGAGGCTATGGACGAGGTCAAAGCTACGCTGACTCCTACTCTCAACTACACAAGCTGGAATGAGCTCGCTGTAGCGCTCAAGTCTTCAGCTTATTGCCGTGAGAACACAAACTCTGTCGATGTCCTCAAGAACGTCAACTTCTCCGGAGCCGCCACCAGCGTGCTCGTAAAGGCCCAGGTGACCGAGGCTGACGGCACACCGGTCAATCTCGTGAACTACCTCAAGAGCCTTTACACCGAGAACGGCTACAAGAACAAGGTTCTCTCGGCTTATGAGGTCAACCACTCAGGTGCCAAGATCTACAAGGGTGCTGTATCTACTTCCGCCTCTTACGAAGGCATCTCCGCCGATGACCTGAAGGTCGTAGCCGGATTCGACGGCAATGTGACTCTCGCCGCCAAAGACTTTGATGGTGTCGGTATGACTTACTACATCTATGACGGCACCAACTACACCGCTACGACCGTCGCTGACGTGACCTCCCGTCTCAACGAGGGCGATAAGAAGGCGACAGAAGCCAACTTCTACAACAACGGTATGATGTACTACAACATCCCTGTCGAGCATCTTGGCCAGAACACCGTCAAGTACGGCGATTCAGCGTTCAATGCATCTGTAGCCGAGGGTGACTACGGTGTTGTACGTAACCACTTCTACAACATCACCATCAACAGCATCAAGAACCTCGGACACTCCGTCTACGATCCTGACGAGAAGATCGTTCCTAACGACGACGACCTCAAGGACTACTATGTAGGCGCCAAGGTCAACGTCCTCTCTTGGAAGGTTGTAAAGCAGAGCGTCAACCTTTAATCGACTCTTCCACCGGCCCTGCTGCCGGTGACGGATAAATCTCCGTCCGCCTTGATGGCGGACACCATCGGCCGCCGGAGGCTGATCACTTCCGGCGGTTGCAAAATAAAAAGAAAAAAATCAGGACTATGAGGTTTCGTTTGAAGCGAATAATGTTCGCGGTACTTTCAACGCTGGTTTGCTGTGGCGCTCTTTCGTCGTGCCAAGGACTTGTGTACGACAACGAAGGTGATTGCGACGTTCATTATCGAGTTAAGTTCCGTTATGACCGGAATCTGTTGTTTGCAGACGCGTTCGCCCACGAGGTGAAGGCGGTGACCCTCTATGTCCTCGACCCGGCGACCGGGGCGGTCGTCCTTTCCAAGACCGAAAGCGGCGATGTCCTCTCCACCGGAGACTACGAGATGGAGGTGGACCTCCAGCCGGGGAAGTACGACCTTCTGGCCTGGTGTCAGGGCGATGACTGCAAATCGTTCACGGTAGGCGGTTCCTCCAACAAGGAAGGTCTGACCTGCTCTGTCGTCAGCAAGACGGCCGCCGACGGCTCGGCCTACGTGGACAGCCGTCTGGACGGACTCTACCACGGCTATGTGGCTGATGTGGACTTCACGAAGGACGAGGGTACAGTGGTTGCGGAAGTTCCTCTCACAAAGGACACCAACTACTTCACTGTCATCCTCCAGCACATCTCCGGCTCGGCCCTTGACAAGGACAAGTTCAGCTTCGCCATCGTCGAGGACAACGGTCTGATGAACTGGGACAACAGCCTTCTTCGCGGCGGAGAAGTCACTTACAAGGCCTGGTCTGTCGAGTCCGGTTCCGCCGAGGTCGAGAAGACCGACACACGCGCCGCTTCGATGCTCAACCTCGCCGTGGCCGAGATCAGCACCGGCCGGCTGATGTACGGACGCTCCCCGAGACTCGTCGTCACCAACAACGAGAGCGGCTCCACCGTCCTTTCGGTCCCTGTCGTGGACTTCGCCCTTCTCGTCAAGGGAAAGTACAACCAGAGTATGGGCGAGCAGGAATATCTTGACCGACAGGACGAGTACAATATGGTCTTCTTCCTCGATGACGGCGACAGGTGGATCAACTCTTTCATCTACGTCAACTCCTGGAAGGTGGTCCTTCAGGAATCTAATCTGTAGAGGGTATTGTCAGTAAGATGGAATTTTTCAGGAAACATATTCTTTTGACTCTGGCCGCCTTCTGCCTCCTCTTCCCGTCCTGCGAGAAGAACTCCCGTGATCCGATGCCTTCGGACGGGGGGTACAAGGTCACCTTTGTCGTGAGCGCCGGCGAGAACGGCACGTTCACGAG
Organism: bacterium; assembly: GCA_963619595.1. Lineage (GTDB taxonomy): Bacteria > Bacteroidota > Bacteroidia > Bacteroidales > UBA932 > Cryptobacteroides. The sequence goes on along the minus strand of CAVEYE010000041.1, from coordinate 2,867 downwards.
GGCGCTGACCGAGGAGGAGGATTCCGGTACAGGCTATGAGAACTATCTGGATGTCAGCAAGCTGCACATCCTTTTCTTCAGCAAGGATAATGTCTTTATGGAGGAGTTCACTCCGGAGACGGTCACACCGGTGGACGACAGCGCGTACCCTCAGGAATGGGAACTCAGCGGTCCTCTGACGACCGCTCCCATCACGGAGTTCAAGGTGGTCGTCCTAGCCAACTGGCGCGGCGACGTGACCCTCGAGAAGGGTACGACCACGATAGAGGACGTCTGCAAGGATGCAGCCTCGATGTGTGAGTCGCTTGACTTCCCGTTCGTGCCTTCAGCCGCCAACACCATCCCGATGTTCGGTGTCAAGACCATCTCAGGCGACCTTGTGTTCAGAAAGAACCTGATCACCAACCTCGGCACGATCGACCTTCTCCGTTCGGTGGCCAAGGTGATTGTCCGCAAGAGCGCCGACATCACCAACGAGGTAGAGTCCATCACTCTGAACCGCTACAACAGCGGCCTTGCCTGCGCCCCTCTGGGGATGTACGACAACACCGGCAACCTCCCTTACACCAATTCGGTGCATCTGGTCAACGGTGCGGAAGACAACGATACGGACAGCAAGACGCTGGCGTTCACCGAGATCGGAGACAGCTGGGCTCTCTACGTGCCTGAGTACCGCAATCTGAATTCGATAAGCGGTGCCGTAAGGACCGACAAGTGCTACATCAGCATCAAGTTCAAGAACATCGACAAGACCTTCACGGTCGATTTCCGTGACTACGGCACATCGAGCGGCAACTATTTCAACATCGTCCGCAACCACGTCTACGATTTCAACATCGCAAGTGTGGATTCCTACAGCTTGGATCTCACTCTCGCGGTCCAGCCGTGGACGGTGAAGGAGTTCTCATATTCCTATGACGACAACGTGACCGCTCTTGAGACAGGATGGCAGAAATGGACCTGGGCTTCAGACGGTTCCGAAGTCGCTCCGGACGCTGACGACGGACACAAGCTGACTTTTTCCGGGGCCGGCAGCATCAAGGTGACATTCACAATAGACACTCCTCTCGGGGCCGACTGGATCGCGGTGTTCGAGCAGAAGTCCGGTGACCTTAACCACTTCTTTTTCCATGACAGCGGCACTGACCGCATCACCGGCACTGTGGACGGAAAGATGGCCACCCTCGTCATCGACCAGAATCCTGAGACTAACGGCAAGGCCACGCTCGTGATTTATGCCCATTACGGCAACGTAAGTTTCAAGGCTTCCTCTGTGCTCGGAGGCGAATATGTGTTGGAGAAGTATTAGACAGAGATTATGAACAGACATATCTATACATGCATATCAGTTCTGCTATCGGCGGTCCTCGCGCTGACTTCCTGCGAAAAGGAACCGGCACTTGACCCGTCTGACGGCGATGCCGTGACCATCTGTCTTTCTCCGGCCCGGATGGCCGCTACCAGGGCGACAGAGTATGGCGCGGATCCCCTTAACGAAAATGTCATCACAGGATTTAAGCTCTATTTCTACAGTGAGAATTCCGAGACCGCGGCTGCGAAGTACATCTATCCTCCGACCGGACTCGCCAGCGCGACGAATACCGGAGCGCTTGTGGACGGAACAAACGGACTGACCGCGGATCCTTCCACGGGCGAGGTCACACTCAAGCTCTCTCTCGACAAGACCGTCGCCGAGACCTTGTTCACTTCGGACGCGTCGCATTGCTATGTGTATGCGGTGGCCAATACCGGCGATCTCGTGACCCTTCCTTCCACTGTGGGGGATGCCGCCACTGCGATGGGTGAAATAAAGAAGCTTCCTGTACTGGCCGAGTTCGGCCCTACGAAGACTGAGGATCCGTATGCGGAGGTTCAGGATGATTTCGTGATGGACGGTTTCGCCACGCTTGACCGCGACGAAGACAACAACATCACCGGTACGGTCCCGATGTACCGCGCCGCCGCGAAGATCACTTTCACGGTGAAAGAAGTCAAGGATGTCGAGGACAGGGATGCGGAGGGCAATCTGACCGGCACCTGGACCGCACAGACCGGCAAGATGTTCGTAAGTTATCACCATCTGATGAATTACGGCTACATCAACGGCGAGCCTGATGACTCTCAGCGTGCCGGGCATTATGTGAATTTCAGCACGTCCCAGGGCAGGATTTTGACCGCTTTCACTAATTCTGAAGGCCAGACCAACTGGACCCATTCGCTGCCGTTCTATTCCTATTTCGACAAGTGGAGTTCCGGCAGTGGTACAGACGCGCCTTATATCATGCTTCAGCTGCCTTGGAAGTACACGAACGCCGCGGACGGCAGCATCAGGTATTTCACCTGCTACTATGCCGTGCCTTTCAATTCACTGGAACGCCGCATCGACCGCAACTGCTGGTACAAGGTTTCGCTTTCCGTAAGTATTCTCGGCTCAGGCGATCCTGAAAATCCTACGATGATTACTCCTTCGTATATGGTTCTGCCTTGGGGAGACTCTCCTGTGCTTACCAACGCGAACCTGAAGCGTTACCGCTATCTGCTTGTGGATCAGAACGACTATGTGATGAACAATGTCGATGAACTTGCCATTCCGTTCTATTCTTCGCACGAAGTGGAGCTGGTAAGTTCCACTATGACCAAAACCATTCTGAAACCTAATTCAGGATATAAGCCTTACGAGGAGACTGTAGACGCATCGAAATACAGTCTCGTTCCTGACAACTCCACCATCCCGGGAAAGAGTTATGTGAATTTCAAGCATACTCTCGTGAATGACTACTCTTCTGACTATGACGTCACGGCCTATTCCTTAACTTTCACCTTCAGACACAAGGACAATGAAGAGTTCACCGAGACGGTGACCATCA
>CAVEYE010000040.1:0-36983 GCA_963619595.1 bacterium | reverse complement strand
TTAAATTTGTAAGACCTGACGGCGGGTACTACGGTGACCGCCGCCGGAGGAAAAAGGAATAATCGATGAACATTCTGGTGACTGGAGGAAACGGGCAGCTCGGCACCGAACTCCGCGACGCCGCGGCAGCCAGCGGCGACAACTACATATTCACTGATGTCACGGAAGCCGGCGTAGCGCCGACTCTGAAGCTGGACATCACCGACATCGGAGCCGTGCGGGAAATCTGCCGGAGCCGGAAGGTCGATGTCATCGTCAACTGTGCCGCCTACACCAATGTGGACAAGGCCGAGGATGATCCGGACACTGCCAGAAAGCTCAACAGCGAGGCTCCCGGAAATCTCGCGGCCGTGGCGGCGGAGACCGGAGCCACGCTCATCCACATCTCCACCGACTACGTCTTCCGCGGCGATGTCGCCCGTCCGCTGACCGAAAGCCAGCCCACAGACCCTCTCGGGGTGTACGGGGAGACCAAGCTCGCAGGAGAGGAAGCGGTACTGGCCTCCGGGTGCCGAGCCATCATATTCAGAACCGCCTGGCTCTACTCCCCTTACGGGAAGAATTTCGTCAAGACGATGCTGCGGCTGACCTCTGAGAAGGATTCGCTGAAGGTCGTGTCCGACCAGGTCGGAACTCCGACCTACGCAGCCGACCTCGCCGCCCTGATCGCGGGCGTCATCGGCGGCAGGCAGCTTGACAGGACCGGCGTCTACCACTACACCGACGAAGGGGTCATCTCGTGGTACGACTTCGCCAAAGCCATCTGCGAGATGGGCGGCAACAATTGCGACATCCAGCCTTGCCACACCTGGGAATATCCTTCCAAAGCCCCTAGGCCGGCTTTCTCGGTGCTTGACAAGACTAAGGTTAAAGAGACTTTTGGAGTGAGCGTCCCTTACTGGAGGGACTCGCTCGCCGACTGCATAAACAGACTGCGCGGGCTGAAGTCCGGGCAGGAATAAAACGACAGCGTTATGAAAGGAATAGTTCTCGCCGGAGGAAGCGGCACAAGACTCTACCCTATCACCAAAGGCGTCAGCAAGCAGCTGCTGCCGGTTTACGACAAGCCGATGGTGTACTACCCTATCTCGGTCCTGATGACCGCTGGGATCAGGGACATCCTCATCATCTCGACCCCGTCCGACCTGCCTTCCTTCAAAAGGCTTCTCGGCGATGGCGGCGACTTCGGAGTCAATTTTGAATATGCCGAACAGCCTTCGCCGGACGGTCTCGCCCAGGCTTTCATCATAGGGAAGGACTTCGTGGGCGATGACTGCGTCTGTCTCGTGCTGGGGGACAACATCTTCCAGGGAGCAGGGTTCGACAGGCAGCTTGCGGAGGCCGTGAGGATGGCCGAGACCGAGGGGAAGGCCACGGTGTTCGGCTACCAGGTCAGCGACCCTTGCCGCTATGGTGTAGCCGAGTTCGACAGCGAAGGCAACTGTCTCAGCATCGAGGAGAAGCCGTCCGAGCCTAAGAGCGACTACGCCGTCACAGGCCTCTACTTCTACCCTAACGAGGTTCTCAATGTGGCCGCCGAGGTCAAGCCTTCGGCTAGAGGAGAACTTGAGATCACAAGCGTCAACCAGGTGTTCCTCAAGGAAAAGAAACTCAAGGTGACACGGCTGGGGCGCGGGTTCGCCTGGCTGGACACCGGCACCCACGAGTCTTTGGCCGAGGCCTCGACCTACATCGAGGTGATCGAGAAAAGGCAGGGACTCAAGGTGGCCTGCCTCGAGGAGATCGCCTTCAGAAATGGCTGGATCACAGCCGGAAGGCTGCTTGAACTTGCCGGACCTATGCGCAAGAACCAGTACGGACAGTATCTCATCAGATTGGCCGAAGAAAAATGAATGTTTTAAAGACGGAAATAGAAGGCGTGCTCATCATCGAGCCTAAAGTCTTCCAGGACGGCAGGGGCTACTTTTTCGAGTCTTTCAACAAGAAAGAATTCGAGGAGAAGGTGAGCCCGGTGCATTTCGTGCAGGACAACGAGAGCCGCTCGACCTACGGAGTGGTCAGAGGTCTGCATTACCAGAAAGGCGTACACTCCCAGAGCAAACTTGTGCGCGTCATCGTCGGTAAGGTGCTGGACGTGGCGGTGGACCTGAGGGAAGGCTCACCGACCTACGGCAAGCACGTCGCCGTGGAGCTCTCGGCCGAGAACCACAGACAACTGTTCATCCCGAAAGGGTTCGCCCACGGCTTCAGCGTGCTGAGCGAGACCGTGGTTTTCCAGTACAAATGCGACAGTTTCTATTGTCCGGCCTCAGAAGGGGCCGTCGCCTGGGATGACCCTGAACTTGGAATAGACTGGGGCGTTCCCAAGGAGAAGGTAATCCTTTCAGAAAAAGACAGGAATCATCCGGGACTCGCCGGCTGCGACCGCACGGAGGTCCCATTCCGCTGAACTTTTCAGGTACAAGGGCAGTTTCAAGACAGCCAGACTCTGTAGACGGCTGAAGGCAGCGGACCGAAGGCTATTTACTGAAGGTCGCTGCCAGACGTCAGGAAATCTTGCTGTAGTCCTTTACATTGTACTTGTCCTTGCGGAGTTCCCTCGCAAGAGACTCGTTGACAGGTAGTTCAAGAGCGGGATCCGCGGCGAGGACACGCTCGGCGTACCCTCTGGCCGCCGACAGGATCTGGCCGTCCTGGGCCAGCGAAGCGATGCTCAGCTCAATCGGCAGACCGCTCTGCTGGGTACCCTCAAGGTCACCCGGACCGCGCATCTTCATGTCCTCCTCGGCGAGGTCGAAACCGTTCTCGGTGGCGCACATAAGCTCCAGTCTCTTACGGGATTCCTTGCTGACCTTGTCACCGTGCATCAGCACGCAGTAGGATTCCTGCGAACCGCGTCCGACCCTTCCCCTCAATTGATGCAGCTGGGCGAGACCGAACCTTTCGGCGCTCTCGATCACCATCACAGAGGCGTTGGGGACATCCACGCCGACCTCGATCACGGTTGTGGAGACAAGAATATCAGCCCTGCCCGCCGAAAAGGCGTCCATATTGAACTTTTTCTCTTCGCTCGACTGCTTGCCGTGGACGATGGCCACCTTGTACTTGGGCAGCGGGAACCTGGAAACTATCGTCTCATAGCCTTCCTCAAGGTTCTTGTAGTCCATCTTCTCGCTCTCGAAGATGAGCGGATAGACCACGAACACCTGCCTGCCGGCATCGATCTCCTTTCTCATGAAGTTGTACAGCACAGGACGCTTCCCCTCCCCCACCAGGATAGTCTGAATGGATTTCCTGCCCGGAGGCATCTCGTCGATCACGGACACGTCAAGGTCGCCGTACAAAGTCATCGCCAACGTCCTCGGGATCGGGGTGGCTGTCATCACAAGCACGTGCGGAGGCACATTCCCCTTACCTTTAGACCATAGCCTCGACCGCTGGTCCACGCCGAAACGGTGCTGCTCGTCGATGATGGCCAGGCCGAGATTGTGGAAGACCACGGTGTCCTCGATCAAGGCGTGGGTGCCTATGATGATTCCGACCGACCCGTCCGCGAGACCCTCCAGCACCGGTCTGCGGGCGGCCTTGGTCGTAGAGCCTATCAGAAGTTCGCATCTGACCCCTGTCGGGGCGAGATATCTGGAGATGTTGGCGTAGTGCTGCTGGGCGAGAACCTCGGTCGGGGCCATTATGCAGGCCTGGAAACCGTTGCCGACGGCTATCAGGGCGGAGAGGACGGCCACCATCGTCTTGCCGGAGCCCACGTCACCCTGCAGCAGACGGTTCATCTGCCGGCCGCTCATCAGGTCCGCCCGGATCTCCTTTATCACCCTTTTCTGGGCTCCGGTGAGGTCATAGGGCAGAGCCTTGTAGCAGGCGTTGAACGCCTCCCCCACCTTGGGCATAGGAAATCCAACGGCCGAACGGCTGCGGATGTACTTCTGTTTGAGCAGCGAGAGCTGCAGCAGGAAAAGTTCCTCCCATTTCAGACGGTAGCGGGCCTTCTCCAGAGACTGCTGGTCGGCCGGGAAATGCACGTTGCGGATGGCGAATTTCAGCGGCACAAGGCCGTTCTCCTTCATCACATATTCAGGAAGGGTCTCCTCGATGTCGCCTATGGCGAGGTCGATCGCCGAGGCGACCAGGTTGTTCATCACCTTTGTTGTGACTCCCCCGTTGCGGAGCCTGTCGGTGGAATTGTAGATGCCGGTGATCTTGCCGGTCCCGGACTGGATCTGCCCGGACGGAGGGTTGTCGATCTCAGGATGGACTATGTTGTACTTTCCGTTGAAACTGCTCGGCTTGCCGAAGAACAGGAAACTCTGCCCGGGCCTCAACCTCTCGGAGATGTACTTGACTCCGCGGAAAAAGACAAGGTCGATCGCTCCGGTCGCATCCTGGACCACGACCACAAGCCTCTTGCCTTCGAGTTTCACGGAGACCACCCGGGCGAGGATCTGCACATAGGCGCTTGTGGACTGGATGCCGGCGATGCTCTGGACCGAGCCGCGGTCGACGTAGCGGAACGGGAAGGTCCACAGAAGGTCGCGCACGGTGGTGACGTCGAGTTCAGACTTCAGCAGCGAGGCCCTTTTCGGCCCCACCCCCTGAAGAAACTGCACCTCTGTCTCCAACTTGTTCCTTGTCATATTGCGAATATACGGAAATTCGGCCGATTTCCGCACAAGGTAGAGAATTATAAATCAGGAAAAGCCGGTCAGCGGCGTTCGAGGCTGACGTCCAGGGTCACCAGATATGATCCGCCGAAGTACCCGTTCGACATCTCGGCCCGGAGCGGGTCGACATATTCAGAAAAAGCCAGGAACTCCCCGCCCCCGTCCGCTCCGTCGATGTCCTCGAAGACCAGGAGGAAACGGTCGGTTTTCGGCACGGTCATGAATTTGGAATATCTGCCGTCCTTGTCGGTGTAGAGGGTGTCGGCGGCATAGAACCCGCCGCCGCTGCGGTCCGCGATGACGCGTATTCCTTGAAGCAGGTTCCCTTCCACATCGGTCACAGTCCCCTCGACGCGGTAGTTGGTCGGAAGTTTGCCGTCCGCCAGAATGTCACCTTCGCCGACTGCGGAACAGGACACCGCGACAGCGGCCGACACAAGCGCCGCCGCCAGATGTTTCAATGAATATCCTGTCTTTGACATAACCGTTACGGTTCAAAACCCGCATCTCTAAATCCACCCGCGCGGAATCCTTGCACCGCGGAGCCGGGGATCTTGTGGACAAAATTACTCACGTTAATCAGAAAAATCAAGTTTTGTTTGCTATCTTTGACATCCGGCTTACGCCGCTTGACGAATATGGTCTCAGAACTCATAGCTAAATACATCTGGCTCATCCGCACGCTCACGTCCTGCGGAGAGCGCGGGCTTACCTTCAACGAGCTGTCAGCCAAGTATTCCGGCGCGTTCGGAGGAGAGTATTCCAGACGCACTTTCAACAACCACCGCGAGGCCGTGGCCGACGTGTTCGGCATAGACATCGAATGCGACAGGAGGAACAACACCTACAGGATTCCCTACATCGATGATGTCCTCGACAAGGACGACAGTGTCAGCTGGCTTGTCAACACGTTCACCGTGAACAGTCTGCTTTCTCTCGGCAAGGAGAGGCTCTCGGGCAGGGTCAGCGTCGAGGAGATACCGTCCGGCCAGAAGTACCTCGCTGCGATAATGCAGGCGATGGAGGACGGCGACGAACTGGTGATAACCTACGCCAAGTACTCTTCCCCTTCCGGCGAGACGCTCCACATCCAGCCTCTGGCGGTGAAGGAACACGAGAAAAGATGGTACATCGTGGCGTTCTGCCACGAAAGAGCAGGCGGTGAAGACAATTCCGACAGGTCCGGCTGGCGCGTCTACGCCCTCGACAGGGTGGTCTCCCTGCAGCCTACGGACACCCCGTTCAGGATGCCGGAGGGTTTCGATGTCGACGAGGTCTTCCACCAGAGTTACGGAATATACCTGCCGGAAGCCGACCAGAAGCCGGTCACTGTCCGTTTCAAGACGACAGAGGCCGAGGCCAACTACCTGCGCGACCTTCCGCTGCACCATTCGCAGAAAGAGGAGGGCGTGGCCGAGGACGGGCGGAAGGTGTTCAGCATCAGGGTCATTCCGAACAAAAATCTGGCGATGGAGTTCTGCAGGCATGCCGGAAAACTTGAGGTTGTGGAGCCGGAGTCTGTACGGGAGAATGTCCGGGCCATGCTGGAAGCCGGCTTCCTCCAATATTCAAAGAAGGTTTAGAATGTAGGGAAGGGCTACGCATTCCCCGGGAGGGTTTAGAAGATATTCAAAAAAAATATGGTTAAAACAACTAAGGCCGCGATCATAGCCGCGGCATTGATGACAATGATGAGTTGCGCGCAAGAAAAGCAGTCGCAGACGGACAGCAAGTACATCGGTCCGTCAAAGATCAGCGTTGAGAACGGTGTGATGACACCGGAGGTCCTTCTGTCGCTCGGCAGACTGTCAGACCCCCAGCTGTCACCTGACAAGAACTGGATCCTTTACGGGGTCAGCTACACATCCATCGAAGAGAACCGCTCCTGCAGGAATCTTTTCCTGACTCCGGTCACGGCCGGCGAGGACGGCAGACCTTCGTTCGGGGAGAAGATCCAATTGACCGCCGAAGGACAGAGCGTCAGCAACGCCCGCTGGAGTCTGGACGGGAAATCCATCTACTATCTGCAGGGAGGCCAGCTCTACAACGCTGCGGTCAACATAGCTGACGGCAAGGCTTCCCTCTCGGACAAGAAATGCCTGAGCGACGTGGCCGAGGGCATCGGAGAGTTCTCGCTGAGTCCCGATCACGGCCAGATTCTCTACACATCCACCGTACCGGGAGCCGTCAAGACCCCTAAAGATTTCGACCCGAAACTGGACAAGGCCCAGGCCTATGTGGCAGAGGATCTTATGCACCGTCACTGGGACCACTGGACGACCACCAGACCTCAGACTTTCTTCGCCGCGATCGGCGGCGAGAAAGGCATCACGGCCGAGAATTCGCTCAACATCCTTGACGACGGGGCCGGCAAGTATGAACTGCCTTTAGAGCCGTTCGGCGGCATCGAGCAGGTCTGCTGGAGTCCTGACGGACGCTATGTGGCATATTCCTGCAAAAAGGTCGGGACAGGCCGCGAGTACGCCTTCTCGACTAACACCGAGATCTACATCTACTGCTTCCTGACCGGCGAGACAGTCCAGGTCACGACGGGCGGCGGCTACGACACGGACCCTGTCTGGAGTCCTGACGGAAAGCACCTGGCCTGGCTGAGCATGGAGCGTAACGGCTACGAGGCCGACAAGGTGCGCCTTATGGTGGCCGACATCGCCGAAGCCCCGAAGGACGAGGATGGACAGAGTGCGGTTCCTCCGATTTCAAACATCCGCGACCTCACGGCGACATTCGCCTACAACGCGGCCGGACCGGTCTGGACTGATGACTCCAAGAGCCTCTATTTCAATTCATTGACTGAAGGTCTGCAGGCCATCTACAATGTCAGCCTTCCGACCGGAGAGACGACCTGCGGGACAAGCGACATAGTCCGAGTCACTCCTGACGATGCCTGGTACGATTTCGATTCACCGTTCGCTGTCATCGACAGCACCCTTCTCGCCAGCTACTGCTCGATGGAATTCCCTAAGGAACTTGTGGCCGTGTCCAGGACGGACGGCTCGTTCAGCAGGATCACGGACGAGAACGGCGACATCCTCGGCCAGCTTTCAGCCTACGAGACCCGTGAGCGCTGGATCAGGACGACCGACGGCAAGAAGATGCTGACCTGGGTCCTCTACCCTCCGAAGTTCGACTCCACAAAGGTCTATCCCGCCATCGAGATATTCCTCGGCGGACCGCAGGGCACTTTGAGCCAGGGCTGGAGCTACCGCTGGAACTACCGCCTGATGGCCAGCCAGGGCTATGTGGTGATCCTTCCTAACCGCCGCGGCACGACGGCCTTCGGCCAGGAGTGGTGCGAGCAGATCAGCGGCGACTACGTCGGACAGAACATGCAGGACTATCTCAGCGCCGCCAAAGAGATGAAGAAAGAGCCGTACATCGGCAAGCTCGCAGCCTGCGGAGCCTCCTACGGCGGATTCAGCGTCTATTACATGGCCGGGATCCACGGCGATGTCTACGACTGCTTCATCGCCCACGCCGGCATCTTCGACGAGAAATACATGTACTACGAGACCGAAGAGATGTGGTTCCCGAACTTCGACAACGGAGGTCTTTCTGAATATTCTTACACCGCCGGAGAGATGGGTCCGCGCGGGGACGGCAGGACATTCGGCGGCATCCAGCAGGCCGGATCACCGTGGAGCAGCGCCGCGAAGGCGAAACGCCACTACGCCAACTCCCCTGCCGTCAACGTCACCAAGTGGCACACGCCGATCCTGTGCATCCACGGAATGATGGACTACCGCATCCCTTACGACCAGGGTATGGCGGCCTTCAACGCCGCCCAGATGATGGGAGTTCCTTCAAAGCTCATCGTTTTCCCTGAAGAGAACCACTGGATTCTGCAGCCGCAGAACGCTCTCTTCTGGCATCGCAGTTTTTTTGAATGGCTTGACAGATGGTGCAAGGAAGAAGACAAATAATCAAGGTATTCGGAGCGATAGCGCTCGGAATGACTATTTCCTGCAGCCAGGGCGGCTGGACCCGTGAGGAGGCCGCCCTGATAGATGCGCAGGGCGGGACGATGAGGGTGCTGACCATCGACGACAGGCAGGACTCCCTTGTGCTGAGGACAAAGTGCAAGAATCTTGGACATAAGGAACTTGCAAGCGATGAATATGCCGCTTTGGCCGACAAGATGGTGGCGACGGTGACTTCTCCGGAGCAGGATGGAGTCGGAATAGCCGGACCGCAGGTCGGAATCCTGCGTCGTGTCGTGGCCGTTATGCGCTACGACAAGGACGGCCGGCCTTTCGAGGTCTACCCCAATGTCAGGATAACCGCCGTGAGAGGTGAAAAGAAATCAGGGCCGGAAGGTTGTCTGAGCATTCCCGGCCGAAGGGGCGACGTGCCCCGCTACCAGGACATAGATGTGACCTACACCTCGCTCCAGACGATGAAGGACACCACCGAGACCGTCCAAGGCTACACCGCCGTGATTTTTCAACATGAGTGCGACCACCTCGACGGAGTCCTGTACATAGACTACCTTCAGGACTGATCAGGGATTCATATTCGCCGGACCAGCGCCGCTGGATCATAAAGGAACGGCTTGCCAGGAGAAATCACTGGCGGGCCGTTTTTTCATATTCATCAAGGGCGGCGGCCATCAGTCCGCGTCCTTTGGCTGCTATCTCCTCGCCTTTCGCATAGTCGGGGATGGGCCCGTAGGTGTCGAAAGTCATTGTGGCGAGCAGCTGTAAAGCCAGTTCTTGAACCCCTCCAGACCACCGGCGGCGTAGACTCCGCCGACACGCGAGCCGATGGAGCAACCCGTCACCGAAGTGATCCGGTAGCCCCTGCTTTCCAATTCCTCGATAGCGCCGATGTAGGCGAACCCTCTCGGTCCACCGCTCGAGAGAACCAATGCGACATCCTTTGTCATAGCCTTGCTTATAGAATATGGGTACCCTCGAAGATAGAAAATAAAATCAACGGGAAAAAGTTCGTCTTTGTGGGTTTTATTCGTTAAACAAGGGTCAATGTAACGATTTTATTGTAATTTTGCGCTCTGAAATTTCAGTATAATCTAAAGCCTTTATTGCAATTACTGGTTATGGACAGGACAGACAACACCTCGGAGGTTCTTGAGGTAGCATCGATCGCCGGACACATCCTGCTGGAGAACGGAGCGGAGATAGCCCGTGTGGAAGACACTATGGATAGGATCTCGTCGCACTACGGCGTGGATTCCGGCCATTTCTACGTGATCAGCAACGGAATCTTCACGACCGGCCCGTCGGGCAGGTACGCCAACGTCGAGTTCATCCCCATCCGAGGCATTCAGCTCTCCAAGATAGTGGAGGTCAATAGATTGAGCTATGCTATCACGGCCGGCAAGTACACCTTGGCGGAAGCCAAGGCTCGTCTTCAGGAGATACGCAGGAAACCGGCCAAACCGGCCTGGGAGCAGATCGCCGGATCGGCTTTCGGAGCGATGGGCTTCTGCGCCGTGTTCGGCGGAGGTTTCCTCGACTGCGCGGCCGCCTTCGTGGTGGGGGCGCTGCTCTACGTCTTCTGCCTTTTCGTGAGTGAGCGCTGTCTCTCCAAGATTGTGGGCGGACTCTGCAACGCCTTTGTGGCCACAGCCCTCTGTCTGGTGTTCTACAGGCTCGGTTTCGGCGACAGCCTCAGCAACATGATCATCGGAGCCGTGATGCCGCTCATCCCCGGAGTCCCGTTCGTCAACGGAGTCAGGGACCTGGCCGACTCCGACTACATCGCCGGTCTGACCAGACTCACAGACGCGATGCTAGGCTTCATCTGCATCGCACTCGGCGTGAGCATCAGTTTCCTGCTCGATGGCTGGGCGTACGGCGGAATGATCGCACTGAGCGGAATGACCGTCAATCCGGCCACCGCAGGACTCGGCTGGCAGACACTCGCGGCCTTCATCGGTACTTTCGCCTTCGCTATTCTTTTCGGCGCGCCCCGAGCCCAGTACTTCTCGGCGGGTGCCATCGGTGCCATCGGCTGGGCGCTGTACCTCATCCTGACCCGCACCGACACGGCCGGCGTGACCGCCTCCATCGTGATCGCTACGGCGCTTGTCTGCGTACTCTCCAGAATCGAAGCGGTGCGCGACAAATGCCCAAGCACCGTCTACCTTCTTTGCGGAATATTCCCCCTCGTGCCGGGTGCGGGAATATTCTGGTTCACCTACTACCTCGTATCAAGCCAGTTTGTCTTGTCGGCCACAACCGGATTCGCCGCGGTGAAGGCTGCGATAGCGATCGTGATGGGGATAATCTTCGCTATGGAACTGCCTCAGAGACTGTTTTCAAGAAAAAGAAACTCTACGCCGCCAAATAAAGCCGCCAAATAAAGCCGCCAAATAGGATATGTCAAAAACCGCCTCTTCAGCATTCGCCGACACAAAACCTCACTTCGAACTTCATCCCGGTTTCTGGGCGACATCTCGCACCCGCTCTACATAGTCCACCATCCGGTGATGTACATCTTCTATTCCTGGATGATAGACGTGCGGAAATATTCATTCGCAGAAGTCCCCGCCGCGATGGCCGCAAGTCTGGTTCTCGCTCTGCTCTGTCTGAAACTCAACGACGAGCCGCTCCGCCGGAGGCTTTCCGGAAAGGGAAAGAGACTGTAGTGACGGCATATTCATTTCTCGTCCACCTCGTGCGGAGGGGGCAGAGCCTTCTTCTTGCGGAAGACGACTTTCTCGCTGAGCATGAAATTCAAGCCGCCCGAGACACAGAGCGCCAGCAGATTGCACCAGACGACATTCCAGCTGAACAGCTTCTGGATCAGCAGCAGGAAGAACATCTTGACAAGAAAGGCTCCGAGGCAGGAGACGTTGTAGCCGGCGAAATGGCGCAGGAAAGAACGCCGAGTCCTCTCCGAGATCCTGTCCTTCCAGATCAGGAAATAGGCCACGACGAAATTCGTCAGAGCCGCGCACTCAAACGAGATGGCAGGAGAGATGAGATACTGGCCGGCATAGGTGCTGAACACCCACTTCGAGAAAACCCAAAGCACGACGGTGTCCACCGCCGTGCCAAGAAGGCTGGAGGCCGAGAACTCAGCGAACCGCTTCGCCAGTTTCAGATACCTTTCCGACATTCCGACCCTTTACAGGCTTACCACGTCCGGATTGATGTAAGGCTTGAGATCGTCCCACGTGACCGTCACCGTTATGATACCATCGGCGTAACTGGCGACTTCGTAAGGATTGTAGTTCCAGAAGACGCCTTCGGCGGAAACCCCGCAGTTGCCGTTAGGCAGCATATATTCGTGGAACATCCCTGAATATTCAGACTCAGGGTCGTCCTCGCTTCCGTACTTTTTCTGCATCGCCTCCTTGATCAGTCCGGAGACAGGCTGCACGTAGCCCGGCTTGAAGATGTCGTTCTCTGTGACGGCGAGGCCGGTCTTGAGGTCAATGATGTGAGTTTTGACCCCGTACATTCCGTGCACCCCGCCCAGATAGCACTCCGACTGGACATTATAGTTCTGGAAGTTGCCGTAGGTGTCGCCGAAATGGCCCTCGGTGTTGTCGTACCAGCGGACATCGTAGTAGATGTCATTCTCGCTGCAGTAGCCATCGGCGACATCCTTGAGCAGGCTCTCGTAAATCTCGCCCGCATCGGCCTGATAGGCGGCCATGATTGAGTCGGCGTCGGCTTCGGAAGCCTCCTCGACCGACCTGCCGGCGAGGGCTTCGCCGAAGCAGAACTCCACTATCGCGTTGTTGGCCTTGTTCATGGCCGACTTTCCGGCGGACAGTGACTTGTAGTAATCCACGACGTGCTTGACGCTGATCTCTGCCGAATCGGTCTGCTCAAGGGTCTGCTCGTAGGTCTCATTGAAGGTTGTCCACTCGGTCTGCGAATCGCAGGAAACTATAGCGAAGGCCGTCAGCGAGGCCGCCGCAATGGATTTTATGGTTCTGATCTCCATCACTGATGTTTTTAACTTAACTTTAACTTTCGCCGGCAATCGTCGGCTGTCATATTCCGCAAAGATAACGAATATTCCTTTCCTTCCTACAATTTTACGCTTCTTCTTCGAGGTCTTCGGGGCGGCGGACCTTATCACGAGTACATCCAGCCGATCACTTTCAGCACAAGTGATTGCGTCACACGCCACATTACTTACGATCAATATTCATCCCAAGTACCACCACGAAAAATCTGCATAATTTTCGGAAATAATAATGAGTTGGATTTGCGAAAGTCGCAGTTTTTATTTAATTTGCAACGTTTTGAAATATTAGTTATGCGAAGGATCATTGCTATTTGTTCCAGCACACTGCTGCTACTGGTGTCTCTCGCATTGTTCTCCTCCTGTCAAAAGGAGGATTACGACAATGAAGCCGGAAAAGAAGACGGCTACAGAGGAGACAATCTTCCTTCACTCTCCAGCCAGGATAAAATCCTGCCTGCAGTTTATCTCTCACCAGCTCTCGAGCAGAGCTTCTCAAATGCTCTCAAGGGCAGAGCATCGCAGACTCTAACCTCTGACGAAGCCTCGGTACTCGTTTTGACTATGGACGAGTACAATTCTCTCAAGACATCACTGGAAGAAGACGGACGCATCGCGATTGTCTATCGTCCTGACGAAACACTTCTTACCTCGCTTGGTATGAATGTCAGTTATACCGGGAAACCTGAAGAAATCGTAACCGGAAGAGAAACGGAAGATTCAGAAGACGATGCGATAGTCGAGGAATATGACGAGGACGAAAAGGCGGTGGCCGTCGGCAGGGATGTTCTCTGTGTCGCGTTCTGCCCGCGGCAACCGGGCAGCCATACGGTATGGAATCCTACAGGCGGACAGAATATGGCTGACTGCCTCGAAGGCCTCGTTTCGTGGGTGAACAGCACCACGGCCAATGCGGGCGCCAATTCTTCGGAACAGCCTTTCGATGATGTTTACGGCTACGGATTCCGCTTCACAGGGACTCTTGAAAAGACTATCACGAATGTCGTAGCTTCCCAGCACGATGTCCTGAAAGGCAATTATGCCATTTCGGCCCACGTGGATGTCACTCCGCTTCACGGATTCAAGTCATCCCTTGGCGAAGGGATGGATTACTACCTGATTTCCTCGACCACCACCGTGGAGTCAGCCCCGATGTATTCCGGAAATTTCACCTCCACGCACGGGGCAGTTGTGGCCCACATCTGCGGTTTCTACTTCCGGGGACTCCACTCCAACATAAGCATATGCGATTACAACGACAACGCGGTAGGATATTTTGTTCAGGTTCCGACTCCGGCGACCGTCACCGGTTCGACCGACTACACCACCGGATGGAACTTCTCCTGCGGAGGGGACCTGACCGGAGGAGTGCTTCCGAGCGCCACCTTAAGGACCGGATTCAATTTCTCGTCCAGCAACAGCCGCACCATAAGTGACTGCGATATGGTGAACTACCACAGAAACACAGAGGTGATTTACGACTTCAATATCAACAACCTGCCCCGCTACAGCGGCGGCATCAAGAATCCTCCGTCAATAGCGGTCAGCACAGCCAGATTCTATTCCCAGTGGGTCTGGGCCGTGCCGACAAAGGACTACGACTCCTCTACTAAATATTATGTAAAAGTCAGCCTTTCAAGCATCAAGTACGGAGCCTCCTACTACTACACCGGAAGCTATGACTACCACAACCTGGTTTACAAGCTCCCTTATCACACGGAGAAATATGAGCTTCCGGTACCGAACCGTCACCCTACCGGCAGGTTCGAGTTTACCAACACCCAAGACGGCACATTCATCACAAAAATCACTCTCAAGAACAAGACCTACTCCTCTTTCCCTGAGTATGTGGACAAGAACCAATATTCCTATGGCAGGTCAGCCTCAATGTATGTGCCTGTGGGCAAATATGAAATGACCTGCGACATCCTTGGCGTCGACAAGGTGACAAGAACCTACATCTATGAAGATGATATCGATGTGACCTCCGGCGGGACCGTCAAGCTTTCATCTTCCTGGGACCGTTTCATTCTGAAAAAGTAAATAACCATGAGGCGACATATTAAGGCTATTTTCATAGCAGCCATCATTCTGACTGCGGCGTTCACGCTTGCATCGTGCGGCGAGAAGACAATAGATGAGGAAGTTCCTCAGGAGATTCTGACCACCGACATCGACTACTGCATCTATTCAGACCCCGGGGCTGAGGTGACAGAAATCATCAAGGAGCGTTTTCTGGGAGAACAGGTGCCCTGCGCTTCGGCCAAGGTTGTGTTCGTCAATGATGAAGACCTCGAAGCTGAAGACATCCGCAACGCCTATCTGTGCGGAATCGCAGTTATTGCGGTGTCCCCTGAAGCCGCCACTCTCATTCCGGCCATAAAAAACTGGAACGTTGGCGCTGTCCCAGCCAAAACCATCGACGGCTGCCTTTTCGTGGCGATACACAATAGCGGTTCTACATTCTCGATGACCGAATCCTCGACAAAAGGGATGAACGGACTGGTCAATTATCTGACAAGCATCCCCGTTTCTCTGGAAAACAGCGCAGCGGGCGACGAACTGCTCCAGGCCTCGCATTATTACTGGGCCGACGAGGCACACATCAAGGGTACTACGGTGCTGAAGAGAAAGCCCAAGTACTCCTACGTAATGAAGGGCCAGGCCTATATGGAGTTCTTCTGTTCAGTGATACCGCTCTATGCGTTCAAGTCCACCAAGAGCAACTACGCAGGTGATTTCTATATCGTTGACGCCACATTCTCGGTAGATTCCAAAGACATGTACTCTGGCGTCAATAAAGTTTATTGGGTGACTGACAAATGGCACGACACTGTCAGCGGATTCTATCTTACCGGATATGTTCTGGAAATCACTCTGCTGGACAGCAACGGCAACGAGGTCGCGGCCACCTTCCCGAAGGGGCCGTCCCCGACCACCACCATCGGATCGACAACCTACACATCCGGAGTCGACTGGTCGTTCCAGAGCGCTCTGTCCGGAGGCACGACGGGCGGAAATCTGACCGCAGCCGGAGGATGTTCTTACAACAGCTCGGAGAAACGCACGATCGAGGACATCACCATCGAGGAAAAATCCACTGGTAAAGGCAAAGTGATCTACAGCATAGACATCAACAATCTGCCGAAAAAACCGGCGGAACCGCCTCTCATTTCCTCGAGCACGATGGACTTTCATTTCAGCTGGGTATGGCAGGTCGACAACACCAAGGAATTCGACACCACGACCGGCTACAAGATGAAGGTCGAATACAAGAACCTCGGCTACACCGTAAAGACCAACAGCAACGACCAGGTGTACTGGGACTGGGCGACCCACGGCAAGACAACCCTCGATCTGCCGATTCCGAACAGAGTCCCTTCCAGCAACGTGATATTTGAAAACAGCGAAAACGATTTTATGCACCACGTGTATTTTATTGACTTAGTCCATCCGCTCTCATACGGTGACGGAACAAGCGTTTATTCCAAAGGACAGGCCTTTGAGGTAAGCCTTCCTGAAGGTAAGTACGGCCTCACATTCATGATCGGGAACAAAGGCTACAGCTATACCGGCCTCGAGGTGAAGAGGGGCGAAACCATCACACTCTCGTCCGGAGCCTACATCTACTGACGGCCATAGGCCAGACAACATAATAACAGACAGTTAAACAAGAACAAGAACAGGAAACATTAAAAATCAAATACTATGACCAATCTGCACCTTTTATCAACGGCCCGCTGCCTCGTCGCTATGGCAGTCGCCGTCCTGACACTGTCCTGCACCGGATCATGCCAGAAAGAAAACCCTGCGGAAACCTCTAACGAGGCCAAGTACATCACTGACAATTCTAAGCTCAAGATGCTTCGCTCGATGAAGAATCTCGACGGAATCGGCGGATTCTATGAACTGAACTACACAGCCGATTACAAGATGGACAAATGCGTAAACACCTACCAGGCAATCACGATGGACGACCTCTCGGCATTCACTGTCAAAGAACTTTACGACGTTCCGGTGACGAAGGCCGTCGATATGGACTACGGCAGCGGATGCAGCGCGTTCGCGGCCAAGACTCCCGACGGGAAATGCCTGATGGGACGCAACTTCGACTTCGCGCATCCGGCGGACATCGCCGCGGCGATAGTCCGTACGGCCCCTAAAAACGGCTACAAGTCCATCTGTATGGTGGATGCCTACTGGATAGGCTACGAAAGGGGCTTCTACAATGACGGAGTCACCGACATCTCCAACGTTATGTTATTCCCTTACGTTCTTATGGACGGAATGAATGAAAAGGGATTTGCGATCAGTGTCCTGCACCTTGACGGCGAACCGACGATGCAAAACACCGGAAAAAAGAAAATCGCCACCTCGACAGCTATGCGTTATCTGCTTGACACAGCGAAAGATGTCGAAGACGCTATCGCCAAACTCGGCGAGTTCGATATGAACAGCACGTTCGACAATGCCGGCAACTACCATTTCTTCATCGCCGACGCGGCGGGCAACTCAGCCATCATTGAATATGTCTATGAAGGCGATGGAAAATACCCGAACACCTTCGACCCTCTTGTGGGCGAGAGATACGTGACCAACTTCTACGTCTCCCCTAAGATGGCCAACCATAAATATGGGGGGCTGTCCGACCACGGCCGCGACCGTTACGACAAAATAGCCGATTCGCTTGCCCGCCACAACAACATCCTGACGGAAGAACAGGCGATGAGCACTCTTGAAGCCGCCTCACAGCCGAAGAATCCTGAGAAGCTTACCAGCAACACACAATGGTCAGTAGTTTACAACCTCACGGATCTCACGGCCAAGGTCAGCACGCTCCGGAACTATGGCAAGGTCTGGACTTTCGATCTTGAAAAATAAAACAGCGGTAAACTGAACGACAACAAACACGAAGCCGGACTTTCTGATGGAAGTCCGGCTTCTTCATTCAACCACCATCAGACTTTCAGGGCGCGGGCGGCGTTGAAGACAGCGAGAACAGTGACACCGACATCGGCGAAGACAGCCATCCACATCGTGGCGAGACCGGCCACGGCGAGAGCGAGGACAAGGAGTTTTATGAATATGGCGAAGAAGGTGTTCTCCTTGGCGATCCGAAGAGTCCTGCGGGCGATCTTCACGCCAAGAGCGATCTTGGAAGGCTTGTCGTCCATCAGCACGATGTCGGCCGCCTCGATGGCAGCGTCGGAACCCAGGCCGCCCATCGCGATGCCGAGGTCGGCTCTGGCGAGGACAGGAGCGTCGTTGATGCCATCGCCCACGAAAGCGAGCGTCCTTCCGGAAGGTTTCTCAGCCAAAAGCCTTTCGACCTCGGAGACCTTGTCCGCCGGCAGAAGTTCGGCTCGGAACTCGTCAAGGCCTACGGCCGAGGCGACATATTCACCGACCTCGCGCTTGTCCCCGGTGAGCATCACCGTCTTTGTCACGCCCTGTGCCTTGAGGGCGCTGACGGCCTCGGCGGCATCTGCCTTGATTCTGTCGGAGACCACGATGTGGCCGGCATATTCCCCGTCCACGCTGACATGGACGATCGTGCCGTTCTTTTCACAAGGCTTCCACGCCGCTCCGACGGCATCCATCATCTTCGTGTTGCCGACGCAGACCGTCCTGCCGTTCACCACCGCGCGCGCTCCGTGGCCTGCGATCTCCTCGACGCTCTCGACGCTGCAGCCATCCGACTCGTCGCCGAAAGCGCTCTTAAGCGACACGGCGATCGGGTGCGACGAATATCTTTCCACGTGCGCGGCAAGGTGCAGAAGTTCCCTTCCATCAAGGATTTCCGGATGGATGGCGGTGACTTCGAACACTCCTTCCGTCAGTGTGCCGGTCTTGTCGAAAACCACTGTCCCGACCTTCGCCAAAGCCTCAAGATAGTTGGAGCCTTTGACAAGTATGCCTTTAGAGGAGGCTCCGCCGATGCCTCCGAAGAAGGAAAGCGGGATGGAGATCACGAGGGCGCAGGGACAGGAGACGATCAGGAAGGTCAGCGACCTGTAAAGCCAGGTGGCGAAAGCGCCGCTGAAATCGCCGGACAGGACCGGAGGGACAAAAGCCAGGACGAGGGCGGCGATGACCACTACAGGAGTGTAGACCTTGGCGAAACGGGTGATGAATCCTTCGCTCTTCGATTTGTTCTGCGAGGCGTTCTCGACAAGGTCAAGGATCCTCGAGGCGGTGGACTCGCCGAAAACCTTGGTGACCCTCGCCCTCAGGACTCCCGTAAGGTTGACGCAGCCGGAAATGACTTCATCTCCTTCCGCTATGCCTCTCGGCACGCTCTCCCCTGTCAAGGCAACCGTGTCGAGGCTGGACCGTCCTTCGATGACGACTCCGTCCATCGGGACTTTCTCTCCCGGCTTCACGACTATGGTCTCCCCTACTTTGACATCGCCAGGGGACACGGTCAGGACCTTGCCGTCACGCTCCACGTTGGCGGTGTCCGGACGGATGTCCATCAGGTTGGAGATTGACCGGCGGCTGCGGCCTTCCGCGATCTCCTCGAAAAGTTCCCCGATCTGGAAGAAGAGCATCACGCCTACCGCCTCCGGAAACTGCGTCTCGGCGCCGGGAAGAAATCCGATGCACAAAGCGCCAATCGTGGCAACGCTCATAAGGAAATCTTCATCGAAAAGTTCGCCGCCGATGATTTTCTCTCCCGCTTCAAGCAAGGTTTCGTAACCTACGATGAGATAAGGCACAAGGTAGACGAGAAGAAGTTGCCAGACTTTCAGGCCGCAGTTCTTTTCAACCAGTGCCGCCACTCCCAGCAGAACGGCCGAGAGGAGAATCCTCATAAGGCGGATTTTGTTTTCTTTATCCATAAATTAAACTTTAAACATTTCCGTTTTGACACCGCGAATGTCGGACTTATCTTCCGCAACCCGGTTGCAAAGAGTGATTCCGGTGGATCGGCAAGTCAGGCGACCTGACCGGGTGTCGAGACAGGTTGTCAAGTCCCTGTGGCAAGGCCGGCTCTTAAAACAATCCGAAAACCATCTCCAAAGCCCGGGAATTTTGTAAATTCGCGACAGCGGGCGTTTGATCGCGACTGCAAGAGATTAAAAACAACTTCCAATGAAGGATCTGGACATCACAGATTTGCTTGAGAGCCACGGGGTGAAGCCCACCGTGAACCGGATCATCGTGGCCAGGGCGCTGCTCGAAGAAGGGCGGCCTCTCAGCCTTATGGAACTTGAGGGGAAAATCGGCACTGTAGACAAGTCGGGAATATTCAGAAGCCTGATGCAGTTCAAAGAGCATCACCTGGTCCACTCGATAGAGGACGGAGGCGACGGGACACGCTACGAACTCTGCCACAGCCACGACGCGGACAAAGACGATGACACGCACGTCCATTTCTTCTGCGAGCGATGCCACCGCACCTTCTGCCTTGAGGGTGTCGCCATCCCGCCCGTTACCCTTCCGGAGGGCTACACGGAGACGACCTCCAACTATCTAGTCAAAGGAATATGCCCGGAATGTTCCGGCGGCCTGTCATGAAGCGGTTTTTGTGAATATCTTAAATCATTATGAGCGATAAACTTAAAGGGCATCTCGCCTTGCTGGCGGCATACACGATCTTCGGAGTCAACATCGTGCTGACCAAGGACATTTCCAACTCCGGAGTCGTCTCCCCGATAGCGTTGTTCACATTCAGGGCTATCGGAGCCTCAGCATTGTTCTGGCTGATCTCCTTGTTCACCCCGAAGGAGAAGGTGCCGCTTAGCGACCTGTGGCGGATAGCCCTGGCCTCGGTCTTCGGACTCTTCATCACCCAGTACACCTTCCTCAAGGGCATCACGATGGCGACCACCATCGACGCTTCGATCCTCGGCACTCTCGGCCCGATCTTCACGATGTTCTTCGCCTGCATATTCGTGAAAGAACCGATCACAGGCAAGAAAGCCCTCGGAGTCGGAATCAGTTTCATCGGCGTCATATTCCTGATTCTCAATTCGGTACATAGCCACAACGGGGTGGAGACGACGAAACCGTGGGGCTTCGTCCTCCTTTTCCTGAACAGCATAAGTTTCTCGCTGTACCTCGGCGCGTTCCGCCCGCTCATCCAGAAATATTCAGTGATCACATTCATGAAATGGATGTTCCTTTTCTCGCTGCTGATGTCGCTGCCGTTCTCGGTCGGGGACATCCTGCACACCGACTACCTGGCCATCAGGCCGCGGCAGGCCTTCGAGATTGGCTTCCTGATCTTCTTCGCCACCTTCGTCGCTTACTTTCTCATCCCCGTCGGGCAGAAAGGAGTCAGGCCTACCATCGTGGCGATGTACACCTACCTCCAGCCGATCATCGCCTGCATCATCAGCGTCGCAGGAGGGATGGACACGCTCTCCGTGCAGAAGATCATCGCCGTGATCATGGTGTTCAGCGGTGTGGCAGTCGTCAACAAGAGCCGCAGCGCCGCCGGCCACGCATAGGAAAGTAAAAAGTCCTACGATTCGGGCATCGAACCTATACTACTGACAATAAAAGGCTTCCGCACATTCAGTAAGACAGACATATAAGATTTCCCTCTCCCCGGTGAATAGCATTATGTGTTTTTTTACTATTTTAGCGGTTTGTAAAGCACAAAATAATGGCAATCACAACCAAAGAAGTGACAAGCAGGAAGGATCTGAGGCGTTTCGTCAAGTTCCCGAATGAACTGTACGCGGACAGCGAGTACTACGTTCCGCAGATAGAGTCGATGGAGATGGACACTCTGACGCCGGGCAAAAACCGGGCGTTCGAAGTCTGCGAAGGAAAGTACTGGCTGGCGCTGGATGACAACGGAAAAGTGGTCGGCAGGATCGCCGGCATCATCAACCATAAGTACAACAAGAAGGTCGGCAAGAAGATCTGCCGTTTCGGATGGATCGATTTCATCGAGTCACAGGAGGTTGTGCACCAGCTTTTCGAGAATGTCCGGGAGTACGCCGCGGAGAAAGGGATGGAGGTGGTCGAGGGTCCGGTCGGTTTCCTCGAGTTCGACATCGCCGGCGTGCTGGTCGACGGATTCGACCAGTATCCGACCGCCTACGGCAAGTACAACGCCCCTTACTATGAGCCGATGATCCTCAAGGAAGGCTTCGCCAAGGAGACGGACTTCGTAGAGTACAGGATCACCGTTCCGGACGACCTTGAGAGGTACTTCCATTTCGCCGACCTGATCGGCAAGCGCTACGACCTACGGGAAGGCAGTTACAAGAACAAGAACGAACTGCTGCGCAAGTACGCCAACGGGATATTCTCGGTGATGAACGAGTGCTACTCCGCGCTTCACGGCTTCTCTGAACTCTCTCCCGCCCAGTGCGAGGACCTCAAGAACCAGTTCTTTCCGAACCTCAATCTTGATTTCGTATCGGTCATTGTGGACAAGGACGACAAGGTGGTCGGGTTCGGAATCACCCTCCCCTCCCTCTCCCTTGCGCTCAGGAAGGCCAAAGGCCACATGTTCCCGTTCGGTTTCATCCATATCCTGCATGCGCTCAGGCACAACGACACCATCGATGCACTGCTGATAGCGATCTCCAAGGAGTACCAGGACAAGGGCGTGAACGCCATGATCATCTCGAAGATCGGCAAGGGGATGCACAAGAACGGCATCAAGTACGTCGAGAGTACCCGCGAGCTTGAGGAGAACCACAATGTGCAGAACCTTTGGGGCAAATTCGAGCACCATCTGCACAAGAGGGCGAGAATATACACGAAATTGACCAAGTAATATGGCGACGATGACAGACAAGAAAGCTGAAAGAATACAGACTTCGATTCTCAACGGAGTCGAGAAGAAAGCCCTTGTGTGGCTGGCTGACAGACAGCCTGACTGGGTCGTGTCCGACACCCTTACCCTAATCGGGTCACTGGGAGCGCTGATGATCGGAGCGGGCTACGTCCTTTGCGGAATCAACATCAATTTCCTCTGGCTCAGCTGTCTGGGCTTTGTGGTGAACTGGTACGGCGACTCCCTTGACGGGACGCTCGCGCGAGTCAGACACACCCAGAGGCCGGTCTACGGCTACTACCTCGACCACACGGTGGACTGTATCAACGAAGCCTTGATGTTCGTAGGGATCGGCCTGTCGCCGCTTATGAGGCTCGACATCGCGCTGGCTATCTTCGTGCTGTACCTCTGCCTCACCGTCAATGTCAGCGTCAACGCCCACCTGAAAAGCGAGTTCAGGCTGACCTACGCGAAACTCGGCCCTACCGAATTCAGGGTCATCGCGATCATCCTCACCTCGCTGTTCATCCTTGTCGCCCCTCTGCGCGAGTTCAGCTGTTCTTTGAATATTCTGGGACGCATCCTCGAACTCAGATCCCTTGACATCGCCGGCCTCGTCATCCTGGCCGCCCTGCTGGTCATCTACCTTGTGACCATCATCAAGGACGCTAAGGAATATGCCAGGCTAGACCCTATGCCTGAAAGAAAAAAGGGAAACGAATAGTCCGCCATGCCGTTACTTCCCGTCGAACAGATCGAGCGGCTCGCACCTGTCTTCAAAGGCAGGACGGGCAACGCTTTGGCAGCTTTCCTGCGCAAGCTTCTCGCCATAGAGAAGCTCTCTGACCTTTACGACACCATCAGCGACAACAAGGGCGAGGATTTCGCCGGGGCGCTGCTTGAGACTCTCGGCGTGGATTACCGCATCGGCGGAGCCGACAGGCTCGCCAACCTTCCGGAAGGCCCTTTCATCACCATCAGCAACCATCCTTACGGGGGTCTTGACGGAGTCATACTGATCGACCTAATGGGGCATCTGCGCGAGGGATTCAAGGTGATGGTGACTGAATTCCTTTCAATCATCGAGGCCCTGACTCCAAGCCTCATCGTCGTGAACCCGAAGAACAATCTCAACAAAGGCATCACCGCCAAGAACATACAGGGAGTCCGCGAGGTCATCTCACGGCTGCAGGATGGGTATCCTGTCGGTTTCTTCCCTTCGGGAGCGGTGTCCGACCTCAGCCTCAAGGAAAGGAAAATCCGCGACAGGGAATGGCAGGATGCCGTCATCCGTCTCATCCAGAAGGCCAAAGTGCCGATTGTTCCCGTAAAGTTCTTCGACCACAACTCCATGTGGTTCTACTTCCTCGGGCTTATCGACTGGAGGGTCCGGCTTCTGCAGCTGCCGAGGGAACTGGTCAACAAGAAACACCGCAGGATCCGCGTCGGCGTGGGGCAGACGATTCCGGTGGAGGAACAGCTCCTCCACAAAGATGATTTCGGACTTTTCCTTCGTGAAAAGGTCTACGGAATGGAGCTGCCCTCCGTTCTGGAAAAGTACAGCGACATCAAAAAAAAATAGACCTATAGGTCATTTTTAATAGTCCAGCCGCCTGAGTTCCGGCTCAAGCAGGGCCGTAAGCTGTCCGGTCTCAAGCAGGAAACCATCGTGGCCGAAATCCGAGGATATGTCAAAATATTCAGCGCCCGGTATCATCTTCGCCCAGGAAACCATCCGCTTCGGAGGGAATATGGTGTCAGTGTCGATGCCGATGACGATCGTTCCTGCCGTGATGCCACCCAGAGCGGCCTCCACTCCCCCTCTGCCGCGGCCGACATTGTGGCTGTCAAGCACATCGCAAAGGTAATAGTAGGAATATGCATCGAAACGCCTGGCGAGTTTTTCGCCTTGGTAACGTTCGTACGAAGCGGCCCTGCCGGCGAAAAGGGTGTCAGGATCCGGCTCGGACTGGGTTTTCAGATAGCCGTCGAAGCATCTGTAGGAGATGAGGGCCTGCGCTCTGGCGCATTTGAGACCGGCCTTTCCGCCGTCAAGATTCCCGGCAGCCCGGAAGGTCGGATCGGCTTCAAGCGCCATTCTCTGCGCCTCACACATAGCTGAAAGCCAAGGTGTTATCCGTACATCGGTCGCCATCAGGACAAGCCTTCCGACGACATCCGGCTCGGTCGCCGTCCACTCAGAGGCCACGAAGCCGCCGATCGAA
This sequence comes from bacterium, assembly GCA_963619595.1. Classification (GTDB taxonomy): domain Bacteria; phylum Bacteroidota; class Bacteroidia; order Bacteroidales; family UBA932; genus Cryptobacteroides. The sequence continues at coordinate 12,417 of CAVEYE010000040.1, read as the reverse complement.
CTGCCTATCAGCAGGTCGACCTTTTCTATTCCAAGATGCTCCCGGACAAGGGTCAGAGTACGGACAATGTCCCTGATGGTGACTTTAGGGAAAGAGAAAAAATATGGCTTTCCGGTGGCAGGATCGATTGTCGAAGGGCCTGAAGTGCCGTAAGGGGACGCAAGCATATTCACGCAGACAATGAAGTACTTGCTGGTGTCGATGAGCTTGCCTTCGCCCACCATCGTCGGCCACCAGTCCTCCGGATCGGAATTGGCGGTGAGGGCGTGGCAGATCCAGACGACCTTTCTGCTGCCGTCGAACCTTTCCGCCGAGGTGTGGTAAGCTATTTCAAGACCCGTGAGCGTCCCTCCCGCCTCGAAGGCGAAAGGAGACTCGAGTTTCATTTTATTCGCGATCATCACTGTGTGCTTTTGAATTAATTCGTACAGGGGTGCAAATTTACAACTATTGTGTGGTAGTTCAGCATTTTTTTGTATCTTTGCCGATGCAACGGGGTATTAGCTCAGCTGGTAGAGCGCAAGGTTCGCAATCTTGAGGTCAGGAGTTCGATCCTCCTATGCTCCACAAGAAAAGTGGTCGCGGCGATTGTCCGTGACCACTTTTTTTGAATATCCAGTCACGACGACCGGCTGTAACTGTTCAGGAGGCCGTTGATGACCCCCTCCCTGACCTCACGGTCAGGATAGCCCAGGGTGAAGGAATCGTCTTCGGCGTTGTGTCGGGTCATCTGCAAATATCCGTGTTTGACGTGATGTGGATTATCAACCACGGGGGTATATTCGGAGGCGCTACTTTTATAAATTTAACAAACAATTGTTACAATGTTCTTCAATTTTGCTGTAATTTTGTGAGTTGAAAGCTTATGAAAATGACTCAGATCATGGAAATTTTGAGAAGATTCTCGCTGTTGCTGGCAGCCGCAGCTTTGTTCGCGGTCTCCTGTGAAAAGAATGATGACACCTACGGGCTGCCCGTCAACATACATCCGGACATTGATGATATCATTGAAGGGGATTCAGGTCATATGACCTGGCACGATTACTACTCTGAGATTATTTCGAAGGCCCAGGAAAGTAATGCAGATGACGGAGAGATGGTGATTTCCTGGGCAAGCGAGCAATTGCGCAAGACAGATTCTCTCAATGCAGCCATAGCTGATTCTCTCGGGAGAAACGGAGACCCCCACGATGGTGACATCATCGGTTTTGCCTGGCACAAAATCACATATTGGTCCAAAGACGAAAAGGAGAAAGATATACAGCTTTCCGCACTTGTGGTATATCCTTGGGGACTGTTCCACGATCCTCAGCCGGACAATCTGGTGATCGGCTGCCACGTGACCATTACCGATGACGAAGAATGTCCAAGCAATTACGGGAATTATAGCGCAAGTTTATGGACAGGAGAATTTGGCTATGATGTCGGACAGATGGTATGCTTTGCAAGTCCTCTGAAAACTGAGGCTTTGGTCATTATGCCTGATTATCAGGGGTATGGCGACACGAAGGGACGTATCCACCCGTATCTTCAGCAGAAAGTCACTGCCAGGCAGGTGGTGGATGGAGCTTTCAACGGTCTGGAGTGGTACACCAAGTCGCTCAAGAAAAAGATAGACGATGGCTGGGGGAGCGTGAGCGTGGGATATTCGCAGGGAGGTTCAGTGGCTATGGCGGTACAACGCTATCTTGAGGAGAACCGTCTGGGGCAGTATCTCAATTTCAAAGGCAGCGTATGCGGTGACGGCCCTTATGATCCGGTCACAACGCTTAAGAAATACATCAGTGATGACAAGGTGTATCTGCCGGTTGCCGTAGCGCTCATTATCAAAGGTATGTGCGATTGCGACGAGTCTCTCAAGTCTTATTCTCCCAAGGATTTCCTTACGGAAAGTTTCATTAAAACAAAAGTTCTCAAATATATTGAGGAAAAAGAGAAGAGTACCCCGGAGATACAGGAAGAATTGCAGAAGTACTCCGAAACTCACAGCGACTTTTCCATCCAGAATAATGACATCGGAAATTACTGTGCGGTGAACCAGTTAATGCGTCCGGAGGTGATATCCTACTTCAAAACCGGCACTACGTCGAAGGAATATATGGACAAGATGACTTGCCTGGAAAAGGCTTTGGAGAAGAATAATCTGACCAGAGGATGGACACCCCAGCATACGATGGTCGTATTCCATTCCACAAAAGACGAGATTGTTCCTTATAATAACTACACAAGCGCCAAAACCGCCTTCACGGGGTCAGGGATGTTCAAGGGCAGAAAATATATGTCCCAGACTTATACCCACGCAAATACGGGAAGCTCATTCTATCTGTTTTATTGCCGTGATTATGTGAAGGATATCTTCAACGGGAAGGCTCTAAACTATGGTGACGAGACGCTGGAGGGCAATGTTGACGGCAAGTGGTAGCTACATCAGACCTGAATTCAACACTCGGCGCAGGCCTATTTCATGTTGACTTTACTTGATTTCACTTTGCGGAATTGTCGATAGTGAATGTAGACACCTGATCGCCGTTGAGCTTGTCGGGGTAATCGGGCTGATCGGAAAAGCTGTCACTAGTTACGGCTTTTCCGGTCAGCCCCTTTTCGATGACTTCATCCTAGAGTTCCGGCAGCACCTTTTCCATCTGGATGCCGCGCGAACCTTTGACAAGGACGGTGAGGCCGGACTGCGGATCGGATCGCAGCCAGGCGGCGAGGTCGGCCGAAGTGGCGAACCATTTTACCTTCCCACAGCCGGAGGCTTCACCTGAAAACTCCAGAGCCTTGCGGAACTCTTCCCCGACAAGGCAGACAAGGTCCAGACCCATCGAAAGCACCTTGTCCAGCACTGTGCGGTGTTCTCCTACCGACTCGGCTCCGAGTTCGCGCATATCCCCCAGCAGAGCCGCCTTCCTCGGGGCCTGCACGGAGGCGAGGTTGTCCAGCGCGGCGGCCATACTTGTAGGATTGGCGTTGTAGGCATCTTCGATCAGAATGTTCCGCTCCGTCTTCTCAAGCTGCGAGCGATTGTTTTTAGGAATATATTCACTCACAGCCTGGAGCGCATCCTCAAGCGGGACTCCGAAATGCCGTCCGACAGTGATGGCGGCGGCGATGTTATCCGCGTTGTACGCCCCAGCGAGGTGGGTTTCAAGACCCAGAAGTGTCTCAGCTCCGGTTTCTTCTGAGGTTTCCGAAGGGACAGCCATCCTCACGAAAGGATGGGCGGCGTCGGAAGGCAGGACTATCGTGCCGGAACGTTTGAGACCATATTCAATGACATTCAATCCCTTGCGGGCGGCGGCCATCGCGGAAAGTTCAGGATCGTCGGCGTTCAGGAATATTCTTCCTCCGTGTTCGAGGATGTAGTCGTAGAGTTTGCCTTTGGCCTTCTTCACACCCTCGAAACTGCCGAAACCGAGAAGATGGGCCTTGCCTACATTGGTGATGAGGCCGTAGTCAGGCTCGCAGACCTTGACCAGTTTCTCGATGTCGTCGGGGTGGTTGGCTCCCATCTCGATGACTGCGAGTTGCGTCTCCGGATTGATGGACAGGACTGAAAGCGGCACGCCGATGTCGTTGTTAAGGTTGCCCCGGGTCGAGGTCACGCGGTATTTGGCCGACAGGACCCTGGTGATAAGTTCCTTGGTGGTTGTCTTGCCGTTGGTGCCGGTCAGACCGATGACCGTCAGGCGTTTCCCGTCCACGAAAGTGTTCTCCCTGTGGTACCGGGCAAGGGCCTGCAGAGCCGCGAGCGTGTCCGGGACAACAATGATGTCAGGATTCCCTGAGGCGGCTGCGGCCGTGCCCTCGTCCACGACGGCATAGCGGGCTCCGGCCTCGAGGGCTTTGAGAGCATATTCATTGCCGTCGAAATTCTCGCCTTTCAGGCCGAAGAACATCTCTCCGCCCTTTATAGCGCGGCTGTCCGTGGTCACGCTTCCGCTTTCCCTGAACGCGGCGTATAATCTATTGATGTCCATATCCAAAATTAATGTTTATTTATGTACAGGAACTAAATGTTTCAAGCACAGGCAGGAGCTGAGTGGTCACACTTCGTGTGACAAGCCGGCTTCTGCCGGCCGGCCGTAAGGCCGCAATCCCTCTGGCAGGGGGTGCAGGGGGGTCAGATGGTGGGTGTTAAGTAACGCCCGCCGGGCGTCACTTAACACCCGTGCTTCCCCAGCCTCCGGCGCCTCTCCCGGTCTCGGACAGAGACTCGACGTCCTCCCACTCGACCCTCTCGTGACGGGCGACCACCATCTGGGCGATACGCTCGCCGGGAACAATCTCGAACGGCTCGTTAGAAAGGTTCACCAGAGATGTCTTCAGTTCACCCCTGTAATCAGCGTCCACCGTCCCGGGGCTGTTGATCACAGTGATTCCGTGCTTGGTGGCAAGCCCGCTGCGCGGACGGACCTGGGCCTCGTAGCCGACAGGAAGTTCTATGAATATGCCAGTGGGCACAAGGACTCTTTCCAGCGGCTTCAGAACGATAGGTTCAGTTATGTCGGCGCGGAGGTCCATCCCTGCCGAGGCCTCCGTGGCATAGGCAGGGTCCGGCCACTGGCTTTTGTTGACTATCTTTACCTTAAGTGTCTGCATAAATGTTGTTTCTGAATATTAATAAAAAAGGAGGCCCCGTTGCTCACGAGGCCTCCGGGATATTCATAAAACTACTTTGCCTCCGCCTTCGCCTCTTCCTTGTCAGAGTCAGGGATGATGAGGTTCAGGATGACGCCGACAACCGACGCCAGACCGATGCCGGCGAGGGAGAATTTGCCGAAGCTGATGACAGCGCCGCCGATGCCGATGGTGAGGATCAGGGATGCGATGATCAGGTTGCGGGTCTTGTTCATGTCGATGTGCGCCTTGACCATATTGTTGATGCCGACCGAGGCGATGCTGCCGAAGAGAAGGAGCATGATGCCACCGAGAACGGCGGTAGGGATGGTCTGGATGGCCGCGCCGACTTTACCGATCAGAGAGATCAGGATGGCGGAGAGGGCGGCGATCCTCATGCAGGACGGATCGGTGACCTTGGTGAGGGACACGGCGCCGGTTACTTCTGAATATGTCGTCACAGGAGCGCCGCCGAGGAAGGCAGCGAGGGTGCAGGCGAGACCGTCGCCAAGCATCGTGCGGTGCAGACCAGGATCCTTGACGAAATCCTTGTCCGCGATCTCGCTGATGGCATAGACATCACCCACGTGTTCGATGATCGGGGCGATGGCGACAGGCGCCATAAAGACGATAGCCTGCCAGGAGAAGCTCATCTTGGCGATGTGAGGCAGCTGGAACCAAGGTGCGGCCGCCACCCCTGAGAAGTCCATCTGGCTTCTGTAGAAAATCAGGGAAACGATGTAGCCGGCGAGAGCGCCGAACACCACAGGGATCAGTTTTATCATTCCCTTACCCCAGCAGGAGCAGATGATGGCCACGAAAAGCGACACGAGGGCAAGAGGCCAGTTCTTGCTTGCCATGTCGACACCTGTGCCGGCGAGCGACAGACCGATCAGGATGATGACCGGACCGATCACGATCGGCGGGAAAAGTTTCTTGATGAGATTGATTCCGAAGAGCTTGACAAGAAGGCTCATAAGCATGTACACAACACCCACGGCTACAAGTCCGCAGAACATTCCGGCCGTTCCGTAAAGTTCGGTCGCCTTGACGATAGGGGCGATGAATGCGAAACTGCTGCCCAGGTAGATAGGAACCTTACCACCGGTGACGGCGTGGAAAAGAAGAGTGCCGAGGCCGGCGGCCAGAAGGGCGATAGCCGGATCGAAGCCGACAAGAAGTGGAACGAGTACCGTGGATCCGAAGGCCACGAACATGAACTGAACGCCGACTATCGACCGTTTCAGTGGGGATAAAGAGTGTTGTGACATAAATATTGAATTATTTGGATGCTCTGGAGTAAAGGACGATGGCTATGATTCCGAAGACGACGTTAGGCAGCCACAGGGCGAAGAACGGACTCATCGCTCCGGAGTAGACGAACATCTGGCTGAACCTCAGGAACAGGATGTAGGTGAAACTCAAGGCTATGCCGATACCTATGTTGAGACCGATGCCTCCCCTCCGCTTCCTTGACGAAAGGCAGACACCCATCAGGGTGAGTATGAAGGCGGAGAACGGCAGGGCCAGGCGGGTGTGCTTCTCGATCAGAGCGTACATCACGTTGGCGTCGCCGCGCATCTTCTGGGTCGCGATCAGCTGCTCAAGCTGGGCGGCCGGAAGGGTCTCCACGGTCTTCTTGTTCCTGTAGAAATCCGTGACAGTCAGATTCAGGACGGTGTCGAGCCTCGCGCCGCTCCTGATGCGGTCGTGCAGACCGTCGGAATATTCACGGACGAAGTAGTTCTTCAGAGTCCACCCTCCGAAGGTGCTGTCCCACACGGCCTTCTCCGCGGAGATCTTCTTCACGAGCTTGTTGTTCTCGATGTCCTCGAGGGTGAAGTCGTAGGCGGTGTTGTTCCAGGAGCTGAACGACTCCACGGAGACGAACTTGCCCGGATCGATCTGGTAGTGGACATTGTTCGAAGAAAGCGCCGACCTGTGCTTGATATACTTCTGTTCGAAATTGACTCTCACAACGTTGGACCTCGGGATGACCCATAGATTGAGCGAAAGCGACAAGGCCGCGATCAGGAAGGCCGAGACCATGTACGGCACGAGCATCCGCTTGTAACTGACTCCGCAGGACAGGATCGCTATGATCTCGCTGTTGGCGGCCATCCTCGAAGTGAAGAAGATCACGGTGATGAACACGAACAGCGGACTGAACATGTTGATGAAGTACGGCACGAAGTTCACGTAGTAGTCGAAGATTATCTCCTTGAGCGGAGCGTGGTTCTCGACAAAATGGTTGATCTTCTCGCTGATGTCGAAGATTATGACGATGCCGATGATGAGAAGAAGTGCGATAAAGAAGGTCAGGATGAACTTCTTTATGATGTACCAGTCAATCTTCTTCAATCCCCAGTTCATAGCTGCCTACAGTCTAGATGTTACTTTCTTCACGGTAGCTTCCTTCCACGAGGCGAAATCCCCTGCCTCGATGTGCTGCCGCGCGGCGCGGACAAGGTCGAGGTAGAACGCGAGGTTGTGCTCGCTCGCGATCATCGCGGCGAACATCTCCTTCGCTATGAAAAGATGGTGCAGGTAGGCTTTTGAATATGTCCGGTCGACGAACGAGGCTCCGTCCGGGTCGATCGGCGAGAAGTCTTCCGCCCACTTGGAATTGCGCATATTCATGATTCCGTTCCAGGTGAAGAGCATTCCGTTGCGGCCGTTGCGGGTCGGCATCACGCAATCGAACATGTCCACTCCCCTCGCGATGCCCTCAAGGATGTTGGCCGGAGTGCCGACTCCCATCAGGTAGCGCGGCTTGTCCTGAGGAAGGAGCGGGCAGACAAGTTCCAGCATCTCATACATCTTCTCTGTCGGTTCTCCGACGGCCAGGCCTCCGATGGCGAAACCGCCGGCGGCCGGACTGTCTCCGACAAGGTTCAGGGCATGGTCGACCGCCCTCTTGCGGAGTTCCGGGTAGACGCAGCCCTGGATGATCGGAAACATCACCTGGTTGTAGCCGTACAGTGGTTCGGTCTCGAGGAAACGCTTGAAATAGCGTTCGAGCCAGCCCTGCGTGAGTTTCAGCGACCTGGCGGCGTAACGTTCGTCGGCGTCGCCCGGGCAGCACTCGTCCAGAGCCATCATTATGTCCGCCCCGATGATCCTCTGGGTGTCCACGTTGTTCTCAGGCGTGAATATGTGGCGCGAGCCGTCTATGTGGGACTGGAACCGGCAGCCCTCCTCGGTGATCTTTCTGATTTTGGTGAGGGAGAAGACCTGGAAACCGCCGCTGTCCGTCAGGATTGGCCTGTCCCAGTTCTCGAATTTGTGCAGACCGCCCGCCTTGCGCAGAGTCTCAAGACCCGGGCGCAGGTAGAGATGGTACGTGTTGCCGAGGATGATCTCGGCCTTCACGTCCTCTTTAAGGTCACGGTGGTAGACTCCTTTGACGGAGCCGACGGTGCCGACCGGCATGAATATCGGGGTTCTGATTTCCCCGTGGTCTGTCGTGAGGATTCCTGTCCTCGCCATCGAGCCTTTGTCAGCGGCCAGCTTTTTAAATTCCATTACCAACAATTTAACCCTCAAAGATAGTGATTTTTAGCCGAAAACTTGTACATTTGTTTGTTTTGAGAATGCCAAAACAAGATAAAAAACAAATAACATTATGACTAACAAGCACATCAGCCTAAGGCTGATCATCATGAACTTTCTCCAGTACGCCATCTGGGGAGCCTATCTGACCTCAATGGGCAGCTTCCTCGGCAAGGCGGGTCTCGGCCCGCAGATCTGGCTGTTCTTCGCCACCCAGGGATTCGTGTCCATCTTTATGCCCGCCCTGGTCGGCATCGTGGCCGACAAATGGATTCCGGCGCAGAAGACCCTTTCGCTCTGCCAGCTGATAGCCGGCGTGTCGATGGTCGGAGCCGGACTCTACGCTATGGGGTCGGTAAGTGTGGCCGACGGAGCCTACTCTGTCGGTCCCGAGTTCAACTTCGGTGTCTTCTACGCCCTCTACACCATCAGCGTGGCGTTCTACATGCCTACAATCGCCCTGACCAACTCCGTGGCCTACGCCGGTCTGGAAGGAGCGGGCAAGGACACGGTCAAGGCCTTCCCTCCGATCCGAGTCTTCGGCACGGTCGGATTCATCTGCTCGATGCTCTTCGTCAACTTTATGAGAGACCCTTCAGGCATCCAGTACCAGCACAGCTATTTCCAGTTCTTCACTTCCGGAATCCTCAGCCTCATCCTCGGCGTCTACGCCCTCTCGCTTCCTGCTGTCCCTGTCAAGAAGAGCGCCGGCAGCAGTTTCATGGAGGCCACCGGACTGAAGGCATTCACCCTCTTCAAGGACAAGCAGATGGCCATCTTCTTCATCTTCTCGATGCTCCTCGGAGCCTCCCTGCAGATCACCAACGGCTACGCCAACTCGTTCATCTCCTCGTTCGCGGGGATTCCTGAATATGCCGACGCCTGGGGCGCCCGCAACGCCAACGCCCTGATCTCGCTCAGCCAGATGTCGGAGACCCTCTGCATCCTCCTGATTCCGTTCTTCATGAAGCGTTTCGGAATCAAGAAGGTGATGCTCATCTCGATGTTCGCCTGGGTTCTGAGGTTCGGCTTCTTCGGAGCAGGCAATCCGGGAAGCGGAGTCTGGCTGTTCGTCCTCTCCTGCCTCGTCTACGGAGTCGCCTTCGACTTCTTCAACATCTCCGGTTCCCTGTATGTCAACAGGATGACATCCAAGGACATCCGCTCCAGCGCGCAGGGTCTGTTCATGCTGATGACCAACGGCCTCGGCGCTTCGATCGGCACCTGGGCCGCAGGCAAGGTCGTGAACCATTTCGTCTTCAACGCCGCCCAGCCTGACTGGGCCACGGCCTGGTACATCTTCGCAGGCTTCGCCTTCGTGGTCGGCTTCCTGTTCATCTTCCTGTTCAAAGATCCGGGCAAAGACGAAGAGACCGCCGTGAAGGAGGCCTGACGCCGCCTACACGGTGATTTTCCCGACCCTTGACAGGCAGAACATTCTGCTTTGCGACATAAAGTACTTGATGTCGTAGCATCGGTACTCATTGTGACCCCTGACCTTGTTGTAGGATGTGACACAGTCCAGTCTGTAGCCCATCGCGACAAGGTCAGGGATGTTTATGGACACCACCCCCTTTTCAAGCAGCTTCTCGAGGATCTCGTGGTTGCGGTCGATTCTCCTGATCGTCCTCATTCTGAGTCCTTTCAGCCTGCCTCCGTTGACATAGTGATAGCGGTCTTTACAACTCTGGCAGCAAAACTTCTTGTCGCTGCGTCCGTAAGGAAGTACATCTCCGCATTCCAGGCACCTTCCTCTCCGGTCTTCCTCCGTTCCTGTCATATTCTTCCCCTCCGATCTTTCCCATCCCCGCCTTGTCAGGAATGTCTGTCTGCGAATATGCCGTTTCGGCCAGACTTTTCCAAGCCCCGCTAAGAAACTTCATCAAAATGTTTCCGTTTTTTAGCCTCGAGACGGTTTACCAAGGCAGTAAGGTGATTTTTTACAACAGACGGCATAAAATTCTTAGCCGGCAAAGAAACCTGCCCGGCAGACAGGAAACCTATGCTAAAAAACAGAAAAAAGAATAAGAAAAGCATAGACTCGCTAAAAAACAGAAACTTCTCGGGCATAAAATCTTTGCCTGCTGCGGCAGGAGCTTCTTTATGAATATCTTCGCGTCAGGTGCAGACCGGACACCCGGAGGCACGGACCACCGGACGGACAACTTACGGTACCAATTTATAACAACAATTTAAACCACTTGAATTATGGAACAGTTAAACAGGATCGAAATCCGAGGAAATGTTGGAAATGTCAACATCCTCAATGTCGGACAGTCAAGGGTGGCCCACTTCTCCGTGGCCACGAATTTCGCCTACAAAGGCAGGAACGGCGAACCGGTCATCGAGACCACCTGGCACAATGTCACGGCCTGGGAAGGCAAAGGCATCCCGTCACTTGACTTCATCACTAAAGGTTTTCCGATCTACGTCGCAGGCAGGCTGCGTTCGCAGAAATATGTCTCCAGCGACGGCACGGAAAGGACCAGCGTTGAAGTTCTGGCAAACATCGTCGAGCCGGTCGACGGCAACATTTCGGCGCAGCTCTAGCGGCTGCGGCGGAACAGCGCCGTGAGCCTGCAGTCGGTGTCATAGTCTGTTGTTTTTATAGTTCTCCCGGGGGCGTGGAAAAAGGACGAGGGGAAGGATGCTCCCGGGAGTTTATCTGTGATTGTCCGTTTACTTAAAGTAATGCTTTAGGTATATGGAAATGATGCGATAATTCTATTTCATAGATAGTTGAAAAGACTTAAATGAACGATTATTTTAAAAAATTACGCAAAAATATTTGGAGATAACAAAATAATGTGTACCTTTGCGGTACTTTCTGCATCAGTAGGCAAAGGCTGAACGGACGCCAAAGCGGAATACCTTGGGAATCAAGGCCGACAGGCAGCAGCGATGCGGTGCGGTTGCACCTCCTTCAGAAATCCTTACCGCGGCGGGAAGTTAAAAGGGAGCCCGGATCCGTCCAGACTCCCTTTTCGCATTCCCACCGGCCCTGTCAAGCCGGCTGTTAAAAAACTTTCCGGCAAACAGGATTTCGTCGCTGCCAGCCCTGCATATTCCTTTACCTTCCTTTGTACATCTTCTCGTAGTAGTGCTGATAGTCTCCGCTGGTGACATTGTCCAGCCACTCGCCGTTGTCGATGTACCATCTGACGGTCTTCTCTATCCCCTCCTCGAACTGGAGGCTCGGCTCCCAGCCAAGTTCGTTCTTCAGCCTCGAGGAATCGATGGCGTAACGCATGTCGTGGCCCTTGCGGTCGGTGACGAACGTGATAAGGTCAAGGTCAGCCCCTTCAGGCCTGTCGAGAAGCTTGTCCACGGTCCTTACCAGAACCTTGACCAGGTCTATGTTCTTCCATTCGTTGAAGCCGCCGATGTTGTAGGTACGGGCTATCTCTCCTTTATGGAAGACGAGGTCGACGGCCCTGGCGTGGTCCTCGACATAGAGCCAGTCGCGCACATTCTCCCCCCTGCCGTAGACCGGAAGCGGTTTGCGATGACGGATGTTGTTGATGAAGAGCGGGATAAGCTTCTCCGGGAACTGGTACGGGCCGTAGTTGTTGGAGCAGTTCGTCACGATGGTCGGCATCCCGTAGGTGTCGTGGTAGGCTCTAACGAAATGGTCGCTTGAAGCCTTCGCCGCGGAGTACGGACTGTGAGGATTGTAGCTTGTCCGCTCCGTGAAGAAGTCATCGCCGAACGGACCTCCCCCGCACTCGTTCCCGGCAGGGTCGCCTTCCGGTCTTGTGATCTCAAGCGCGCCGTAGACCTCGTCGGTCGAAATGTGGTAGAACCTCTTGCCCTCCCATCCCTGCGGCTCCCAGAACTCGCGGGCCACCTGCAGGAGGGTCAGGGTGCCGATCACGTTAGTCCTTGCGAAGACGAACGGGTCGACGATAGACCTGTCCACGTGGCTCTCGGCCGCGAGATGGATGACCCCGTCGACGGCATATTCAGAAAAGATCGAGCGCACGGCGGCGAGGTCGCAGATGTCCGCCTTGACGAAAACATAGTTTTCCTTGTCCTCGACATCGCGGAGGTTGGCGAGATTGCCGGCGTAGGTCAGTTTGTCAAGATTGACGATTCGGTACTCCGGGTACTTGTTGACGAAAAGTCTTACCACGTGGCTACCGATGAATCCAGCGCCCCCGGTAACCAGGATTGTCTTCTTGAAAATTTTTTCAACCATTTATCATTCGCTTGTAATCAATCGCTTGTGACAAAACACCTTATCAC
>CAVEYE010000039.1:0-5171 GCA_963619595.1 bacterium | reverse complement strand
CGCCCCCGAGGGGGGATTCAGGGTAGGGGTGACGTGAGATGATTTTTTCTCGTGCGATACTCTTCGAACGTGAGATAAGGTACTTTGTCACATGCGTTTAGTTACTTGCGAAAGTTGAGTTAAATAATAATATTCGGAATATAAATTTCGACATCTGAAAATGGATATTGAGGAAAAGAAAGAAGAAGGTCTTACCGGCATCATAGAGCCAGTCGAGATTGACCACGAGATGCGTACCGCGTACATCGACTATTCGATGTCCGTGATCGTGTCCCGCGCGCTCCCTGATGTGAGGGACGGCCTGAAACCTGTGCAGAGAAGGGTGCTTTTCGGAATGGACGGCCTCGGCCTGTCCTACTCCGGCCAGACTCGTAAGTGCGCGAAGATTGTGGGTGAGGTTCTGGGTAAGTACCATCCGCACGGAGATTCAAGTGTCTACGACGCCCTCGCAAGGCTCGCCCAGTGGTGGAACCAGCGTTATCCTACGGTCTTCGGCCAGGGTAACTTCGGATCTATGGACGGCGACCCTGTGGCGGCCATGCGTTACACCGAGGCCAAACTGATGAAGATAACCGAGGATGTGCTGGCCGACATCGACAAGGACACCGTCGACATGATGATGAACTTCGACGACACGGAGCAGGAGCCTACGGTTCTGCCTACAAGGGTCCCGCTGCTTCTGCTGAACGGATCGTCAGGCATCGCCGTCGGCATGGCCACCAACATGGCCCCTCACAATCTCGGCGAATGCTGCGACGCGATCTGCGCCTACATCGACAACCCTGACATCGACACCGACGGCCTGATGCAGTACATCAAGGGACCTGATTTCCCGACCGGCGGCATCGTGATGGGCGTGAGCGGCATCAAGGAGGCCTACGAGACCGGCCGCGGCAAGGTCGTGGTCAGAGCCAAGACCGACATAGAGATCGCAGACAACGGCCGCGAGACCATTGTCGTGAGCGAGATCCCTTACATGGTCAACAAGAAGGAGATGATCGAGAAGATCGGCCAGCTGGTCGAGGACAAGAAGATCGAAGGCATCACCTACATCAATGACGAGACGTCCCGCGAAGGCGTGCGTGTCGTGATCAGGGTAAAGCAGGGCTGCAATTCCAACGTGGTCCTCAACACCCTCTTCAAGTACACCCAGCTCCAGTCAAGTTTCGCGTTCAACAACGTGGCTCTTGTCAACGGCCGTCCTAGAACGCTGTCCCTCAAGGAAATCATCTCTAATTTCGTGGAGTTCCGCCACGAAGTGGTCGTACGCAGGACCAAGTTCGAGCTTGAAAAGGCCCAGAAACGCGCCCACATCCTCGAAGGTCTGCTGAAGGCCATCGACGTCATCGACGAGATCATAGCGATCATCAGACATTCAAGCAATGTCGACACGGCCAAGTCCGAGTTGATGTCAAAGTTCGGTTTCACGGATGTGCAGGCCACTGCCATCGTCGAGATGAGGCTGCGCCAGCTCACCGGACTCGAAAGGGAGAAACTCCAGGCCGAGTACGACGACCTTGAGAAGTTCATCGCCCGCTGCAACGAGATTCTCGGCAGCGTCGAGGAGCAGATGAAGATCATCAAGGCGGAGACACAGGAACTCAGGAGCAAGTACGGCGACCTTAGAAGGACGGAGATCAAGCCTGCCGCCGGAGAGTTCAATCCGGAGGACTTCTACGCCGACGAGGACGTGGTCATCACGATCTCCCATCTCGGCTACATCAAGAGGACTCCTCTGACCGAGTACCGTACGCAGGCCCGCGGCGGAGTCGGAATGAAGGGAAGCGCGACGAGGGACGAGGACTTCATCGACCACATCTACATCGCCAACATGCACTCCACTATGCTGTTCTTCACGCAGAACGGCCGCTGCCACTGGCTCAAGGTCTATGAGATCCCTGAAGGCTCGAGGGCTTCCAAGGGAAGGGCCATCCAGAATGTTCTGAACATTCCTGACGACAAGATCATGGCCTACATCAATGTCAAGACCCTCAAGGATCCTGCCTATGTGGAAGGCAACAACATCGTTCTCGTCACCAAGAAAGGTGTGATCAAGAAGACATCTCTGGAGGCATATTCACATCCGAGAACCGCCGGTGTGAACGCCGTCAACCTGCGTGATGGAGACGAGCTTGTCGAGGCGCTGCTGACCAACGGCCACGAGGAGATCTGCATCGCCGCCCGCGACGGCCGCTGCTGCCGCTTCGACGAGTCCGACGCCCGTCCGATGGGCAGGAATTCGACAGGTGTGCGTGGCATCAATATTGAAGCGGACGACGAAGTTATCGGTGCGATCAACTATGACCCTATGGCTGAAGACGCTTCGGCGCACACCGTGCTGGTTGTGAGTGAACACGGCTACGGAAAGAGGACCGACTTCGAGGAGTACCGTATCACGCGCCGCGGAGGCAAGGGTGTGAAGACGATCAACATCACCGAAAAGACTGGCAATCTTATCGCCATCAAGAATGTGACCGAGAACGACGACCTTATGATCATCGAGAAGTCCGGCCTCACTATCAGGATGGCCGTGTCTGACATCAGGGTGGCCGGAAGGGCGACCCAGGGCGTCAAACTCATCAACATCAAGGAAGGTGATTCGATAGCCGCGGTCTCCACAGTGGAGAAGAGCAACGAGGATGGATCCGAAAAGACGGCGGAAGAAAATGCCGGAACTCCGGAAACTCCTGCAGAATAGTGTTTTAACATTTTTTTAGAAACAACTAAAATCCAATAAACAATGAAAAAGACATTGATTGTTTTGGCATTGCTCGCTTCCTTCCAGGTAGCGGATGCCCAGACTAACGCAGCTTCAGCCAGGAAGGCGGTTGAAAGCGCCCGTACAGCCACTCAGAACGAGAAGAAAGCCAGCAAGGTTGCTACTTGGATCAACCTCGCCCAGAAGTGCCTCGACGCCTACAACCAGCCAAGCAGCAATGTTTGGCTCGGCGCTGACCAGCAGGCTCTTATGCTTTCTATGGGCAGTGAGAAACCTTCTTCCGTAGAGGCCGTTACCCTTGGAGGCCAGCAGTACACCAAGCAGGTCTTCGAAGACAAGAACATCTATTTCAACGGTGCCGGCCAGCTCGCCATCATCGAGGTCACCAAGCCTGTTGTCGAGAACGCCCTTTCAGAGGCCCTCAAAGCTTACAGCACGGCTTATGAGCTTGACACCAAGGGCAGCAAGCTGAAGGACATCAAGGAAGGTGTCGAGACCATCAGCAAGAAGCTCTCCGAGGATGCGTACACCGCCTACACTCTCGGTGACGTGAAGAAGGCCCAGAGCCTCTTCGAGGACGCTTACGAGGCCTCTACCCAGAAGCCTTGTGAGAAAATCGACACCAACTCGCTTTACAACGCCGCGTTCACCAGCTGGACTCTCTCTGACTACGCCAAGGCCAAGCCGCTCTTTGACAAGTGCATTGACTACGGTTACTACGCCGACGGCGGCGAGGTCTTCGCCAAACTGTCTGACTGCGTGTCCCACATCGACACCACAGCCGCTGGAAAGGCCGCCGCTAAGGAATATCTTGAGCAGGGTTTCGCCAAGTTCCCTACCAGCGAGAGCATCGTCTTCGGACTCATCAACTACTACATGGCCAGCGGCGAGGGCACTGACAGGCTCTTCGAGCTTCTGAACCAGGCCAAGAGCACGTCTCCTGACAACGCTTCCCTCTACTATGTTGAAGGTCAGGCCTACAAGCAGCTTGGCGATCTCGAGAAGGCCGCCGCCTCTTACGACGAGTCTGCCGCCAAGGATCCTAAATATGTCTACGCTTACATCGGCAAGGGCCAGATGTACTACGAGAAGGCTCTCGAGCTGCAGGAGAAGGCTTCCACCGAGACTGACGACGCCAAGTACTACGCTCTCACCCAGGAGTTCGAGGTGACTCTGAAGCAGTGCATCGATCCGTTCGAGAAAGCTTATGTTGTCTGCGAGGACGCTGCCATCAAGTCTACCGTGGCCGAGTACCTGAAGCAGGTTTACTACCGTTTCCGTGATCAGGACCAGAAGTATATGGACGGTTACGAGAAGTACAACGCCATTCTGAACAACTAAAATTCCGTGGCGGCAAAGCCGCTGACTGGTAATAAATTAAAAAATCGTCTCCGGAGGAAAACCTCTGGAGACGATTGCTTTTTACGTTGACAGTCAGTTAGTTATCCGCCACGCTGCTCTCGGCCTCCTTGCGGTCGAAGGCCTTTACGATCTTGCTGACCAGAGGGTGGCGGACGATGTCTTCATTGGAGAAGAAGATGGTGCTGACCCCCTTGATGTCCTTTATAAGTCTGATGCCTTTCAGCAGTCCGGAATCCTCCTTGTTCGGCAGGTCGACCTGTGTCGCGTCACCGGTCACGATGAACTTGGCGTTAGCGCCCATACGGGTCAGGAACATTTTCAGCTGCGCCAGATTGGTGTTCTGCGCCTCGTCCAGAATCACGCAGGCGCGGTCGAGGGTGCGGCCTCGCATGTAGGCCAGAGGGGCTATCTGGATCGTTCCGTCGGACATGAATTCCTGGAGTTTCTTGACAGGGACCATGTCGCCGAGAGCGTCGTAGAGCGGCTGGAGGTACGGGTCGAGTTTGTCTTTCAGGTCTCCCGGCAGGAATCCTAGCCGTTCCCCGGCCTCGACCGCCGGCCTGGTGAGGATGATCCTCTTGACTTCGCGGTTCTTCAACGCCCTGACAGCCAGAGCGATGGCGATGTAGGTCTTGCCGGTGCCGGCCGGGCCGACAGCGAAGACCAGGTCGCTGTCGAAATAGGCTTTGACCATCTCCTGCTGGGTCTTGTTGCGGGCCTTTATCGGTTTTCCGTCCGTCCCGTGGACGATGATGGCTTCTCCGTTTAGCCTGAAGTTGTTGGGCGAGTTCTCGCCGTCGAAGATGTCCTCGACATCGAACACGGTGAGGCTCATCTTGTGCATCCTCCGGTCGATCAGTTCGGCGAACTTCTGGCTGAACTCCTGGATGTCGTTCTCCTTGCCGTCAAGGTGGATCTCGCTGCCCCTCGCCACGACTTTCAGCCCGTGGAAGTAGGAGCAGAACTCTTCGAGTATCTTGTTGCCGACCCCGAAAATCTCTATCGGGTCGATCGCGTCAAGTGTTATTGTCTTCTTCATTGTCGGTCTTCGGTACGCCGGAACGCCCGGCGGAACTTTAATCTTTTATAC
>CAVEYE010000038.1:0-18920 GCA_963619595.1 bacterium | reverse complement strand
TCGAACTTGTCCGCCTGCACGGGGTACATGCCGGCGAAGACCATCGGCTTCACTTCCTCGAAGCCGGCGATGGCTTTCTCGCAAGGACGGGCCGAATGGGTGATGGTGTCGCCCACCTTGACCTCGACGGCCCTCTTTATGCCCGAAATTATGTAGCCCACGTCTCCGGTACTGACCTTGCCGGTCGGCTGTAGCTTCATCTTCAGCACACCGACCTCCTCGGCCTCATATTCCATTCCCGTCGCCACGAACTTGACCTTGTCGCCCGTGGAGATGAATCCGTTCAGCACCTTGAAATAGGCGATGATGCCCCTGAACGGGTTGAAGACCGAGTCGAAGATGAGGGCCTGCAGCGGCGCGTCCGGGTCGCCCTTAGGCGCGGGGATCTTCTCCACGATCGCGTCCAGCAGCGGCGGAATCCCCTCTCCCGTGCGGGCGGAGACTCTGAATATCTCGTCGGGGTCGCAGCCGAGAAGGTCGGCGATCTGGTCGGCGACCACATCCGGCTGGGCCGAATCCATGTCGATCTTGTTCATAACCGGGATGATTTCAAGCCCGTGGTCCACAGCAAGATACAGGTTGGAAATCGTCTGGGCCTGGATGCCCTGGGACGCATCGACCACCAGCAGGGCTCCTTCGCAGGAGGCGATGGAGCGGGAGACCTCGTAGGAAAAGTCCACGTGGCCCGGAGTGTCGATCAGGTTGAGGACATACTTCTCGCCTTTGTAGACATATTCCATCTGGATGGCGTGGCTCTTGATCGTGATGCCTTTCTCCTTCTCAAGATCCATGTCGTCCAGCACCTGCGCCTCCATATCCCTGGAGGACAAGGTCTTGGTCAGTTCGAGAAGTCTGTCGGCAAGCGTGCTCTTGCCGTGGTCTATGTGTGCGATGATGCAGAAATTTCTGATGTGCTTCATAATTGCAAAAATAATCAAATTGTCGTACATTTGAAAGATTGATTTTTTTATGACTGAAGAAGAGATTGTCGGACTTTACCAAAGCGGTCAGACGGACAGAGCCTTCAAGGAGATAGTCTCCGCCTACAGCGAGAGACTGTACTGGCACGTCCGCGGGCTTGTCGGCACGCACGAGGACACCGATGACCTTCTCCAGGAGATTTTCACGAAAGTCTGGCAGGCCCTGCCCACCTTCAGGGGCGGCTCCAGACTGTTCACCTGGATCTACAGGATAGCCACCAACGAGACCCTCAACTGGCTGGGCAGACAGAAAGTCAGAGCCGCCCTGAAATTCGAGAGCCTGGACGAGGTCCTCGCCGACAGGATCGACGAGGATCCCTGGTTCGACGGAGACCAGGCCGCGAGGGCGCTCGCCAAAGCCATAGCACGGCTTCCTAAAAAACAGAAGACCGTCTTCACGATGAGATACTTCAGCGAGCTGTCCTACGAAGACATCTCGGAGATTCTGGGGACATCCGTCGGGGCGCTAAAAGCATCCTACCATTTCGCGACGGAAAAAATACGGGCCGAACTTGAAGACCAGGATTAAACCTACGACCGATTGATTTGTCAAAGACATTGGATATGCGATTGAACGACAAAATATCTAACAGCAGCGGGAAAGCTTCCTGCAACGTGCCCGAAGGGTATTTCGAGGACCTTCGGACGCGCCTTGAGGCGATACCTTCGGGCGGAGTCCAGCGCCCGGGGGTTCTGCGCCGCCTCGAACCTTATCTCGCCCTCGCCGCCTGCTTCGCGGCCCTGGTGACAGCCGGCAACCTTGTCCTGAGACGCACCGCCGTCCCGGCCGACAGCGCTGAAGACTGGGGCGAGGCCGCCTACGCCGAGTTCATCCACTTCTCGCATCCGGACGACCTGCCGGAGGTTCTCTCGATGGACCGCGACAGCATCACCGAGGAGGATGTGGTCAACTACCTGATCGCCACGGGGACTCCGGCCGAAATGATTGAATATGCAGGGCTTGTGGCCAAAAAATAAACGACATCACAATGAAAAAGATCATTCTGACACTTATGGTTCTGGTCCTCGCCGCAGGCGCGGGACTGCAGGCACAGGATAACGGCAAAGACAAGAGGAACTGGCAGGACCGATGGAAGGCCGAGAAGATCGCCTTCCTCACCGACGCGATGGACCTGACAAGCTCCGAGGCCGAGAAGTTCTGGCCTGTCTACAACAAATGCGAGAGCGAGAAGAAGAACTGCTTCGTGGCCTCGATGGAGGCCTACAAGGCTCTGGACGAGGCTCTTCAGGCAGGAAAGAGCGACAGCGAGGTCAAGTCGCTGCTGGACAAATACCTTGAAGCCAACGAGAGCGGCAAGGACATCGACAGGAAATATGTCGCCCAGTACCGCAAGATTCTTTCCGACAAGAAGGTGGCCAAGCTGTTCATCGCCGAGGAATCCTTCCGCCGCCAGCAGATCCACCGTCTCCACAAGAACGGCTGCGGCAGCAAGCAGGAAAAGTAAGCGGCTGGTTTTCCGGCCGGTCAAAACGAAAATAAATCACCAGAGATAGAAATCTTCCACAAGGGAGGCGTGCCTGCAGGTGCGCCTCCCTTCTCCGTCAAGAAGGGTGAGGGTCTCCTCCTCAGGAACGGCCGGAGCCGCTGCCCTACGCTTGAAACGGACTATGACCCTGGACACCGGCTTACGCTCCACTGTCTTGACCCTCAGAATCTTCCACGGGAGGAAACCGCACATCCTGGCGTGACGCAAAAGGGCGTTCTCCTGGTCGGCAGGAAGGACTATGGACACACGGCCATCCTGACTGAGGGCCGAGGAGGCATATTCAAGTATCTCCCTGTAGGAGAGGACATCGCAGCCGGCGGGGGATTCGGGGTCGCCGGTGTGGCGGGCGGTGTTTCTTCTCCGCTCGGGAGCCTGCAGCGAATTGTCGTAATACGGTGGATTGGAGACGATCAGGTCAAGTCCACCGCCGGTTGCCGGATGGTCGGTGAACCTGCGGAGGCTCAGGTTCAAGGCGGCAAGATGAGAGTTCCAGGGAGAATTCCGGAAATTTTCCGCGGCCTCGGCGGCCGAATCCTGGTCGATGTCGATGCCCGTGATCCGCCAGCCGTCATCTTTCCCGGCAAGCCCTGCGGCCTCCTCACGCCGTTGCGCGAGCATCAGAGCCACCGTGCCTGTGCCTGTGCCGATGTCCAGAATATTCAGATCGCTTCCAAGGACTTCGGTGACCGCACCAAGCAGCACACCGTCGGTGTTCACCTTCATCGCGGAGCGATGGTTGGCGACATCGAACCTCTTGAAACGGAAGACTTCCTTTTCTGAATATGACTGCTCGGCGGCTTGGATTTTCACGACCGGTCCTCCCTCTGGTTGAAGCGTGGACGGCTACCGCTCCACGAAGAGTCCGTCCCGCATGAACATAGTCCTGTCGCACATCCTGGCGAGTTCAGGGTCGTGGGTCACGATGACGACGGTCTGGCCGTAGCGTTCTCGCAGATCGAAGAATAGCTGATGGATCTCCGCCTTTGTCTTGGAGTCAAGGTTACCGGAAGGCTCGTCGGCGAAAAGAATCGCCGGAGAATTGACAAGGGCCCTGGCGATCGCCACCCTCTGCTGCTCTCCACCCGAGAGTTCCGACGGCTTATGCTCCATCCTCTCGGCAAGTCCCACATCCTCAAGGAGTTTCGTGGCCGCGGTACGGGCATCCTTGTCGGAGCGGCCGGCTATGAACGCAGGAATCATCACGTTCTCGAGCGCGTTGAACTCCGGAAGGAGATGGTGGAACTGGAACACGAAGCCGATCTTCTTGTTCCTGAACGCCGAGAGAGCGTCGCTTCCTAGGCCGAGGACATCGGTGCCGTCGATTTCAAGAGATCCCGAATCGGGTGTCGACAATGTGCCGAGAATCTGGAGAAGGGTGGACTTGCCGGCGCCGGAAGCGCCCATTATCGACACAACTTCCGACCTGTCCACCTGGAAATCAATACCTCTCAGGACCTTTAGGTCGCCGAAGGACTTCTCTATCGCTTTTGCCTTGATGATCATCGTTTTCGTTTTCTGTACTTCAAGCGTTCCGCTGGCGGGCCGCGGAGCCGTCAATGCCGACGCCTGCGGAACAGGGAATTCAAAGATAGTGGATTTTTTTCAAAAAAGTTTTGCGATTTAAGAAAAAAGGCATAACTTTGCAGTCCTTTCCGATGAGAAGGCCTACGGGATTTGTCAGGAAAGGCCTGAGGGGTTAACCCGAAGGAATGTTATCGGGGTGTGGCGCAGTTGGCTAGCGCATCTGGTTTGGGACCAGAGGGTCCAGTGTTCGAGTCACTGTACCCCGACAAACGGAAGAAGGTGACTTATTAAAGTCACCTTCTTCCGTTTATTATGTGTTATCTCCCGGTCACTTCGTGACAGCCCCTATGGGGCATTTTTTTTTGGGGGGGGGCGTGTCACCCACCCCCCTGCGTCGCTTCGCTCCGAGAGCTTCGACAATATTCAGTAATATTCAGCGATCAACGGCCACCGCCGCCGGAGCCGCCGCCGGAGAAACCTCCGCCGCCACCCCAGGAAGAGCGTCCGCCGCCACCGCCTGAAGGACCACTGCCAGCCGAATAGCTGTAGACGCTGTAGCTGATGCTCTGAGAAGCCGAATCGGCTAAATTCCTCATCAGGACGGTCGCCGCGGCCGCATCGGACACACCCTCGACAGAGGCGAGTCTGAAATACTCAGGACAGACTTTCTGATAGTCTTTGTAGAGCTGGTCGGCGATGCCGTACAACGATGCGAAAATCAGATAATTGTTCCACAAGCCGACCTCGATGACTCCCCTGTCATCTATCAATGTGAAGTCCTTCAGGAACTTGCGGAGTCCGTAGACCTTGCGTACGTCCTCGGCCGTCAAGGTCTCGAGTTCCGAACCGTCACGGGCGTCTTTCATCCATTTGTCCAGGACCTTGCCGTGCTTTGACGACCATCCGTTCAGTTCACGCTTCTGGATGACGCCATCCTCACCGGCCGCTTCCTTGATGAAGCCGAACATCCTCCGCTCAAGGCGGACATCCTCGCTTTCCTGCTCTTCTTCCACTACACCCTGAGGGAAACCCTTCACCTTCAACGCAGGCTTCAAGGTCTTCGGATCCGTCACGACCTCGAAAGCGCCACGGTAGAACAACCTTGTGATGTAGGCTGCGACCAGATTGCGCTGATTCTCCATTTTGGTGCCGGAGAACGCCACCAGGACATTGAAGGCGCCGCGCAGGTCACCGCCGCAAGGGATGTCCCTTGACCACGGAAGATCCTTCATAGACCCGCCGAGGAGACTCTTTTTCCGTTTTTTGTGCTTTACAAAGGTGTCAATGACGACATAGATGGAAAAAATGAACAGCAGCCCCAAAACGGCAAGGACGATGGTGAAGATGATCATCGATCCTCTGTCCAGATCATCATCGTAATCGCTGTCCTCCATGGCCCTCGCCCACACCTCATCAAAGGTCATGTCCTCGGTCAGCAGCGGATGGAAGAGCCCTTTCTGGAAACCGGCCAGCACGATCATGGCGCTCCGTGTCGAGAAAGGTTCATCGGTACGGGCGACGATCTTGCCGTCCTCCAGATTGATCCCACCTATGAAGCCGAAAGACCAGATGCTGGTGTTATCGTGGGTGAAATCCAGGCCTGGCCTGCTGATCGTCAGCACGACTGACTCGGGTGACGAACCCAGGTCCCGGGTGACGAACATATAGTTGAAGCCGTCTTTCCCCTCATAGCCCTTGACCAGACCCGTGATAGTGTAGGTCAAGGTGTAGATGTGAGGGCCAGAACTGCCGACGCCCCAGCAGATCTCATAACCGTCGGATTTGGTGACCAGACCGCAACGGCCGGCCTTCTCGGAACGCGTACGGGCGGTATTCCATTCGCCTTCATCGACATAGACCCTGCCGGTCTCATCCTTGACTCCGAGGCCGCCGATGGTCATCCGACCCATGTTGCCGGCCACCAGATACCATTCGGAGATGTCGTTGGAGACATCGACAGGCCAGATTTCAGTCACCGCGGCCGAGCCGTCGTCCTGAAGTTCCACGTTGATGCGCAGGGAGTCGACCCTGCTCTGGGCGGAAACCTGGACAACGGACAGCAGCGAAAGGACGGTGCAAAACACCGCCGTCCGGAGCCTGTTCAGAATCATAAAATTACTTTTTGAATATGTCAGCGGCGGAAGGAGCTGCGCTTGTGGCTTCGTCCTCAGGCAGGAGTTCGTGTTCGCTGAAATGAAGCATGGAAGCGACCATCGATGAAGGCCACTGACGCACATTGATGTTGAATTTCGTGACGCAGTCGTTGTAGACCATCCTGCTCAGACGGACATTCTCCTCGTAGGAAGAAATCTTCGCCATCGTCTCGCGGAAGACCCCGTCGGCCTTCAGCTGAGGATACTGCTCAGCGACAGCGTTGACGCGGGCCAGAACCTGACCGGCCGCCTTGTCGGCTTCAGCCAGCTGCTCCGGCGAGGTTACATTCCCCTTGCGGGAAGCCACGACGTCCTGCAGGGTATCGTGTTCGTAGGAAGCGTACTGCTTCGTCATCTCAAAAAGATTCACAAGTGCGTCCCAGCGGGATTTCGTCTGCACTGAAATCTGGCTGAAAGCGTTTTTCATCTTCTCTTCAAGGCTGACAAAACTTCTCTGTGTGAAGAAGATGTAGGCGAAAGCGACCACCAGAAGGCCGACGACCACCAAAACTGTTGTTGACATAATTGGGTAGGATTAAGAAAGTTATTGAATTTAAGTTTCGCATTCGCGGAACACCTTACTTTCCGTCACGGCAGTGACGGAACACATACCCTTCCCGAGGAAGGGTATTCAGGATCAGCCTACAACCCAGACGAGGACGTGGTTGTCGAAGGTCATGTACTCAAGTTCGAACTCCTCCTCGTAGCCATCCTTGTGGATGAAGGTCGCGTCAAGCTCCCCTTCCCCTTTCGGGCGGAAACGCTCAACCTCGATCTGTTCGGCGAAGTTCACCCTGTAGGCGGAAAGCCTTTTGAATATGGCTTCCTTGGCGCACCAGTAGATGGCCAGCTGCTCGTTCCTCTTGTCATCGTCGAGATCCTCGAGCTCGTCCTCGGAAAGAGCCTTGCGCTCCACCGCCGAGAAGTCCCTGGACAAGGACTCGATGTCGATGCCGACATCCTCGTTGTCGTTGAGGATCACGGCCACATACTTGTCAGTGTGGGTTATGCTGAGATTGGTGACGCTGTTCTCAAGATAAGGCTTGCCGTTGTCGTGATGGCTCAGGTAGACCTTCTCGCCGAACAGTTCACAAAGCAGGGCCCTGACCGCCAGCCTCTGCTTGCGGAGGGACTCGTTGCTGATGAAAGAGATTTCCTCCATCTCGTCGGACGGAACGGAGGCGAGTTCCCGGAGCCGGTCTTCGGTCTCGGTTATCTGCCAGACTCCTATCAGGGATTTGGACTCTTCCAACTCTTTTTTAAGATATAGTGCCATAGATTTTAGAATTCACAGAAAACGACAGAAACGCCCTTCTCCCGGACGGAGAGGACGGATGATGATTGAATATCAGAATATGTGATGCACGACAACGGGTCTTCCGATCGGGGATCCGCTTTTGACTTTCCGTCTGTCAGAACAGAACTGGGAGGTTCCATAAAATGCTTGTTTCGATACTTAATCTTCGCGAATATAATGATTTTTTGAATTAGAAAGAAAATACGATGGAATTTGTTGGCGGAAATTGTTATCTTCGCGTCACTTTTTTGAGAATGATAATTTTAACATAAAATTTTTTCAACAATGGGATTTTTGACAAATGAAAAGCTGGTCATCGTCGGCGCCGCCGGCATGATCGGATCCAACATGGCCCAGACAGCCATGATGCTCAAACTCACACCGAACCTTTGCCTTTACGATGTTTACGAGCCAGGTCTTAAGGGAGTTGTAGCCGAGATGGCACACTGCGCTTTCGACGGTGCCAACATCACCTGGACTACCGACCCGGCCGTCGCCTTCAAGGACGCCAAGTACATCATCTCTTCAGGCGGAGCCCCTCGTAAGGAGGGCATGACCCGTGAGGACCTCCTCAAGGGCAACTGCCAGATCGCCGAGGATTTCGGTAAGAACGTCAAGAAGTACTGCCCTGACGTGAAGCACGTGGTTGTCATCTTCAACCCTGCCGACCTCACCGGACTCGTTGTTCTCCTCCACTCAGGTCTGAAGCCTTCACAGGTCACCACCCTCGCGGCTCTGGATTCAACCCGTCTGCAGACCGAGCTCGCCGCTGAGTTCGGCGTTCCTCAGTACAAGGTCACCGGCGCCCACACCTACGGTGGACACGGCGAGGCTATGGCTGTCTTCGCTTCCAAGGTAAAGATCGACGGCAAGCCGCTTTCAGAGATGAATCTTTCAGCCGAGAGATTCGAGGCTGTCAAGCACGCCACGGTCCAGGGCGGTTCCAACATCATCAAGCTCCGCGGCCGCAGCTCGTTCCAGAGTCCTGCCTACAACGCCGTGAAGATGATCGAGGCCGCTATGGGCGGTGAGGAGTTCACCTTGCCTGCAGGCACTTATGTCAACAACGCCGAGTACCAGAACGTGATGATGGCGATGCCAACGGTCATCGACGCCAACGGTGTAAGCTTCGTCAACCCTGAAGGCACAGAGGAAGAGATGGCAGCCCTCAAGGCTTCCTACGAACACCTCTGCAAGATGCGTGACGAGATCATCACCCTGGGCATCATCCCTGAGGTAAAGGACTGGAAGAGCGTCAACGAGAGCCTCTAACAGTTTTGCCTTACGGCATTTGAACATGCAGAACCGGAAAGGTGCGGCTGGATCCAGCCGCACCTTTCTTTGTTTGGACATCTTTTCATAGTCTGGCATCTTTTTTCGTATAATAATGTTATTTTTGTGATGATGTTTTCAAAATGACATACCGACTGGAAAAGATGACTTGCAAGATCATAAAATTGCTATGCACCGCCCTGGCCGTCTTCATGACGGCGGCCGGGACGGCATATTCACAGAACGCCAGGACGGCCGGAGAGGTCGAGGCCGAGCTGGTGGACGCCGTGGCCGAGATCGAAGCCGACAAGTACAAGCAGGCGATGGAGAGGCTGGAGAGGATCACCGCCTCCGACCCGTCATGCGACGCGGCCTACTACTACCTCGGCCTCTGCCGGGTGTACACCAAAGACATCGAGGGAGCGAAGACCGCCTTCAAGAAGGCCGCCGAACTGGACCCCAAGAACTTCTGGTACAAGGAAAGGCTCGCCAGGGTGTACTCGATGGACGGGGAGGATGACCTGACGGTGGCGACCTACGAGGACCTGCTGAAGGAGTTCCCGAAAAGCAACGACATCTACTTCACCCTTGTCAACCTGTACCTGAAACAGGGCGACCTTGACAAGGCGCTGGAGGCGCTGGACCAGATCGACGCCGTCTTCGGCAAAAGCGAGAACGTGACAGCCACTAGATACGACATCCTGCTGCATCAGAAAAAGCCCGAAGAGGCCCTCAAAGCCTTGGAGGACTACAACAAGGACTTCTCGTCGCCCTATGTACTGACCAAACTCGGCGACCATTCCCTCGCCGAAGGCAAGGACACGACGGCGTTTAGCTACTACAGGGAGGCTCTTGAGCTGCAGGGGGACTACACCCCGGCGCTGCTCGGAGAAGCGGAGGTCTACCGGCTGCGCAGGGACGACGCTGATTTCTACAAGATTCTCGGCACTTTCATCGACAACGTCGAGACCCCTGTCAATGTGAAGACACAGTACCTGGACATGCTTGTGGGATCGTTCCGGAGAGAGAACCCGCAGGTCGACACGCTTTTCGACAAGCTGGTGGCCTGCCATCCTTCCGACAGTTCCGCACTCACCTCGGCGGCCATCTACTGGTTCGCTTCAAAGAGGACGGACAAGGCCGGAACTCTCTTCCGCAGGAACATGGAACTCCATCCCGGGAGTCTCGGGACAAGCATGACCTACCTCCAGTACCTCACCGAGATACAGGACTGGAAGGCGCTTGGGGACGCGGCCGACAGCCTTGTGGCCAGCTTCCCGGACAGCGTCGTTCCGCTGGACTACAAGAACGTGGCCTGCTACAACACCAAAGACTGGCAGGGACTCCTTGACAACAGTCAGAAGATGATCGAGGTGGCGCAGGGTGATTCGGCCGTCACCGTGCGGACGATGGCCACCATCGGAGACATCCACCACCAGCTCGGCGACGATGAGAAGGCCTTCAAGGCCTACGAAAAGGTCCTTAAACTGAATCCGGACTACGCTCCGGCCCTGAACAACTACGCCTACTACCTCGCCCTGAAAGGCCGCAGACTCAAGAAGGCCTGCGCGATGAGCAAAAAGACCATTGAGCAGGACCCGGACAACTCCACCTACCTGGACACCTATGGCTGGATTCTCCACCTGCTCGGCAAGGACAAGGAGGCCAAGGCCCAGTTCAAGCACGCGATGCTCTACGGGGCCAAGGACAGCGTTGAGAGTCTGGAACACTACGCCGCCGTGCTGGAGGCTCTCGGCGAGACTGACCTCGCCAAAGTCTACAGGCGGGAGGCGGCCAACAAAAAAGCCAAGGCCGAAGAATGAGGACAAGAACCTGCATATTCCTGACACTGCTGGCGGGGCTGCTGATGGCGGTCTCCGCTCCTGCATATTCACAGGACACGAAAAAGCAGGAAGCCCGCAAAGCGAAGCTGCAGAAGGAGATAGCCATCCTTGACGAGCAACTTCGCAGCAACGCCACCAAAAGCGCAGGAGCGCTGAACCGCCTGACCCTGATCAAGGGGAAGATGGATTCGAGGAAGCTTCTCGTCGAGGAAAGCGACAGGGAGATTTCTGAATATTCAGACTCCATCGCCGCGAAGGAGAAGCGTGTGGCTGTCTTCCAGGCACGGCTGGACACACTGTCGACCCACTACGAGAGGCTCGTGCGCGGCGCCTACGTGAACCGCAACGCCAAGATCTGGTACATGTACATCCTCGCGAGCGACAATCTCGGCCAGGGTTTCCGCCGCTACGGCTACCTGCGCGACTTGTCGAAGCAGATGAACGCCCAGGCCCGCAAGATCATCGAGACCAAGGAAGAGCTTGAGGATGAGGCGGAAGCGCTTGAAGACCTCAGACGCAAGGCGGAAGCGGTGCGTTCGGACAGGGTCTCGGAGATGAACAAACTGCAGGAGGAGCAGGACGAGGAGCAGAAACTGGTCAACCAGCTGAAAAAGGACAAGAAGAAGTACCAGGCCGAACTTTCCAGGAAACAGAGGGAGGTGGACGCTCTCAACAGGGAGATCGCGAGGATCATCCGAGAGGCTACCGAGGACGGAAAGTCCGGAAAGAAAACCGGAGGAAAGAGCGGCGGTGCCACCAAGAAGCCTGTCGACTACACCCTCGCAAAGAAGTTCGAGGCGAACAAAGGCAAACTGCCGTGGCCGGCCGAAGGCCCTGTCGTGGACCATTTCGGGCAACACTACCACCCGGTCTACACGAACCTCAAGCTGCCTTTCAACAACGGAATCACCATAGCCCTTTCTCCGGGAGCGGGAGTGAAAGCCGTCTTCGACGGCGTGGTGAAGCAGATCGTCGTGATGCCGGGCTACAACAAATGCGTCCTTGTCCAGCACGGCAACTACTTCTCGTTCTACTGCAAGCTCGGCACGGTCAGCGTCAAGGCTGGCGACAAGGTCAAGACCGGTCAGACGGTCGGCACAGTCGACACCATCGGAGGCGAGACCCAGCTGCATTTCCAGATCTGGGCCGGACGCGAACCTCAGAACCCTGAAACCTGGCTGAGGCCATAGAAAGCAATGAAACACGAAATCATCATAAAGAATCTGGAGGAGATCGGCAAGGCGGCCGATGAGTTCCTCGCACAGACAAGCGGCCACACCATCATAGCGTTCTACGCTCCGATGGGAGCCGGGAAGACCACCTTCACCTCAGCCATCTGCAGCCGGCTCGGGGTCGAGAAGGATGCTGTCAGTTCGCCTACCTTCGCCATAGTCAACGAGTACCGCACCAAGGCGGGCGAGCCGATGTATCACTTTGATTTTTACCGCATAACAAAGCCTTCCGAGGCTCTCGACATAGGCCTCTACGACTACCTGGACAGCGGTTGCCTCTGCATTATGGAATGGCCGGAGAACATCGAGGACCTGCTGCCGGAAGAGACCCTCAAAGTCCGGATCAGTGTCAATCCCGACGAGTCGCGTTCAGTGGCCTGGGAAGACCAGGATTAAGCGGGCCAGCTAGTAGGCATCGGCGTTGAGCCGGTCAAGGAAGCGGTAGCCTGCCGCCTCTCTCAGAAATTCAGGTCTGATCTCCTTTGACATCTGAAGGTCGGCGATGGTTCTCGCAACCTTGAGTATTCTTGAATATGCCCGAGCGGACAAACCCAGGCGGCCGATAAGCTGCTCCATCACCGTGCGGCATCCTTCATCCAGCGGACAGTACTTCTCGATCAGCCGGCCGTTCATCTCGGCGTTCGTGAATATCCCGTCCTCCGCAAAGCGGAGTTTCTGCAGTGTCCTGGCCTTCAGGACCCTCTCGGCCACGACCTCGCTGGCCTCCCCTTTCGTCCTTCCGACAAGTTTCTTCGTGTCAACAGGATGCAGCCAGAGCTGTATGTCGATCCTGTCCATCACAGGCCCGGAAAGTCTCGACAGATAGTTCAGCCTCTGACCCGGAGTGCAGCGGCATCTGTCCCCCTCTCCGTAGTAGCCGCAAGGGCAGGGATTCGAGGCCGCCACCAGCATGAAGGAAGCCGGATATTCCATCTTCGAGCGGAGGCGGGAAATCGTCACCTTGCGGTCTTCCATCGGCCCGCGGAGAGCCTCCAGCACGGATTTCGGCATCTGGCCGTACTCATCAAGAAAGAGGATTCCGTTCTCGGCGAGAGTGACCTCGCCGGGGCTGATGTCCGTGCCGGCCCCGCCGCCGATTATGGCGGCCAGCGACGCGCTGTAGTGAGGCGCGCGGAACGGTCTTGTGCGGATAAGTCCGGTCTGCGAACCCTTCATACCGGCTACCGAATAAATCTTGCTAGTGACTATCGCCTCCTCGGTCGTCATCGGCGGCAGTATCCCGGCCATCGCCTTGGCCAGAGAACTCTTCCCGCTGCCCGGCGGCCCGACCATGATAAGGTTGTGGCCGCCGGCGGCCGCGATCTCGACTCCCCTCTTGGCTCCTTCCTGGCCGATGATTTCGGAAAAGTCCATCACATCGCGGCCAGGACTATGTTTTCCGTCGCGCCGGGCCGTACGGGTCAGTTTCCTGTAGAGTTTCGTGTTCCAGACAAGCAGATCCGAGCAGTCCTCCTTCCCCTCAAGGATTCTGATGACATCGCCGAGATTCTCAACTCCGAAGATGGAAAGGCCGTCACATTCGGTGGCCTCCAGGGCCGACCTCAACGGGATGATGCACCCGGATATTCCCAGACTGGAAGCAAGGTCCGCGAAAGGCAGCGCCCCCTGCACATCCCTCACCGAGCCGTCGAGGCCCAGTTCCCCCATTATGAGATACCTGTCCAGACCGGAGAAAACCTTCTGCTCGGAGGCGGCGAGAATGCCGATCGCTATCGGAAGGTCATAGCCGCTGCCGTTCTTCCGGACATCAGCAGGAGCCAGATTGATGACGATCTTCTTGCCGGGAATCCTGAACCCGAGCGACTGTAGGGCGGTGACCGTGCGCAGGAGACTCTCCTTGACGGCGGCGTCGGCAAGCCCGACCAGATGGATTCCTATTCCGTGTGTTATGTCCACCTCAACGGTGACGGGGACGGCTTCGATGCCCACACATTTAGCCCCGAGTATGTCGACCAGCATAGTTGTAAGTTATTTGTCTAACCGTGCAAATATGCGGCGCGTAAACGTAAAAAAAGATAAGAAACAGAAATTCCGTGCTAAGAAACAGAAAAATATTTTTTTAATATAAGGGAACGGCTTGATATTCAAACATCTTTGATTATCTTTGAGTTAAGTTTCAGCTGATGCGGAGCTTATTTTTAAATCACTGTTAATCCGATGGTTATGAAAACTGAAGAGATTATGTTGTTCTGCGTGAACGACGGCAAGAATCATAAGATCAAACTGGGAGAGGACCTGAAGTTCCTTGCGGACAAGTACTGCCACAGCGTCACGGACCCGAAGACCAAACAGAAGCACGATGTGCTGGCGGCGCTGGTGGACAACAAGCTCAAGGAGCTGAGCTACACTCCTGTCGAACTTCACAATGTCGAGTTTATCGGCTATAACCACCCCGACGGAAGGCGCAGTTACATCAGGTCTCTGTGCTTCGTGCTTCAGCACGCTGTCAGGGAACTCTTTCCCGACAAGATTCTTGTGATCGACCATTCGCTGCCTAGCGGCCTGTACTGTGAACTGCACGAAAAAGGCAAATCTGAGAACGGTCTCAACAAAGTCTATTTCATCAAGGATGAAGAATTCGATGCCATCCGCGCGAAGATGATGGAGACCATAAAAAAGGATCTGCCTTTCACAAAGGTCAAGAAGTTCTCCAAAGATGCGGTGGAGCTTTTCCGGGCCGGGAACCAGCCTCAAAAGGCCGCTCTGCAGGAAAGCATCGGCACTTTCACGTGCAGCGTCTACTACCTTGACGGCCTCGTCGATTCCTTCCACGGGCCGCTTGTCCCGTCGACAGGCTACCTTAAGATCTTCGACATAAGTCCGGTGGGCGAAGGGTTCTGCCTTCAGTCTCCGATGATCAACGACGCCGGCAAGGTGATGCCGATGAAGCGTCAGAGCAAAATCGCGGCAGCGCTGAAGCAGTATTCAGACTGGTGCACGGTCATCAACATCGAGGGGATAGGCACGCTCAACAAGGCGATCAAGGACGGGAAGGCCGTGGACCTCATCAACATGTCGGAGTCGGTACACGAACGCGGCTACGTCAGGATCGCGAACAGAATCTATTCTGAAAGAGGGTTGAAGAGGGTCGTCATGATCGCCGGGCCGTCGTCCAGCGGAAAAACATCCTCCTCGCTCAGGATCGCGCTTCAGTGCAGAGTGCTGGGCCTCAACCCGAAGGTGATCGAACTGGACAACTATTTCGTCGACAGAGAGCACACGCCTAAGGACGAGGACGGCAACTACGATTTCGAGTCGCTCCACGCCATGGATCTCGACCTTCTGAACGGGCATCTCAACGCCCTGATCGACGGCAAGGAAATCGACCTGCCTACATTCGATTTCAAATCCGGAAGCCGGATCTACAAAGGAGACAAGATGCGTCTTGGCGACAAAGATATCCTGATCATGGAGGGCATCCACGCCCTGAATCCGGAGATGACCTCATCGGTGGATGATTCGAGAATCCTCAGGGTCTATGTCTCGGCTCTCACCTCGCTCAACATCGACGAGAACAACAACATGTCGACCTCCGACAACAGGTTGCTGCGCAGGATGGTGCGTGACAACAGGGTCAGGGGGATCACTCCCGAGGAGACTATCAGCAGGTGGTACAGTGTGAGGCGCGGCGAGGCAAGGAACATATTCCCGTTCCAGGAGAATGCGGATGAGCTTTTCAATTCGGCTCTGATCTTCGAGCTTCCGATGCTGAAGTACTACGCCGAACCGCTTCTGCGCAGGATTTCGCCTAACTCTCCGGCCTACACCGAGGCTGTGCGTCTGCTGAAATTCCTGGACTATATCGTAGCCCTGCAGCCGTCAGAGATCGCAGCCATACCGCCGACATCGATAATGCGCGAATTCATAGGTGGCCAGACATTGTAAACAATGTCTGGCCACACAGGGGCCTCTAAACCCCCGCAGACAAGTCTGCGGCCCCTGTCAGGGGCGATCTGCGCCTGTCCGGCGCGTCCCTGCGGGACTTGCTTTGTAAACAATGTCTGGCCACACAGGGGCCTCTAAACCCCCGCAGACAAGTCTGCGGCCCCTGTCAGGGGCGATCTGCGCCTGTCCGGCGCGTCCCTGCGGGACTTGCTTTGTAAACAATGTCTGGCCACACAGGGGCCTTTCTTTGTAATGTCTGGCCACACAGGGGCCTCCCAATTATATCACTTCGAGGGCGGAACTTGGCATCCAGCCTTGACGGCCGTCGGCGAGGGAGATGTTCTTCCAGTCCCCGACACCGTCAAGGATTTTCACCTTAGTGCCTTCGTGGATGACGAAGAGATCCTTGGCCGAACCGGCCGAAGGAGAACTCTTCACCGACGAGACAGGCGACATCACAATCGCCTCGTCAGCCTTGAGAGCGGCCGATTTCTGCCACAGAGAAAAGCCCAGTGCCGAAGCGGCGAGAATCAGCGACACGATTCCGCAGAAGAAGCCGAGCCTCCTTTTGCCTGCCGAAGCACCGCAAAGGAAGAGCAGGGCCATAGCCAGCGTCAGAGCGAAAAAGACGAAGAACAGCGCCACCCAGGCATTGGAGCCCATCAGGTAGCACACCTTGCGCGCCAGGCTCTTCAGGATGAACTCCGGCACCGGCTCGATCTTGTCCTGCACGAAACCATTGACGAACTCAAGGTTGTAGCGGGCTTCTGAATATGACGGCTCAAGTTTGAGCGCCCTCTCGTAGTTAAGTATGCTCCTGGCGAAACAGCCCTGCTTGAACCAGGCGTCACCGAGATTGTAATAAAGTCTGGCTGAGGAATATCCGGCATCAGTTATCGATGTCCAGGCGGAGGATGCGTCGGAGAACCTGCCGTCGGCATAGGCCTCGACACCGGCCGTCCACAAAGAGTCCAGATTCTGGGCCTGCAGACCGGTGGCGGATCCCAGACAAAGGACCGCGGCGATGACCGTGGCCACCTTTCTTGCCGACTTGCCCTTGGTCTTGAGGCTGGAATCCACCCTTGTGATCACATCGAGAGCCGCATCGTAATGCGAACGCATCGCGGCGTCGCCTCCGTCAGGAGAATAGCGGGCGAACTCGCAGGCATCAAGCAGATCAGTGAACTCTTTGGCGACACTCTCCCCCGCTCCGCCTTCCACGAGGGCGGAGACAATATTATCCTTACTCATCTCGGACATGTCCATGGTCAATTTGTCGGAAACGAAACCTATCAAAGCCTTGTGAAGTTCCTCATAGAAGGCGGTGTACAGATTCTTGTCAAGATATTCACCGGCCAGCGAGAGCCTCTTGCGCGCCATCTTGGTCGCACGCCTGTTCTTCGCCCCCGCCACATCGGCGCGCATCGCCGCGATCTTCCGGGCCACCGCATAGAACCCTCCGGCGCAAAGCGTCAGCAGTGCGAGCAGCACCCAGAACAAAGCCGAACCGACGAAAAATCTCCCGGAGGTGGACAGTCCCGGATCGCCTGTGAATATGTAGCGTACGTCATCGCCAAGGCTCTTCACATCCTTCCTTTCCACGCCCGGTGTCACAGCCGCTGAAGAAGGGACGGAAGAATCGCCGCCCTTGCCTTTGGCCACCTTGATGTGCAGAGGTTCGGTCTTGAGCGTCACGTACTTACCGGAATTGACATCATAGTAGGAGTACTCGACAGGCTCGATCGTGAAATCACCGTGGCTGCGAGGGATGAACGGGAACTCGAAAGTCTTGCTGCCGGAGATCCCGCCGTTGCTCTTGTCCGTGTTCTCGGTGGTCTTGGTGTCATAGACCTCGAAGTCAGGAGGGAAATTCACTTTAGGCTCCTCGAGCAAGGCCACGTTGCCTCGACCGGAGACAGTGATGACAAGCGAAGCAGCGTCGTGGGTCTTTATGTCGTCCGACGTGAGACGTGCGGATATTCCGAAACTGCCGACACCGCCGCCGAAACTGGCAGGCTGGCCCACCGGAAGCGGATCCACCTTCATCTTCGCCGCCGGTGTCACAACCCTCTTGCGGATAGTGACATATTCATCCTGGAAGAAGCTGTCGAATATGCTGCGCGAGGTCTGGTTGTCCGCCTTGATGTTCACCATGCAGACAAGTTCGGCAGGGTCTATTGTCATCGTGCCGGAGCGCTGAGGGATAAGGACATAGGAACGCAGCACGGCCGTGTTGTAAATCTTGTCGTCAAGGCTTTCCCTCTTGAACTCTATGTTGGTCGGAGAGAAGGTCTCCTGACTCCAGAAACCATTGTAAGTAGGGAACTTGGCGTTCTCGAATCCGACCACGTTGACCCTGCTGTAAAGTTTGAGGGTGGCCGTGACAGGCTCGCCGACGACCACTTCGGACCTGCTAAGCGAAAGCCTTAGGAAGAGGTCACCGGAAGAGATGTCGCCGGTGGTCGCCGAGGCGTCATCGCCGGATTTTTTCTGCGATGATCCGGACGACTGGCCCTGGCCGGAGGGCTGCCGTGAGGACGAGGCTCCGTTGGTCACAACCTGGATGGAGACCGTCGGGGAGGACACCTGCACACCGGAGACCTTGGCCGTGGCGGCCGGCAGCTGGAATGTGCCGGTGCCGGTCGGCATCAGGATGTAGGTGTAGGTCGTCTGGTAGGACGAAGACCTCTTGCCGTTGATTATCTGGATGCTTGAACTGGATCCTTTCTGCGGTCCCCACACAAGCTGGAAATGCTCGCCTTCAGACCATTGGAAGTCCGTGGGGGCCTTTTCGCCATCAATGATGAACGTGACGTTGAACTGTTCGTCCACCGCCACGACATCTGGTGCTTCGACCTTTATGGCATTCTGCGCGGCTGCTCCGTAAAGCGCCGCACACATCATCAAAACCGCAAAAAGTATCCTTTTCATATATATTCCTTTACCAGTTCTTTTCTTTCTGGCGGGACTTCAGGAGAGCCGCCTTTTCCTTGTTTACCTTGTCCTGGGTCTCCTTCTCCCTGGCCTGGATAGCCTTCAGCATCCCCTGGGCCTGCTGAGGAGAAAGTTTAGCCTCCGCCTGACCGTCTCCCTGACCTTCACCCTTGTTCTGGTCAGGATTGTTCTGACCCTGGTTCTGGTCCTGGTTCTGGTCATTGCCGCCACCCTGGTTGTTCTGGTCCTGGTTGTTATCCTGATTCTGAT
>CAVEYE010000037.1:0-3025 GCA_963619595.1 bacterium | reverse complement strand
AATCTGCTGTTGTTGCCATAAAATATGATATAATGTTAAATTCAAAAGATTGAAAAGATTGAAAAGATTGAGGCGCAATCAATTCGCCCGCAAAGTTAACTATTTGCGGTTTTACTTGCAAAAAATTCTTTCGGTCTCAGAAACCTTCGATGGCCCCGGCCACGTCCTCAAGCAGCCATCCCGGAGTCGAAGTGGCTCCGCAGACCCCCACGGAATCCCCGTCCTTGAACCATTCAGGGTCGATCTCCCTGACTCCGGAGATGTGGTAGGTCCTCTTGTTGACCTTCCGGCAAAGCTCGCAGAGAACCTTGCCGTTTGAACTGGAAACGCCTGACACAAAGACGATGACATCGTGTTCCTTGGCAAAGCCGGACAGTTCCTTGTGCCTCGACGCGACCTGCGAGCAGATGGTGTCGTGGATCTCCAGCCCTGCCTTTGCGCGGAGGGAAAGTTCCTGGCAGACGCTCTCATATTCAACAGGGCTTTTGGTCGTCTGGGAGAAAATCTCCAGGGGGCGGTCGGTCTTGACGGCCCCGTCCTCGAGCGCCGCGAGCAGCATCCCCATGTCCTCGATGACGATGGCGTCGCCTCCGACCTGCCCGAGCAGTCCCAGCACCTCCGCATGACCGATTTTCCCGAATATGATTATGTCGCCTCCGGCCGGCTTCACCCTGCCGTAGGCCTCCCTGATGCTCTTCTGCAGCCTCAGCACCACGGGACAGGTGCAGTCGATCACCGTCAGACCGAGACTCCGGGCCAATGAATATGTCTGCGGGGGTTCTCCGTGCGCCCTGATGAGCAGGGTCTCCGAGGAAGGTGACGGGATGGTGGAGAGGGCGCTCTTGTCTATGGTCACTAGACCTTTTCCGCTGAGCCTCTGGAGTTCGGCCTCGTTGTGCACGATGTCTCCAAGCGAGTAGAGCCTCTCTCCGGGATGGTCTTTCAGGAAACTCTCCGCCCGGCCGATGGCCCGGATGACTCCTCCGCAGAAGCCGGAATGCTCTTCTATCTGGACTTTCAGGTTCATTCTCCCTGTCTATTCAAGAATCCCGAACCGGCCCTGCGCAAGTCCCTGGAACCACACGGTTTCCTCGTGCAGGGTCATCTCCGAATTGTCAAGCACATAGGCGTCGGCGGCCCGGGAAAGGGGAGAGGTCTCGCGGTGCGAGTCGATGTAGTCCCTCTCCTTGAGATTCCGCAGGACTTCCTCCAGCTGTGGATTCTGTCCTTTGGCCTTCATCTCATCGTAGCGTCTCCGGGCTCTGACCTCGTCGCTCGCCACCATGAAGATCTTGATCTCGGCTTCCGGGAAGACGGTCGTGCCGATGTCCCTGCCGTCCATCACAATTCTTTTCCTGCGGCCGAAATGGTGAAGGCGCTCGTCGACATATTCCCTGACAAAAGGGATTGTCGAGACGGGGCTGACGTGGGAGGACACCTCGAGGGTGCGGATCTCCGGTTCGACGCATCGGTCGCCGATGAAAGTGCCTCCTGTCTTGAAGTCGAGTTCCAGATCCGGCAGGGAGGCTTTCAGGCCGGCCTCGTCGATGTTTCCGTCGGCGGCGATGAAGCCATTCTCAAGGGCGTGCAGGGTCACTCCGCGGTAGAGGGCCCCCGAGTCGAGGTACAGGAAGGAGAACCGCTCCGCTATCAGTTTGGCGAAGGTGCTTTTGCCTGTGGATGAGTAGCCGTCGATGGCTATGATTATGTCAGGTAGTTTCATACGGCAAAATTATCAATTTTTATGTAAATAGGAATTTCTAGCACCGATTTATCTAAGTTTTTAAGGAGCCTGCTTTTGGAGTATTCCAAAAAAATGTATACTTTTGACCCCAGGTGTCTTCGCACTTCCGATTGGAATCCCGCTGACATAATTTTTTACTCAATACAAACTTGCGATAAAATCAAACTGACAATGAAGAAAACAGTGATGGCATTGGTGGCCACAGTTTGCCTTGTGGCGTGTGGAAACGTTCAAAAATCAAAACAACAGACCTCGGGGACTGACAGTACGGCGGTCGCGGCAGAGGATCAGATTGTACCCGATGTCCCGGAAGAGACAGGAGTTATAGAAGAGAGTGACGGCTCCACATTTGACCTTGGGACGGGTGTGTTCACGTGTAAAGGCGTCCGCTATGAATTCGCATACGTCAAGGGCGGTACATTCATGATGGGCGCCGCCGAGGATGACGAAGAAGCGGAAGATTATGAGAAACCTGCGCATCAGGTAACGCTCGACAGCTACTACATAGGCAAGACTGAGGTGACCTATGGCTTTTGGAAGGCCGTGATGGGCAGTTATCCTTCAGATGAGAAGTTCCCTGACAATTTCCCGGTGCAGTATGTGTCGTGGGAGGATTGCCAGAAGTTTGTCTTCGCTTTATTTGAAAAATACGGCGGTGAGCTCGTCGATTGGGGACTTCCTACCGAAGCCGAATGGGAATTTGCGGCCAGAGGCGGCAATAAGTCCAGGCACTACAAGTACAGCGGCAGCGACAATCTGTACGATGTGGCCCGTGACGGTGATGCGGAAAACGGACCATACGAGGTTGCCGCCAGAAAACCCAACGAATTGGGTATCTACGACATGAGCGGCAACGTGGCGGAGTGGTGCAAGGATATGTACGGATCCTACAGCGGCGAAGCACAGACCAATCCTTGCGCGTGGTACGATAAGTATGGCACTTATGTGCTGCGCGGCGGACATTGCTTTATGGATTCCAGCTTTTGCCGGGTGACGGCACGCTATGCGAACGAGCCTGACATTGAAGAGGAGGAAAACTACGGCTTCCGCCTTGTCTTCAGACACTATGCTCAGGAGGATGATTAATTTAAGTTTCGCATGTGCGAAACACCTTATTCCCGTCACGGCAGTGACGGAGTAAGTCCCCTTCCCGAGGAAGGGGATTTAGGGGAAGGGTAACGTGTAGGCCCTCCGGGGTGTGCGAAGCACAACCCTTCCCGAGGAAGGGGATTTAGGGGAAGGGTAACGTGTAGGCCCTCCGGGGTGTGCGAAGCACATCCC
>CAVEYE010000036.1:0-12549 GCA_963619595.1 bacterium | reverse complement strand
GCACGAATCTGAAGTCCGTCAGGATGCACGGCGGCATTGCCCGTATTGGCAGTAATGCCTTTAGGGAATGTACTGCATTGGAGACGATTGAGATCCCCGACAGCGTGGAGGAAATCGGCAGTTTCGCGTTCGCGGAATGTTCGGGGCTGACATCCATTGAGATTCCGGACGGCGTCAGGATGATTAGCTGGTACACCTTCTGTCATTGTACCGGGCTGAAATCAGTCAGCCTTCCATCCGGCTTGAC
Source organism: bacterium (assembly GCA_963619595.1). Lineage (GTDB taxonomy): Bacteria > Bacteroidota > Bacteroidia > Bacteroidales > UBA932 > Cryptobacteroides. The sequence continues at coordinate 12,302 of CAVEYE010000036.1, read as the reverse complement.
AAAGATAGGGGAGAGCGCGTTCGAGGGTTGTACGGGATTGACTGCTGTCGAGATTCCCGACAGCGTGACACAGATTTGGAGAAATGCATTCCAGGGATGCACCGGACTGGTTTCGGCTCATGTCCCGGATAGCGTGGCGGACATCGGCGAACATGTGTTCCGTGGATGTACGGCCCTGACTGAGAATGACATTCCCGAAGAAGGACGCGGAAGATTGATGGATCTCCCGTTCTGACAGCCATAATGATATATGGTAGAGAGCGTGTTCGAGTTATGGGTGATTGTGGATAGGAATCCACACGGGAAACCGCATTATCCGCAGTACAATGTGGAGCGGGAGAAACTTGCAACCGCGTCGACACTGGATAAGGCTCAGGAGGCGATGAAGGAGCATATCCGGATAAACACCGAGATGTGGCCCAAGTCACTCAGGGACCACTCCCGGCATCATTACAGCATCAAGCAGGTCCCGCTGGACGGACTCAGTTATATGCAGTGCCTTTCCGAGCGGATCTATGACAGCCATGGGAATCAGATCGACGAGCGGACTTTCTCGACGAGGAGTGAGGATAGGGATGTCTTCCACGGACGTTCTCCGGAACAGATAAGATTCAAGGAAGGAGACATAGTGGAAGCTATGGAATATGGAGAGATAAAGCTGGGCTTTGTGGTCGGACTGCCGACAAGCGTGGAGAGGGCAGAGGAGATAAATGACAATATCTCCCCTTTATGGCTTGATGTGTCGGACGACACCTACACGGTCCTCTTCGATTCCAGTTACGGCTCACACTCACACGTGGACGCGCTTTGTGTGTTCAAACCGCAGTACAGGATACATCCTGGCATCGAACGGCGTCTACGGAAAGCGTACAATGATTTCCTCACCTTCCCTGCGAGGCAGAAAATTGCCAACGCCACGGCGGAGGCCCGGCTGAAGGACATCCTGGAAGAAATCGGCGTTGAGGGCAAAATTGTCCTTCCCCAATATGAAGCTGACGATTTTATCCTCATTCTCACCCTTGACGGCGTCTCCCGAGCGTTATTGATAAAAGACAGTAAGGTCCATGACCATATTGACCGCATCCGTATAACTCTCTTCCGTCTGGTCGGAAAGCCAATCACCGGCCGCGGTTACCGCATCTGCAAAAATGATAATAACGGACTGGAATTCAGATGATTATTTTGACGCCGGCAGATTATGCCGATGTCTATTGACAGCCTGTTGCGACCATCCTGCAGCGGAAGCATAAGACAGCTTCCTCCCTTGAAATGGAAAGGGCATCCGGAACTCGCAAACATATCCAGCAGCGACAAGGTGCGGATAACCTTCAAGGTCTCGGGAAACTTGCCGCCATCATCCCCATCGACTTGCCGTGCGCGGAAAGGCGGGATTGACGCCCGGCCCGTCCGCGGCCGCTGGCGAATATGTGCAAAATCGGGCGTTTTTCAAGGCCGTGTCAAGCTGCGATGACATTTATACCATATAGATAAGATGCTTAATTGTTTTTATCGTTATTCGTTCATTGTTAAATGAATAAGTACTTTCTGGCATTGAAATGAATATAGATAAAAACAATTTATGCTTTTTTATGTTCCAAACTATACTTAATTTTGGATTGTCTTTGGTCCGGATCTTCTTTGAATTTGATTCGAATCCTAAATGTACCATTTGATAACATTAGAGCTATGAACGGAAACATGTTGAAATTTTCGGTGATGATGCTTCTTGCATTTATGAATTTATCCTGCTCCGAAAAAACGGAGCCGGAAAAAGTGTCCATCTCTACAGCCTCCCTCTCTTTCGCGGGCGATGGAGGAACCGAGACCTTCACGATTGAAACGGAGTCGTCGTACTCTGTCACGGCGCCGGATTGGATAAGCGTGTCGCCGTCCGAGGCTTCCGGAAACAACACCGTGTCGGCCACGGCCGCGAAGAATTCTGGTGAACCTCGGGAAGACTACATCACCGTGACTTTGAGCAAAGGGAAAACCTGCAAGGTCAGGGTAAGGCAGGAACACGCTGAGGATGAGAAAACTCTTGACGGCAAGAAATTCATCGTCTGCGCCAATTCTATGGTCTACTACGGTGGTTTTGTCCTTTACGGTGACCAGAGTTCCGAGGATTTCAATATGTTCTACAAGCTTTTGCAGATGAACGGTGTGTCTGGTCATCAGATAATTGATTGCACTTACGGAAGTCATCAGCTTTACGACTATACCGAAGCTGGCTGCAAGACAGCAGGATCAGGTTGCCCGGGGGTCGGAGTTGACCTTCTCAAGGGGCTGGACCTCAAATCGTTTGACTACCTGATTCTCTCGGAAGCCGGCAACAACAACGTCAATTTCTACAAGGATGCGACAACATTAATCGACCGGTTCAGAAGCGTTAATCCTGATGTGAAAGTGTTCTACATCAATCACATCTATTCCGTTTTCAAGGAACACGACAACATCTTGAGCCAGCTCCGGAAACTTCACGACAAGGACGGCGTGACCATCATAAACTGCGGCCAGCTGGCGTATGACATCTACACCAAGAAGATCCAGATTCCTGGCGGATCTGTAAATTACGCCGACAAATACACCTTCTGCAACCACATCGGTAGCGACTCGCACCATCCGAATCCTCTAATGGGTTACATAATGACCCAGATGATGTACTGCGCCCTCACAGGAGAGCCGGCGGAAGGAACCGACTATCTCAATCTGCTGAAGAGCTCCAAGTTCGGAAAGGAATCCGTTTCCTACGATGATTATTATGCCAAGTACTACGAAACAGCCGCGGCCGTCCCGTTCACTTCCGTAGTGGAGAACGCGGCTGAGATGAAGGGTATCCAGCAGCTTATTCCTCAGTACATAAATCTCTATTGATCCAGTTCCTGAGCAGCGTTTGCGTTCCGTACCCGATACTGTTTCACTGATGAAAAAGATCCTTCTGTTGCTCCTTTCCGCGGCGATGCTGTCCGGCTGCCATTCCGAGCTTGACCTCAAGTTCCGGGAACTGGACAGGACTCTTGCCGCGAAAGAGATTTCCAGACTTGAGTTCGCCAAGGAAGAGGAGAGCCTCAGGCAGGATTTGTCGGTGGCGGTGACTGATTCGGCCAGATGGGATATCACCAGAAAACTGTACTTCCTGTACAAGTACTATCAGGCGGATTCGGCCATGTCCTATCTGGACAAGATGTCGAATTTGGCGGGGAGTGACTTCGGCAAACAGGTCGAGACTGTCTTCGAAAAGGTGATCGTTCTGGGTTTGTCGAGGAAATATGCGGAAGCCGGTGAAATCCTGTCCAAAGTGGACACGTCGGCGTTGACCGTCAGACAGATGTCCGATTACCTGAAAACCGACCTTTATCTGGACGGCATCAAGGCTGTCGATGAACTCATCCCCGACGATGAACGGAAGGACATAATTGAAAAGAGACATCAGAAAAGAAGCAGATATATCAACAGCCCGGGCATCAGCCCGTTCGAGGCTGTCAGAAGAAAGGGGATGCAGCTCTATGAAAGCGGACAGGCTGAAGAATCCGTAATGATCTTGAAGCAGTTGGTCGATGACACCAAGGATCCTTTGGACAAGGTCGACGCATCCTACAGCCTTGCGTTCGCCTATGCATATTCAGGTAACCGTGAAGAACGTGAATACTGGCTGGCTCAAACCGCAATCTGGACTATGAATCTGCCGAACCGGGCAAGTATGGCTCTGTTTGAACTATCCAACATGCTCTTCGAGGACAATCAGCTCGCACAGGCGTCAAGGTATTGCCAGGTGGCTCTCGAAGACGCACTGTCCAGCAAATACAATTCACGTATTCTGAATTCGGCAAACTCGATACTGTCCATAGTCAAGGCTGTCGGTCACAAGACCGGCAGGGACAAGGGGCTGATGCTCGGCATAATAGCTATTCTTTCAGTTTTCTTTCTGGCAACTTGCGGATTGCTGGTCCTGTCGTTGCGTCTTCATCGAGATGTCGAGACTAAGAACGCCCTGCTTGAGAAGGCTAACGAGGTCCGGACCGGCTATATCACCCGCTACATCACAATGTCCGCTTACTATATGGATGACATTGAAAGGTACAGGCACGACCTCAGGAACGCGCTTAAAGCGGGCGGGGTGGATGCCGTGAACGAGATGTTGCGGAAACCGCCGGAAGATGTGATTGACTATAAGTCTTTCTACAAGATTTTCGATGACACTTTCATCGGGCTGTATCCGGATTTCGTCGACAAGGTAAATTCCCTGCTCAAGCCGGAAGCCAGATTCTGTCTGAAGGACGGCAGTAGTCTTACCACGGTTCTGAGAATCCTTGCGGCCATAAAACTGGGCTTGACAGACAGCGGTCAGATAGCCAAGTTCCTGCACTGCGCCCCAAGTTCGGTCTACACCCACCGCTGCAAGATAAAGAAGATGGCCAGCTGTCCGCCGGAGGAATTCGAGTCCCGGATAGCGTCGGCCTGACAGGAGGCATGCCCTGCGGAAATATTCATAAGCATTTTATAATAAAACAAATACCATAAACAGTTTGTATGAAACAAGCATTTATTAACATTTTGACGTCGCTGCTCATTTTGATGGGTGTATTCGGCGTCTCTCATGCCCAGACGTCAGGCAGCGTTTCCGGCAGGGTGCTGGATTCTTCCGGGGAGCCGCTGATCGGTGCTGGAGTGGTCATAAAGGGAACGACCTCGGGCTCCGCCACCGACATTGACGGAAAATATTCATTGCAGGGCATTTCGTTCCCTGTCACGGTCACGGTGTCCTGTGTCGGCTACGAGTCTGTCGACATCACCCTGACTGGGAAGGAGAAAATCCCTTATGACATCACTCTGAAAGATTCGCAGAATGTCCTTGACGAGATCGTCGTCGTGGGCTACGGAACCCAGAAGAAATCCAGCCTTTCGGGAGCCGTTGGAATCGTGGACGGTTCGACACTGGAGAAGCGTCCTGCCGTCTCGGCCGCCAATGCCCTTCAGGGTGCGGATCCGTCCCTCTACATCAAGATGGGTAACGGAGGTCCTAACAGTTCACCTTCCATCAATGTCCGAGGAAGTATCTCGGTCAACGGAGGAGATCCGCTCATTCTTGCTGACGGAGTGGAAGTCTCTCTCCAGCAGATAAATCCGAATGACATCGAGTCTGTTTCCGTGCTTAAGGACGCTTCGACCTGCGCGATTTACGGAGCCAAGGCCTCGGCCGGTGTCGTGCTGATCACCACAAAACAAGGAAAGACCGGAAAGAGCAGTATTAATTACAACTTCCGTCAGGCTTGGATAAATCCGACCACCAACACTGACTACATAACATCTGGTTATGAACACGTCAGCATCGTCAATATGTTCTGCAACCAGTCGTTCCACGCTTCCCAGCGCAAGGTTTTCGACTACACGGCGGAAAACGGCAGACTGCTTAAACTGTACGAAAGGCGCAATGACGTCACTGAAAATCCTGACCGCCCTTGGGTTGTGGTCGAGGATGACGGTCTGTACCATTATTATGGCAACTATGACTGGTATCACGCCATGGTCAACACGAACCGTCCTACCAGTGAACACAACCTCTCGGTGTCAGGTGGCAGCGAAACGGTCAAATACTATGTGAGCGGCCGTCTTTACAACGAGGACGGAATCCTCAACGGACCGGCCAAGGACACTTACGACAACTGGTCGGTGCGTTCCAAAATCGACGCGAAGGTCAACAACTGGATCAAATACTCCAACAACATCGCTTTCAACTCCAGGTCTTACAAATGGGGTGGAAACGAGGACATCAACATGATACTCCAGAGGATGTGGTTCGTTTGCTCACCGGCTTTCTCTCCGGTGAATCCGGACGGCTCGCTTGTGGTCTATCCTTCGGAGATCGTCGGCTCGGCGACTGATCTTATGCGCAGCAACGCCGCGCAGATCTTCTCCGGTCAGAACGGTTTCTCGAGCCTCGTCAACAATTTCGATATGACGCACCGCATCGATCTCACCATCGCCAAGCATCTTGTGATCACCGGATCCTATGATTTCAGACGTTCCGACACCTACAAGACCAGCAGGACGCATCCTTACTACTATGGGACCAAGCCGGGTGAACAGATCATGGTGTCAGGAACAACGAACTCCTACAAGGAAGTCCGTTCGTTCCGCAACAGCCACGTGTTCAATGCGTACGGAACTTATGAGAATGACTGGAACGGACACTATTTCAAGGCGACTGCCGGTATGCAGTACGAGAACTATCGCAGCAACCAGCTTACCGTGAAGGCCTGGCCTATCCTGAATGACGCGTTCGATTCTTTCGCCCAGCTCTCCATCGGAGAGGACACCACTTACGACGGGCCATACCAGGCTATTTCCACGTATGCCACGCTGGGATTCTTCGGACGATTGAACTATGACTGGAAAGGTCGTTACATTTTTGAGGCGAGCGCCCGTTATGACGGAACTTCCAGATTCGCGGAAGGAAGCAGATGGGGATTCTTCCCTTCGGCGTCGGCGGCCTGGAGATTCTCAGAAGAGCCGTTCTTCAAACCTGTCCAGAACATCATATCCAACGGAAAGATCCGCTTCTCGGCAGGATCTCTCGGAAACCAGCAGGTAAGCAACTATTACTATCTCACTAAGATTTCGTCTGACAATACGATGAGTTACACTTTCGACAAGAGCGCGAAGGCGGCTTATTCGTCAGTGAGCGCCCCTGTGTCTTCCGGCTTGACCTGGGAAACGGTGACCACCTACGACCTTGGTCTTGACTTGAACTTCTTTGACAACAGGCTCGCGTTTGTCGGGGACTATTTCATCAGACTGACCAACGACATGCTCACCGCTTCCGTTGAACTTCCGGCTACTTACGGAGCTTCTTCGCCGAAAGAGAATTGCGCGGATCTGAGAACCAACGGTTGGGAGGTGTCCCTCAGTTGGAAAGATCATTTCAAGCTTGCCGGAAAGACCGCCTACTACAACGTGTCCTTCGGTGTGGGCGACAACAAGACGGTCATCACGAAATACTACAATCCGACGGGAACGCTCTCCAGCAATTACAAGGGTAAGGTCCTGGGAGACATCTGGGGCTATCGCATCGACGGACTCTTCGAGTCGGATGAAGCGGCTCAGGAATATATGTCCCGCATCGACAGCCACGAGATCCAGCCGGGTCCTTATCAGGCGGCCTGCTCAAGCCTTGGAACAGGACTCAAGGCCGGTGACCCTCGGTTCGTCGACCTCAACGGCGATGGAAAGATCACTTCCGGAGCCGGCACGCTCGACGATCCTGGCGACCGAGAGATAATCGGTAACTCACGCGCACGTTTCCCGTTCTCGTTCCGTCTTGGATTCAATTGGGCCGGATTCGACATCTCGGCGTTCTTCCAGGGCATCGGACACCAGAACTGGTATCCGAACGGAGCATACGGCGGAAGCGCCTTCTGGGGACCGTATTCCTACAACGAGGTCAGCTTCATCTCAAAGGACTTCATGAGCCGCGTGTATGATCCTGAAACCAATCCTGACGGATATTTCCCGAGGGCCAGGGCGTTCGCTTCCTACACCAACAACAACTACAACCTTGGTCTGGGAAGGAACAATGACAGGTATCTCCAGAACATCGCCTATTTGAGGTTCAAGAACTTCACTTTCGGCTACACCCTGCCGGAGAATCTTACCAAGAAGATTTACGTCAGCAAGCTGAGAGTGTACTTCACGGGAGAGAATCTTTACTACTGGTCTCCTCTCAAGAAGCATTGCACCACCATCGACCCTGAACTTGCCAATGCAAGCAGCATACACACTTCCAACACCGGTATCGGATACCTCTATCCGAAGACCGTCTCTGTGGGTATTGATGTAACTTTCTAACACGATGTCGATTATGAAAAAAATAATTGGAATCACTTTACTACTTGCGGCGTTTTCGCTCACATCCTGCGATCTTACCAGACTGTCGGAAGACGATGTCGCACCGGAGAACTACTTCACTTCAGCGGATGAATGCAGGCTCTGGCTTGACAAATGCTACGATAATCTTCTCACCGCGCCGAACAGCGTCGTCACACAGGCGGCGGATGACTATGTGATGGCCAATCCGGTGGACCTGATCCTCGGAAACAGGCTTGTGACAGACTCTTACAGCGGCCAGAACGAATGGGGATGGGAAACCATAAGACGCATCAACATGTTCTTTGAATATTGCGACAACTGCAAGGATGAGGAGAGCAAGGAATATTACAAAGGCGTGGCCTGCTTCTTCCGCGCCCTCGCATATTTCGAGAAGGTCAAGAGATTCGGCGATGTGCCTTATTATGACTATGTTGTCGGTTCTTCCGACGCGGAATCCCTTAACAAGGCTAGAGATCCGAGAGGCTATGTGATGCTCAAGGTGATGGAAGACCTTGACAACGCTATCGCCCGGCTCTCCGAGACACACAGCGTGTCCAGAGTGAACAAATGGACCGCTCTCGCGCTCAAGAGCAGGGCGGCTCTCTGGGAAGGCACCTGGAGAATCTACCATGCGAATGATGCCTTCGCCCCTCAAAACGACCCTTCTGAGTTCGATGGGAAGCCTGTGTCGCTCTCCGCTGAATATTTTCTCAAGCTTGCGGCCGACGCCGCCGAGGAGGTGATTGACAAAGGAGGATATTCACTCTACAGTGGCGACGGAGTCTCAAAGAGCTACAGGATGCTTTTCGCTTCGGAAGACGCAAGGGAGGACGAGGTCATCCTGGCTATCCTGTACAACTACAATGTGCTCAAGTTCGGACACAATTTCCAGTCAAAGTACTACGAGCAGAGCATCGGCTTCACGAAAAGGTTCATGAACCATTACCTTATGGCTGACGGTTCGAGATTCACGGACAAGGAAGGATTCAGGACATCCTGGTATCTTGACGAAGTGAAGGACCGCGACCCGCGTATGTCCCAGACAGTGATGTGTCCGGGTTACGTCCAGCTGGACCAGACAACAACCACGATAGACGACCTTGACCATACTTACACCGGCTACAAGCCGATCAAGTACATCTACAACCAGGACTGCCTCTCGCAGGGAAAGGCGAACAACGATTTCCCGGTTTTCAGGCTTGCGGAGGTGATGCTCAACTTCGCCGAGGCCAAGGCTGAACTCGGTACGCTGGACCAGAGCGCGCTGGACAAGTCTGTCAACAAATTGCGTTCACGCGCCGGGATGCCTGCGCTCAAGGCCGATGTCACCGTCGATCCTTATATGGAAGAGTGCTATCCGCACGTCAAACGTTCGAATTCGTCCCAGAAAGCTCTCGTACTGGAAGTCCGCAGGGAACGTACGATCGAACTTGTGATGGAAGGATTCAGGATGTTCGACATGATCCGTTGGGCTGAAGGTTCACAGCTGGTCAATGGAGGCTCGGACGATCCGGACGCGGCGGTTTCCCCTTACTATGGAGTTTACCTGCCGGGAGCAGGTCTCTACGATATGGACGGTGACGGAAAGGTGGATTTCGAGGTTTATGACGGCACCGCCACGACGGCAGGCATAAAGAACATTTCGTTGTCAAGTCTTTCCGACAGGCTCTACGATCCTGACGATCCGGCTTCCGCCAGCCCTAAGAAAGGCTACATCACGGGATTCCGCGACCACCTGATCAAATGGAACGAGGGAAGGGACTACCTGTTCCCTATTCCTAAGAAGCAGATCACGCTCACATCCGGAGCGCTCGCGCAGAACCCGGGATGGGAAGAATAATTTTCTCAACTTTAACGGAATATTATTATGAAAATCAAGAATATCAAGAATATATTCACACTTCTTCTTTCGACCCTGTCTCTTGCGACATTGTCGTTGGGTCCGGTGTCCTGTGACAAGGAACACATCATGTGGGATCTGAAGGAGAGAAACGTCGGAGCAGAAGTCCTGACCGTGGATTCGGACGAGCTGTCATTCCAGCCAAGGGGAGGCAAGCTGAACTTTACGGTCAACGCGTCCTATGACGGCTTCATCTCTGCTGATGAATGGATCAACGTAAGCGCTTCTGAGTTTCCGGGAGACGGATCCACCTACACCGTGACCATTTCAGCCGATCCTAACAAGACAGGTGCCGACAGAAGCGGAAAAATCATCATAAAGACGGTGTCGCTGACTCACGAGATCGCGGTGACGCAGCCTGTATATTCAAGACCTGACGGTCCGGAGAGCATCGGTGATGCTGACGACCTGGTTTACTGGCTGTCGACCTGCGCTCCGTACTTCGAGTCGGACGAGACGATGACACTCACCAAGGACATCGATATGTCCGGAGTCACGGATTTTACACCAGCCGAGAGTTTCGCAGGCACATTCGACGGCAACGGTCATAAAATAACCAACTGGAATTCAAGCTCGCCGCTGTTTGTCAAGAACACGGGAAAGATTGCCAACCTGACAATCGCCTCTTCCTGCGGATTCACGATTTCCGATGCGTCTGAAGATCTGTATTTCGGCCCGTTTGTCCGTCAGAACTACGGTCAGATAGTCGATTGCGTCAATGAGGCTGACATCCTGTTCGATGCCGCGGACCCTGCCGGAAAGACATATATAGCCGGCATCGCCTCCTACAACTACGAGGAGGGTTCGATAAGCGGTTGCGTCAACAGGGGCTGCATAGGTTTCCGTCCGGGCAAGACCGCAGGGAACGCGTTTGTCGGCGGCATCACAGGCTACAGCTATGGCCCGATAACCGGTTGCGAGAACTATGGCGCGATCACGATGGCTCCGCTCTCAAGCACGGCGAATCAGTATTATGTGGGCGGAATATGTCCGAGGCAGGTGTCTGGCGCGGTAAGCGGATGCATCAATCACAAGGAAGCCAAGATTACCGCCAACAAGTGCGCTCCGTCCAAAGGATACATAGCCGGTATCATCGGTTTCCACGACGCATCGTCTGAATGTTCATCTTGCGAGAACTACGCAGACATAGAATGTCTCTTTAATAAAGAAGCCTACATCGCCGGCCTTATGGCCTGGCAGGCAAAGGTGAGCGACAATGATTTCACCATACTCGAGAACAGCATCGTGAACTGCCACATCACGGCCTACACCGCAGGCAAGGGCAAGAACGGAGGCAATCCTTGCAATTCCGCAGGTCTTGTGGTGGGCAGGTTCGCCGGTCAATCCAATGCCAAGGTCTGCAACATCGGCACCGCGGAAAATCCTGTCAAGGTGTCAGGATCCATAACCGGCATCAAGTCCGGTTCGACCGTGATCGCCACTTCCAAGGATTTCGGTGAATTGGCGAGCGGCGACGGCAGCGGAACAAGCATAAACGGGGCAGCCTCGACATGGCAGGTAATCAATGCGGTTTACGAAGTAGTCGGAGATGGACAGACCGGAGATCCGGAGGAGATTATCATCAACACCGGCAGTTTCGTTATCGATGTTCCTGCCGAGGGCGGAGAACGGTCTTTCAATGTGAAAGTGAATTATGAGGGAACGGTAAGCACCGAAACAGAGTGGCTTACGCTCTCCGAAACCACAATCCCTGCAGACAAGTCAATGCATGAGGTGGTTGTCACAGTGGCGGCGAACGAAAACACCTATGCAAGGACAGGCGAGGTTGTCATTTCAATGCCTATGGGCACCCGTGAAATCATTACAGTGCGCCAGGCTGCGAAGCCATCAGAGTAGTTGGATTTTGTCGCCGGATTGTCGGAGGCGGTTGCCCTTGATCCGTAAGGAACCGAGGTGACGGCATTCATCGTTACCGCTAACTGAAATCCGGCGGTTCCACCACCTATGTGTCTAAAGCAGTGTATCGACAACGAAGGAATTAATATAACTCTACTTTCGCAAGTAACTAAATGCTGTGACAAAGTACCTTATTTCACGTTCGAAGAGTATCGCACTAGAAAAAATCATTTCACGTTACCCTTCCCCTAAATCCCCTTCCTCGGGAAGGGGACTTGCTCCGTCACATAAGTGACGGGAAATAAGGTGTTTCGCACATGCGAAACTTAAATAATATAATTTACGTATATGAACATCAGGAAAATTTCACTTATCATTCCGGCCGTGGCTCTGGGTCTGGCCTGCGGGAGCTGCTCCGACCGCTCCCGTAATGAAGCGACGGATTTCGCAAGACTCAATGACAAGGCCGCCAAGGAATATCTGAACCCGATCCGCCCGGCGGCCGAGGGCAGGAATCCTTGCTGGAACGAATTCTGTCGGAAATTCACTTACGCCCCGGCCTTCGACGTCAAGGCGAAGGAGGGAGCGGCGAAATACAGATTTATTGTTAAATCAGAGGACGAAGGTCAGGAATGGTCGTTCACCTCTGAAGACCCTTGCGCCGATCTCTCTCCGGTCTGGG
>CAVEYE010000035.1:0-2847 GCA_963619595.1 bacterium | reverse complement strand
TTCAGCTGCCAGAATTCCGGCTGGCTGACCCTCTACAAGTTCGACGGAGACAAGGTGAAGAAGGTAGGCGAGCCGTTCAAGCTGGCCAGTTACGGCAAGGTGAACCATTCCAACGTCGCCTCGCTGAGCAGGACTTTCTACGACAAGGAGGATAAGTTCCCTCTGATTTACATCAGCCAGTGCAACCGCAAGCCGGTCAACGGCCGCAAGGACGTGCTTTATGTCGAGCGTGTCGCCAACGACATGAAGTCTTCCGAACTGGTCCAGACCATCTACTTCAAGGACAGCGGAAATCTCTTCGGCTATGCTCTGCAGTGGGTGCTTGACCTGGACAACAATTTCCTCTACGGCTACGGCAACACGGTGGACAACAGCAATCCTCTGAACCGTCACCGCATCGTCAAGTTCCGTATTCCGGCTCTCAGCGAATCGACCGACGGCCTGGTGGTCCTGACCGAGGACGACCTGATCGAGAACTATCTGATCGAGGACACCTACGCAGCCAAGTTCAATCCTGTGGGCCAGGGCCTTTACATCAAGAACGGACTTCTGTTCATGCCTACGGGCTTCGGCACCGAGAAGGCTCCGACATACCTCTATGTCTGGAATCTTGCCGAGAGGACAATGCAGAATGTGATCGACCTGCGTGAGGCGACGTTCGGCGAACTCGAGGACTGTGCGTCTTACGGCGACGCGCTGATCATCCAGTCCCAGGGCAATCTTTTCAAACTGAATTTCTAGAAGAAACTCTAGATAGTTATGACTCCGGGCCGCTCCCGGAGTTTTTTATTTTTCAAGCGGAAGCCGGACGGCCATCTCGCAGTTTTTGCAGTCGAAGGAGAGGGCGTAGCGTTTCCCGTTGTTGACCAGGAAGAGAGGTGCGTTCCGCGCGGCTTTCTGATGCACGGGGCAGAGGCCGAGTTCATAGCGGATGCAGTACTTTGTGCGCATCAGTTCGGCGTCCGGGCGGTGCGTGATTTCAAAAGCCTCATCGGCCTCCTCCGCTCCCAGCGAGAGATAGGTCTCTCTGGCGAGGCGGTTCGCGATGTTGGCCTTGTACGAAAGGCTCAGCGGGTCTCTGGATTTCTGAATATCAGGAATATCCTTCAGCGCGAATCCGCCTTTGGCGGCGGCGGAATCTTTTTCCGAGGCTTCGGCTGGAGACTGTGCGGAGGAGCAGTCAGTCCTGCCGCCGCAAGGAAGGCTTTCCAGTTCCGCTGCGATGTCCCGGCGGATGGCGTTCAGGGCCGAGGCCGGAAGAAACGGCAGCGCGCCGCCGGATTCCTCCGCATCCAGCGAACTTAGTGTGAATGAATATGTTCCCGTGGATTTTGAGAGTTGCGACGTGAACATATTCCTCATCCTTTCCGGATTTTCCGCCGCCGAGGTCCCGGCCTCTCTCTCGAAGGCCACCGACCTTCCGTCCTGGGAAACGGCCTTGACACTCAGCAGGAAAGCATTCTCCTGCGGTCTTCCGGCCAGACTGCTCCGGCCGTCGGTTTCAGCGGCACGCTCGTCACAGCCGCGCCCGATGCCGGTGTTCCGAGCCGAAACGGCTATGTCCACCCTCACCGGAATCATCCTGACAGGAGGATTGGATTCAAGTTCCTTCTCGAAGGCCGTGTCGAGATTGCGGTAGAGTTTCGCTCCGGAGTAAAGCCCCGGAACCGGCCTGCATGTTATCCTGCATCCTTGGCAGACATCTCCCCGGAAGCCGACGATCTCGCTCCCGCCCTTGGCCAGGAAAGAGAATCCGTCCCCGTTTCTGAGCTGCTCCGCCGCGCTTTTCATCCTGACGGTTATCGTGATGTCCTCTCCGTCTGCCGTCTGCCTGTCTGACGGCTTTCTTCCGGCTGAAACCCTGCCGGCAGGGGAGTCCGGCCTAGAAGGACCTGCCGGAGCGATCGACATCACTGTCCCGACTTCCTCGCCTATGGACTTCGGAGCGTCCATCGACGACCAGCCGCGGTCTCTTTTCCCGTCAAGGAACAGACTGGTGTAGCCCCTGTTGAAAGTCTTGCCGAGATCCGGCGTGAACCCGCCCGCGACCCGTCCGAAGGAGGCCCTGCGGTACTTCTCCGGGTTAGCGGCGACCAGTTCGTCCAGCGCCGATGAATATGCCCGCACGGTGTTCCGCACGTAGGAGATGTTCTTGAGCCGGCCCTCGATCTTGAACGAGCATATTCCTGCATCCGCAAGGTCGCCGAGCCTTCCGCTCAGGTTGTAGTCCTTGAGCGACAGAAGGGCCTTGTTCCGCACCAGCGTCCGCCCGTCCCCGTCCACAAGGTCGTAGAGCGACCGGCAGGCCTGGATGCACTCGCCTCTGTTGGCGCTTCGCCCGGCGATCTGCTCGGACAGGTAGCATTGCCCGCTGTAGCACACGCAGAGCGCCCCGTGCACGAAGAACTCCAGCTCGCAGCCGACCGCCGAGCGGATGTCACGGATTCTTTCCAGCGACAGTTCCCTTTCCAGTACAAGCCGTTCAGTTCCGAAGCTTTCGTAAAGCCTGGCCTTCTCCGGAGTCCTTATCGCGCACTGGGTCGAGGCGTGGACAGGAAGGTCGGTCAGTTTCCAGACCGCAAGGTCCTGGGCTATGACCGCGTCCACTCCCGCAGCCTTGGCCTCCGCGAGGATCTTCTCGGCTTCCTTTAGTTCGCTGTCGAAGAGTATCGTGTTGAGCGTCAGAAAGATGCGGACTCCGAACCGGTGGGCGTATCCGGTCAGCCGGCGGATGTCCTCCATTGAGTTTCCCGCCGCCTTTCTCGCTCCGAACGCTGGCCCGGCCACATACACGGCATCGGCACCGCAGTCGATGGCCGCGATGCCGATGTCAATGTTTCTCGCCGG
>CAVEYE010000034.1:0-13922 GCA_963619595.1 bacterium | reverse complement strand
CGACCTTGAGCCAGGCCAGCATCGACTTGCAGATGTGCACTCCCCTGTCGTTGACAAGGGTGGTCTTGATGACATTGTTGCCGCTGGCCTTCAGAAGCCTTGACACGGAGTCGCCCAGGAGGTTGTTCCTGATGTGGCCGAGGTGAAGAGGCTTGTTTGTGTTAGGCGAAGAGAACTCTACCATTATGTTCTTTCCGGTCGCCGGAAGTTCTCCGAAATTCTTGTCGGCCACGATGCCGGCGAAGAGTTCGTTCCAGAACAAGTTGGAAAGCGACAGGTTGAGGAAACCCTTGACACAGTTATATTCAGAGATTTCAGGCACGTTGGTTTTGAGCCATTCCCCGATCGCGCCGCCGGTGTTCTCCGGGGTCGAATGCGAGAGACGGAGCAGCGGGAAGACCACCAGGGTGAAATCGCCCGTGAACTCCTTCCTTGTGACGCTGACCTGGAGCGCCGATGGTTCGATGTCAGCGTTGTAGAGCGCCTTGATGGCTTCTGAAGCCTTCGAGGCGATGAAAAGTTCCGGTGTCATCAGCCGAGATATGTTTTAAGAAGTTTGCTTGCGGATGGTTTTTTGAGTTTGCGGATCGCCTTCTCCTTGATCTGGCGCACCCTCTCCCTTGTGAGGTCGAGCCTTTCGCCGATCTCCTCGAGAGTCATCTCCTGGCAGCCAATGCCGAAGAACGACTTGATGATTTCCCGCTCGCGCGGGGTCAGGATCTGCAGGGAGCGCTCGATCTCTGTGCTAAGGGACTCGTTGACGAGGCCTCTGTCGGCCATCGGCGAGTCATCGTTAGGCAGCACGTCCAGAAGGCTGTTGTCCTCGCCCTCGACGAACGGAGCGTCCACGGACACGTGTCTTCCCGAAACCCTCAGGGTGTCGGAAATCTTGTCCTGAGGGATGTCGATCATCTCGGACAGTTCCTCGTTGGACGGTGTCCTTTCGTTCTTCTGCTCGAACTGTGAGAGAGCCTTGTTTATCTTGTTAAGAGAACCCACCTGGTTGAGCGGCAGGCGGACGATCCTGGACTGCTCGGCAAGAGCCTGCAGGATCGACTGTCGGATCCACCACACGGCGTAGGAGATGAATTTGAAACCTCTCGTCTCATCGAATTTCTCGGCGGCCTTGATCAGGCCGAGATTGCCCTCGTTGATAAGGTCCGGAAGGCTCAGTCCCTGGTTCTGGTACTGTTTGGCTACCGAAACCACGAACCTGAGGTTGGCTCTTGTGAGTTTCTCAAGGGCTTTCTGGTCGCCCTTGCGTATTCTTTGGGAAAGTTCCACCTCTTCTTCCGGTGACACCAGTTCCTCGCGGCCGATCTCCTGGAGGTATTTGTCCAGCGACGCGCTCTCGCGGTTGGTGATTGACTTTGTAATCTTTAATTGCCTCATATATTAAACACAATGTTTCTTCCGGCCCGGCCCGGTCTGTCCGGAAGCCTGAGCGGCTTTCCCGGGCGCAAAATCCCCGGCGGAAGGCCGGATGCCTTTCCGCCGGGGAAAAACTCTATCCTGCTGCCTTCTCGCTATTCCTTGCTGAATCCGAAGAAGGCCTTTCTACCGTTGGCGGTCACGCCTTCGATGTAAACCGCCCTCTTCGCGGACTTGGTGATGTTCAAAACATCCTGAGGAGTGCCGACAGGCTCATCGTTGACGTAGGTGATGACCATACCCTTGGCCGCGCCGGCCTCGAGCATCTTGCCGCTGCCGAGTGTAACCACCTCGACACCCTTCTTCAGGCCCATCGCGGCGAGAGTCTCCTTGGAAGCCTCCCTGAGCGTTGCGCCGTAGAACGCTATCTCACCGTCACCCACGACAGTGCCGTTGTCGGCCGAGCTGCCCTGCAGGGTGACCTCGATCTCATGTTCCTTGCCATCGCGGACAACCGTGAGAACGGTCTTGTCGCCCGGATGGAAGGAGTTGACCTTAACCTGAACGGCAGAGCCGTTCTTCACCGGAGTCCCGCCGATGGCGATGACCACATCGCCTTCCTTGACGCCGGCCTTGTCAGCGGAGCTGCCTTTGCTTACCTCCCTAATATATACTCCGTCCGATGAAGAAAGTTTCAATTTTTTCAGCATATCATCGACAGAATCATACTTGAGATAGGTGGCAAGGCCTTCATTGAGGTCGGACATGGAGATGCCAAGCACGGCTCTCTTCACCGAACCGAAGTCAATCAGGTCACTTACGATCTTCTTCACGATGTTCACAGGGACGGCGAATGAATATCCCGAATAAGCCCCCGTCTGGGAGACGATGGCCGTGTTGATGCCGACAAGCTCGCCGGTCTTGTTGACAAGCGCTCCGCCTGAGTTGCCCGGGTTGACGGCAGCGTCGGTCTGGATGAACGACTCGATCTGGATGGAACTCCGCTCCCTCGGATCGTGGGCCATCGTGCGGCCTTTGGCGCTCACGATGCCGGCTGTGATGGTCGAACGGAGCTGGTAGCCCAGCGGGCTGCCCACCGCAAGTACCCACTCGCCCAGCCTCAGCTGGTCGGAATCTCCGAACGGAAGGGTCGGAAGTCCTTCAGCATCAATTTTCAGCAAAGCTACATCGGTCGCCGGGTCAGTGCCGATGACCTTGGCTTCGTAGACCTTGTTGTTGTTAAGGGTAACCTGCACCTTGGTGGCGTTGGCCACGACGTGGTTGTTGGTGACGATGTAGCCGTCAGGACGGATGATCACACCTGAGCCGCTTCCCTGCGACTCCCTCGTCTGAGGCTGGTCGTCGCCGAAGAAGAAACGGAAGAACGGATCGGAGATCTGGTACTGCTCGGTCACGGTCACTTCCACATAGACCACGGCGTCGACCGCGGCCTCGGCCGCGTACGTCAGGTCCGGATAGTCGGACTGTGCCAAATTGACAGTTTTAGTGACGGTACCGGAATTTCTCGCCACATTGTCCCCGTCGCTCACCGTGGCCGCCTTGACCACACCGTAAGCCGCCAGCACGCTGAGCAGCACCGACAGCACAACCGTAATCAAACCTTTTTTCATTTCAGTCATATTATTTTAGATTTTTTCTATTTCCAAAAACATTTCCAAAAACATTATTGCCATGAAATTCTGTTCCTGCAAAAGCCTCCGGGACGTTTCCGGAGACCTCGACCAAAAAATCAAATATAATGCCATATTATTATGGGAATATTCGTATATTTGCCTTCGGCCGTGTCTTCCCTCTGAAGACCGCCCACTGAT
The DNA here is from genome assembly GCA_963619595.1 of bacterium. Classification (GTDB taxonomy): domain Bacteria; phylum Bacteroidota; class Bacteroidia; order Bacteroidales; family UBA932; genus Cryptobacteroides. Next base: position 10,719 of record CAVEYE010000034.1, on the reverse strand, counting down.
TGAAACAAAAAGACACGAATATGAAATTCAACGTATCCAGCTCAGAGCTTCTGAAAGGGCTGATGGACATCTCCAAGGCCATCCCCGCCAAATCCGCTCTTCCGATTCTTGAGAACTTCCTGTTCGACCTCCAGGGTAACATCCTGCAGGTCACGGCCTCCGATTCGGAACTCACCCTGAAGACCGAGATCGAGGTGGACGCCACACAGGAGGAAGGCAGGATCGCCGTTCCCGCAAGGCACATCATCGACCTCCTGAAAGAGCTTCCGGACCAGCCGCTGACGATCAGCACCACGAGTGACAGCGCCATAGAATGCAGATGGACAAGCGGCAACTCCGTGCTGCCGTTCTTCCCTGCCGAGGACTATCCTGAGATCAAAGGCACAAGCGAGGACGCCGAGCATGTGGTCTTCCCTGCCGACAAGCTCGCCGAGGGCATCAACAGCACGATCTACGCCACCGCCGACGATGAGATCCGCCCGGCGATGAACGGAATATTCTTCGATTTCGGTCCGGATTCCACGACCCTCGTGGCGTCCGACTCCCACAAACTGATCTGCTACACGGCCGCCGAGGTCCAGACCCCGGAGAAGTGCTCGTTCATCCTGCACAAGAAGCCGGCCGGCGTGCTGAAGTCGATCCTCAACAAGGACGACGGCGACGTCGAGGTCTCCTTCGACTCCAGCACCGTCCTTTTCACCTTCGGCAAGACCACGATGGTGTGCAGGCTGATCGTCGGGAAGTACCCGAAGTACCGCGACGTCATCCCTCAGAACAACGCCAGCGTGCTGAAGATCGACAGGAACCTGTTCCTCAACACGGTAAGGCGCGTTTCGGTGTGCGCCAACAAGGCTTCCAACCACATCAAGCTCGACCTCAAGCCGGGCCAGATGGAAGTCACCGCGCAGGATCTCGGATTCGCCATCGCGGCCTACGAGAAAGTGTCCTGTGACTACAACGGAGACAACATCTCGATCGGGTTCAAGTCCAACTTCCTCACCGAGATTCTCAGCAACATAGCCTGCGAGACCGTGGTGATGAAGTTCGCCGACGCGCGCAGAGCCGCCCTCATCGTGCCTTCAGACGATGACGAGGCCTACGGCAAGATCTGCGGCATTCTGATGCCGATCATGGTTTAGCGACAACTGATATGGAACTCTCTCTCGAAAGGCCTCTGCTCTTTTTCGACATCGAAAGCACAGGCCTTAACATTGTCAACGACTGCATTGTGGAACTCAGTTTCGTCAAGGTTTTCCCTGACGGCCACCACGAGGTGAAGACCTGGAGGGTCTGCCCGTGGGACTATGCCAAGCACAGGCAGCATCCAATGGAGCCGAGCGCCTCGGAGGTGAACGGCATCAATGACGAAGATGTCAAGGATGAGAAGAAATTCATCGAGATCGCCCCTGAAGTTGTCGAATGGCTGAAAGACAGCGACCTCGCCGGCTACAACTCCACGAAGTTCGACCTTCCGATGCTTGCGGAGGAGATCGAAAGGGTCAGGAAGTATTGCAGGATGAGGATCGAAGACGCAAAAACTCCGGAGGAGAACAAGGCTAAGGCCAGGGAGACTCTGGCCGCCACAGAAATCGACCTGCACTCAAAGCAGATGGTCGACGTGCAGACGATCTACCACTACATGGAACCCCGCAACCTCAAGGCAGCCTACAGGTTCTACTGCGGCGGTGAGGATTTCGACAACGCCCACTCCGCTGAGGCCGACACGATGGCCACCTACGAGGTGCTGAAAGGCCAGCTGGACATGTACCAGAAGGCTGACAAGTACCACACGCAGGTTCTTAAGAACAATGTCGAATTCCTGTCGGGAGTCGCCGGTCGTCCGCGCACCGTGGACTATGCCGGAAGGCTTGTCCTCAACAAGGACAACGAGCCGACCGTCAGCTTCGGCAAGCACAAGGGGAAGACGCTGCGCCAGATCTACAACGATGAGCCATCCTATTTCGGATGGATCGAGAACGGCGAGTTCACCATGGACACCAAGGAGCAGTTCCGCCGCCTGAAAGAGAAGTTCGACAAGGAAAAGAAGGAGGCCGGCAAGGCTCTTGAGGCCGAGTTGAAGAAACCGCTTGAAGGCGAGGCTCTTAGCAATAGCATAGAGATGCTGAAAGGCCACTTCAACAGCAAACTTTTCTAAAGGCGGGCCAAATCAGGGAGAATCAAGTCGAATCAAGGCAAGTTAAAGGCAGACTTTCAGTGAACATTTTGGTAAAGACAGCGTCCGGACTCGTCATCGTGCGTCCCGACACCACCTGGGAGAAGGACAACGAAGACTTCTACCCGCCGGAATTCGTGGACAGACTGACATATTCACCTGTCTTTTTCGCAAGGATCCTGAAGCCGGGCCGCAGCGTCGGCCGCAAGTTCGCTGGACGCTACTACGACTCCATCGGCTTCGGAGTCCTGCTCTACCCCGAGAACCTGGTCGGAGACTCCCAGGAAGGCTTCGCCCACGCATCTTGCCTGGACCACACCTCATTCCTGCCCGCTCCCCTGCTGCCGCCTTCAGCTGTGCCGGAATCCGCAGCCCCTTCCACGGAGCAGGACGAAGCCCCGGCGGGAAACCGCTTCAGCATATTCATAGACGGAAAGGAAGACTTCTCCTGCGCCGCCGCTTCTTTGAATATGGTAGAGGAGGCGCTTGTGGAGGCCACCCGCTTCTGCTACATCCGCACAGGCGACCTGCTCGCCGTCGAGCTTGCGGCGCGCCGTCCGCTGACCTGCCGTCCATCTGACGGAAAGTCAGCGACCGTCCGGGTCACCGGGACCTTCAACGAGGAAAAACCGCTTGATTTCCAGATAGTTTTCTAGAACAGCACAGGCCGGAGAACTGCGAGTTCTACAAGGCCATAACGAAAAACAAGACGGAGGATTTTGACTACCATCAAAATCCTCCGTACTCTTTCTATCCACTCCGGCCTACCTTTTCATCAGTCTGCGGAAGCCGGCGGCCACCCGGCCGAGTCCCTGCTCGAGACGCAGACGCGGACAGGCCAGGTTGATGCGGACGAAACCGTCCCTGCCGTACATCACGCCGGAATTGATCCAGACCTTCTCATTCTCAAGAAGGCTGTTCTCGATCTCGTCGGAGGACATCTTCAAGGCGCTGACATCCACCCAGGCCAGATAGGTCCCTTCAAGTTTGGTCACAGGAAACTCCGGAAGTTCATCCTCAAAGAGGGAAACCAGCATCCTGTAGTTGTCGAAAATGTAGCTGTTCAGTTCCTTGAGCCACGGCTCGCACTCGTTGTAGGCCACCTGGAGGGCGATGACTCCGAACGGATTCACATCGCAGACCTCGTTGATGTTGATGACCCTGTCGATCATCATCTTCCACTGAGGATTGTTGGTGATGATGTTGGAGATTCCAAGGCCCGCCATGTTGAAGGACTTGCTCGGCGAATTCATTGTGACGGTGTTGTCCTGCGACTCCTTCGAGATGGAAGCCATAGGGGTGAAATGATACCCGGGCATCTCCAGCTCGCAATGGATCTCGTCGCTGATGACGATGACCCCGTTCCTGCGGCAGATGTCGGCCACCCTTTCAAGATCCTCCTTCGGCCACACCCTTCCGCAAGGGTTGTGAGGGTTGCAGAAGAGCAGCACCTTGGCCATAGGGTCGGCGGCGCGTCTCTCAAGATCCTCAAAATCAATATACCAGGTAGCCTGGTCACCCTCAAGGTCGTAGATGAGTTTGTTCTCGGACAACTCGCAGAGATTGTTCCTGGCGGTGGAGAAGAAACAGTTGTAGGCCGGAGTCTGGATGATCATCTTAGGAAGTTCACCATGAGGTCCTCTGCCCCTGTCCGGTTTCTCAACGACCTGGCCGTCGATGACTTCGTACTGAGTCAGGGCCTTCACCACCACCGACATCGCCGGCACGACTCCCGGAATGTAGGAGTACCACTCTCTCTCGGTGTGCCACCCTCTGCGGCGGCTCCACCAGTCTATGGCCGACTGATAGTAGGAATCCGGAACGTGGGTGTAGCCGAAAATCCCCTGGTCCACCCGCTTGCGGAGCGCGTCCACGATCTGCGGGGCGACCTTGAAGTCCATATCTGCCACCCAGAGCGGAATCACGTCCTCTGAAACCGGCCCGACAGGGCTTTCGGCGTCCCATTTCACACAGTCTGTCCCGCGTCTCGCGGTCATCTCGTCAAAATTATACTGTCCCATTCAAATCCGTTTTGAAATTATCCTGCAATATAGCAAAAAACCATCAGTAAAAAACCATAAATTCGCGGAAGGCAAAAAATACATAGAATGAATATTCAAATGAAGATTAATGAATATGTGGCAGAGGTGGCACCGGTTCTGTACGTGGCGGCTGCGCTGCTTCTGTCCGTATGCGGCTGCGCCCAGGAATCCGGCGGAACCGGGGCCGGCGATGACCCGAGGCCACAGTTCCTTGACATAGAGGAACTTCCCGAAGGAGGATATTCATTGACAAGCGTCTCGCCTTTCGACGGAAGCCGCGACACCCTCAAAGTCGACCGACCGCTGAGGCGGCTCATCGTGATGAGCACATCCCACATCGGCTTCCTGCGCGCGATAGGGAGCGAGGAGGCCGTCGTCGGGGTCTCGGGAAGTGAATATGTCTGCGACACCGCGGTGGCAAGGATGGTCGGAGAAGGCTCCGTCCTGGATGTCGGCTACGAGGCCGCCCCGGACTACGAGAAAATCCTCGGCCTGAAACCGGACCTGCTCCTGACCTACAGCGTCTCAGCCACCGAGTCCCGGTTCATCTCACGGCTCAGGTCGCTGGGCATCAAGACCTTCATCGTCAACGAACATCTTGAAAGCCACCCGATTGCCAGAGCGGCCTATGTCCGTCTGTTCGGAGCGCTGACCGGAAAGATGGCCGCGGCGGATTCCGTTCTGAGTACTGTGGACGCAGGGTACACCGCCCTGCGGGACTCGGTCAGACTAGCCGGCGTCAAGCCGAGAAAGATCCTCGTCAACATCCCGTACAAGGACCAGTGGTACATTCCTGGCGGGGACAACTACCTCACCACCCTGTTCAGGGATGCCGGAGGACAGATCCTCGGAGCCGCACCCGGGACTTCCGTCAGCCGCTCGACATCCATAGAGGAGGCTTACGGACTTTCCAAAGAGGCCGACCTCTGGATGGATGTCAGCTGGTGTTCCACAAGAAGCCAGCTGCTTGAAGTCAATCCCCTTTTCGAAAACTTCATCGCCAACATCTCCAAGAACGCCGAGGCCTCGGGCCACAGCGGAGAAAGCATAGTCTGGAACGACAACAAGAGGCTCAATCCAAAGGGAGGCAATGATTTCTGGGAAAGCGGAGTGACAAGACCCGACCTTCTGCTCCGCGACCTCACACGGATTTTCCATCCTGCCGGAGAGCAGGAAACGGAAATCATCTACTACAGGGAAATCAGATAGCGGGACCGTTTCAAAACAGCCGGTCGGACTCAAGCTTGAACATCACCGAGGCGCGGGTTCTCGGCAGTGTCTGCAGATTCGTTACATCCTTGGCGGTGAGGCCGTTCTCCAGGCTGATGGACCGCAGAGCCTCGGCCGAGGACTCGAACGCCAGGGCCGGCGTGTTGTTGTTCTCGCTGAGATGGCAGAGGAACAGGTTTCTCAGTCCCGGATGCCAGAACCGCCTGATGGCGGAGGCGCACTCGTCATTGCTGATGTGGCCGTTGCCCTGGCAGATCCTCATCTTGAGTTCGTGGGTGTAAGGGCCTCCGATAAGCATCGCCGTGTCGTAATTCGACTCGAAGACCACGGCATCGGCTCTGCGGGCATATTCAACGGCCTCGTCCGTCACTCTGCCTGCGTCGGTCATCAAAAAGAAGCGCACCCCGTTCCACTCTATGAAGTAGCCTATGGTCTGGGTAGCGTCGTGAGGGACGATGAAATGGCTTACAAGAGGCATCGACTCCTCTGGAGCGGCAGGGTCCAGGATGATTCTGAGAGACTCCCTGTCCGGCAGCACCCGGCTGCAGGAAGCGATGTAGTCCTTTGTGAAGGTGTGCCGCCGCAGGGCCTCGTCAAGCACCTTGGTGACATAGACAGGCTTCTGGAGGTGCTTGCAGTACGATCCGAGATGGCGGATGTGGTCCAGATGGTCGTGGGTGACAAGTACGGCCTGGAAGGAATCCGCACCCAGTCCATAGTCCGAAAGAGTCTTCTTCAGACGGCGGACGCTCACGCCCGCGTCGATGAGAAGTCCGTGGCTTCCGTCCGTGAGAAAATAGCAGTTGCCGCAGCTGCCGCTTGAAAAACTCAGGAACTTCAGCATCACTTGTTGTCCTCCTCGCAGTATTTCGAGATCACGCTGTAGGCGTCGGCCACGCCAAGTTCACCTGCCCGCGAGAGGTCAATACAGCCTTTCTCTTTGTCTTTCAGGTAGATAAGCACAAGACCGCGGTTATAGTACGCATCACCCATATAAGGGTAGACACCGATGGCCTTGGTGTAGTTGTCCACCGACTCCACGAACTTTGAGGACAGGCAGTAGAGGTTGCCGAGGTTGAAGTAGACATAAGGCACTCCCGGCATTATCCTGTCGGCGGCAAGCATATCCTCGATAGCCTCCGAATAGTCATAAGACCTGTTGACCTGGTCGCGAACCCTCGCCCTCGTCGTACCCTTGTCGTCCATCGTCAGGGTCTGCACATTGCTCTCTATGGAAGAGATGAAGTCGATCATCTCGGCCCTCAGCACTCCTCGGTTCAAATGGTAGAAGGCCTTGTAGTACTCCGAGTACTTGCCCTTGCCTTCAGTCTTGACGGCCGCGTCGAATTGTGAAAGGGCGGCGGTGAACTGCTTGGACTGGACATCGTAGAGACCTCTGATGAAGGCTCTGTCCGCATCTGTCAAAGACCCCGGGTCGCCGGCGGAAAGATAGGTGTCCCCGTACAGGGAAGCGTCGAAGCCATTGGCGAAGACAGGTTTGACGATGGAGTCGGAATTCGTGACGGCCATCGTGATCGGCGAATCAGCTATGAACTTGTCGATCAGCGGGTTCTCGTAGCGGTAGCGCAGGGCTATGTTCTGGTTGTCGCGGGTGGCCGAAAGGCTGAACTTGTACAGAGGCTTCAGACGGATGTTGATGTCGCGGTTCTGGAGAAGCTCGTTGTCGAAATCCTTCTTGGCGAAATCGGCGTCGAGCGCGAGCAGGGAACTGTACTTTCTGGTCGTGTCGGCGAACGAACCTTCGTCAGTCGCGTTCTTGGCCCTGTAGTCCTGCACCTTCTTGCGGGCGGTCTCGTAGTCCTGCTTAGAGGACTTCGCGCGGCCGAGCATAGTCTTGACGTAGGAACGGTTCATATAGGCCTTGGCGAAATCCGGGTAGAGTTCGATGGCCTTGTCGTAATCGTCCAGGGCGTCGAGCCAACGTCCCATCCGGACGAAGTACGAGGCCCTGTTGTAGTACGCCAGCACATTTTCAGGATTGATGTTGATCACCCTGTCCATGTCAGCCAGCGCCCCTTCCATATTCCCGACCTGGGCGTTGATGAGGCTTCGGTTGTAGAGAGTAAGGGCGTTGCCCGGCTCGTCCCTCAGCACCCTGTCCAGGTCTGACATCGCTGCGTTGTAGTTGTTCTGGTCGTAGTACATCAGCGCCCTGTTGAAGTAGGCGAAGGTGTTGGTCGTGTCCAGTTTGATGGCCTTGTCCATGTCGGCGATGGCCTCGGTGTACCTTTTCATCTGGGCGTAGACCCGGCCGCGCCTTATGTAGCCTTCAGGATCGAAGCGGTCCATACGGATCGCCCTGTTGTAGTCGTCCAGAGCCTTGACGGTGTCCTTGAGGAAAAGGTAGGAGGCTCCGCGGTTCAGGTAGGCGGACGGGTCCTTCGGTTCCTTGCGGATGTAGGTGTCGAAATCTTCAACGGCCTTGTCGAACTGCTGGGCGAGGAAATAGGTCACTCCCCTGCTGAAATACAGGCCGTTGAGACCCGGCCTGAGTTCCATCGCCCTCTTGAGGTCGGCCAGGGCTTCGTCATACTTGCCCGAACGGGAGAGAGTGATGGCCCGGTAGTGGTAGCCGTTGGTGAAGACGGGATTGAGGCGGACCGAATTGTTGAAATCCGACTGCGCGCCCCTGAGGTCTCCGAGATTGTACTTCGCGATGCCGCGGTAGAAAAAGGTCCAGCAGTCGGTGGTGTCAAGCCGCGCGAGCACGTTGAAGAGGCTTATGGCTTCTGAATATTTTCCCTCCGAGAGGGCCTTCCGTCCCCTGAAGGAAAAGACATCCTTGTCGTACTGTGCGTTGCAAGCCAAAGCGAAGCACAAGAGGAATGTCAGAGCCACAACTACTTTTTTCATCGACCTTTTACTTTATAATTCTCCGCAAAATGCCTAATTTTGCATTTTGCAAAAATACCGCTTGCAAAGATAAACATTTATCGTGCCTTGAAGACGCATTTCAGTAAATTTTTCATATCCATACTCCTCTTCGCCTTTGGAGCGGAGCTGTCAGCGCAGCAGACAAACCGGGGGATGGTGGCCTCCGGGACCAACGCCGAGAAGGTCGTGAGCGAGAAAGGGCTGCACGATGACGTGGAGTTCATCTCGGACACTCTCTTCCACGGCAGGGCCATCGGCTCGAAAGGAGCCAACGAGATAGCCTTCTGGCTCACGCGGCGGTTCACCGAGGCCGGTCTGAGGCCGATGAACGGCAGCATGGTCAAGTCATTCACGACAGCCGACGGGACAGTGGGCAGGAACATAGTCGGATTCCAGCCGGGCAGGCGCTCGGGGTCGAAGGAGATGTACGTAATAGTGGCAGCCCACTACGACAGCCACGGGGAAATCGACGGGAGGATCTACCCGGGGGCGGACAACAACGCCTCTGGAGTGGCGGCTCTCGTCAGCCTCGCCAGAATGTTCAGCAAGATGGAATCGCTAGGCCGCCTTTACGGAAAGAACCTGATCTTCGTGGCCACGGACGGCGGCGAGAAGAATTCGGCCGGCGCGGAGGCTCTGATGGCCGACATAAAGGCCGGGGTTCTGAAAGACCCTGTCAGCGGCAAGCCTGTCACCCTTGACAAGATCCACTCGGCGGTGGTGCTGGACATCATCGGAAGCAGCCTCGCCCCGGTCAGCAAAGGCCGGGAGGATTTCCTGATCATGCTCAGCGGCGGCCAGTACACCTTCGACCTGGCGAGAGCCAACGAGGGGAAAGGCCTCGGACTGGAACTGGCCACGAACTACTACGGGAGCAAGAACTTCACGGACATGTTCCTCAACCGGGTCGGCGACCAGAGGGTCTTCGCCTCCGAGGGACTGACGCACGTGCTCTTCACCTCAGGCATCACGATGAGGACCAACAAGGTCTCGGACACGATAGACACAATTAATTTCGGAATATTGCGTAAAAGAATATTCCTCATCTTCCACTGGTTAGAGAAAATACTGTAACAATGAGAGAATTCTGGTCAATGATGAAGCGTTACATCGCTCCATTCAAAAAATTCATAGGCGGCGCGGTCATTCTGAACATCCTTTCGGCCGTGTTCAACATCTTTTCCTTCGCCTTGATCGTCCCGATGCTCCGCATCCTGTTCAACATCAGCACGAAAGTCTACACCTTCACACCGTGGGACCAGGTCTGGAGCCTGCCGTACAAGGATATGGGCGACGCGGCCACGACGAACCTCTACTACATGCTTGAGCAGTGGATCGCGACCTACGGACCTTCAATGGTGCTGCTGGTCCTCTGCCTCTTCCTCGTGGTGATGACCGGACTCAAGACAGCCTGCTACTTCGGCTCGGCGGCCGTGATGGTGCCGATCAGAAGCGGTGTCGTCAAGGACATCAGGCTGGACATCTACAAGAAGATCCTTTCCCTGCCTCTCGGCTTTTTCTCCGAAGAGAAGAAAGGCGACATAATCGCCAGGATGAGCGGTGACGTGATGGAGGTCGAGAACTCCATCACAGGCTCAATCGAGATGCTCATCAAGAACCCTATCCTCATCATCCTCTACTTCGCTGCCCTGATCGTGATCAGCTGGAAGATGACGGCGTTCACAATCCTGTTCGCCCCGCTGATGATGTGGATAATGGGAGTGGTCGGAAGGACCCTCAAGAGAAAGTCCACGGAGATGCAGCAGGTCTGGAGCGAGGTGATGTCGCAGGTCGAGGAGACCCTCGGCGGACTCCGCATCATCAAGGCCTTCCTCGCCGAGAAGAAGATGACGGGACGTTTCGACACCGCCACAGACTCGATGCGCAGAAAGACCAACAAGGTCGTCATCCGCCAGTCGCTGGCCCATCCTGTCAGCGAGTTCCTCGGCACCGTCCTCATCGTGATAGTGCTGTGGTTCGGAGGCACCCTGATCCTCGGTGACAAGGGCGGCATCGACGCTCCGATGTTCATCTACTACATGGTCATCCTCTACAGCATCATCAACCCTATCAAGGACTTCGCCAAGGCCGGATACGCCATCCCGAAGGGTATGGCCTCGATGGAAAGGATCAACAAGATCCTCAACGCCGAGAACGACATCGTAGAGGCCGCCGAGCCGAAGAACCTTGACAGTTTCAACGACAAACTTTCGTTCGAGCACGTCACCTTCCGCTACCCTGCCGGCCACAAGGATGTCCTCAACGATGTGAGCTTCGATATTCCTAAAGGCAAGACGATCGCCATCGTGGGTGCGTCCGGCGCGGGAAAATCCACTCTCGTGGACCTGATCCCGAGGTTCTACGACGTGACCGGAGGCA
>CAVEYE010000033.1:0-3311 GCA_963619595.1 bacterium | reverse complement strand
ACCCCGGAGGGCCTCCACGTTACCCCCTCCCTAAATCCCTCCCCTCGGGGGAGGGACTTGCTCCGTCACATAAGTGACGGGAGATAAGGTGTTTCGCACATGCGAAACTTAAATATTCTTACTTGTTAACAGAGGCCATCAACTCACGTATCTCGCACTTTGCGTCCTTCCATCTCGGAACATCTATCTTCGTGCCGATGACCTCGACGACTTTCGCCGCAATTATCGAGCCTACTTCCCCGCACACCTTCAAAGGCATTCCGAGAGAGTGGGCGTAAAGGAAGCCGGCGGCGTAGGTGTCGCCCGCCCCGGTGGCGTCGATGGTGTCCGCAGGCCAGGCCTCTATGAAATGATATTCATCGCCCTGCTTGACCATGGAACCGTTCTTCCCGACCTTCACGATGGCGATCTCGCACTGGGACGCTAGAGAGTCGAGAGCCTCCCTCGGCTCCATTTTCGTGAACGCCCTCGCCTCGCTCTCATTGGCGAAGACGATGTCCACGTACCTGTCCACAAGGTTGTGGAAGAAGGCCTCGTTTGACTCTACCACATTGTAGGATGCCATGTCGATGGAAATCTTGCAGCCGGCTTCCTTGGCCATCTGCACCGCCCGGCGGATAAGGTCTTGGTTCTGCACAAGATAGCCCTCGATGTGGAAGTAATCGTAGCCCTGGAAATACTCCGGCTTCAGGTCTTCCGGCACAAGTTCCAGAGCGGCTCCCATGTAGTCCGCGAAAGTCCTTTCGGCGTTCGCTCCCGTGATGAAGCACATAGCCCTTCCCGAGCCTTTCGTCCCGTTCAGAAGGGTAGTCTTGACTCCATACTGCTCAAGCGTGCTCTTGTACAGATGCCCTAGCTCATCGTCGCCGACCTTGCCGATGAAGCCTGAAGGCATTCCGAAGATGGATGTGCAGGTGATCGTGTTGGCCGCCGAACCTCCTGGAACGTACTTGACACCGAATTCTTTAAGCTTGGACCAGATCCGGTCGCCGGTCTCGAGGTCCACGTGCTGCATGCTTCCGGGAGGAAGGTGGTACTCTTTGAGCATCGTGTCATCCGGGAAGACGGCCAGAATGTCCGTCAGGGCGTTCCCGATCCCTAAAATTGATTTTGTGGCGTTTCCTGTCTCCATCTTGTCAAATCTACTTTCAAATGTGCGGTCAAAACACAAAGTTAACGAATATTTGATTAAATTTGTAACCTATGGACAAGAAGGTCGGGAATATTCTTAAATACGGGATTTCCATCGCGCTCGCCGCGGTGCTTCTGTATTTCTCCTTCCGTGGCGTCAGCTGGGCTGGCTTCATCGAAGGTCTGAGGTCCTGCCGCTGGGGGTTCATAGCTCTTTCGATGCTGGCCGGCCTCTGCGCTTTCTGGATGCGCGGCCTCCGCTGGCGGGAACTCCTCCTCCCGATTGACGGGACCACTTCCAGCCTCACTTGCTTCAACGCTGTCAACATCAGCTATTTAGTGAATATGGTGCTGCCGCGCGTCGGCGAATTTGTCCGCTGCGGCTACATCACCGCCCGTTCCGGAAGGGATCCGGAGTCAAAGACTCCTCTCGCCTCCTACGACAAGGTGCTGGGCACCGCCGCCCTCGAGCGCTCGGCCGACGTGCTGGCGATGTTCTCGATTCTCGTGGTTTTCCTCGTCTTCACCTGGAGGCGGTTCGGCGGCTTCTTCAACGACCAGGTTCTCGGAGGGGTCAGAAGCGGCCTCACCACGGGTAAAATTCTGATTCTCATCGCAGTGCTGGCGCTTGCCGCCGCCTTCATATTCATCGCCGCCGCCCTTTCAGGCAAGTCGCGTGTGATGGGCAGGATCAGCGGTTTCTGCAAAGGAATATGGGAGGGCTTCATCAGCTGCCTCAAGATGAAGGGAGCGTGGAAATTCTTCGCCCTGACCGCGGGAATATGGTTCTGCTACTTCGTGATGAGCGCCGCCGTGCTGTGGTCTCTTCAAGGAATATCCCCGGCCTCGGTCAGCCCGGATCTGGCTTCCGCTCTGCAGGCCGTCAAAGGCCTTGACCTCACCGACGCTCTCTTCCTGATGATAGTCGGAAGCCTCTCTTCGATAGTTCCTGTGCCGGGCGGATTCGGAGCCTTCCACTTCCTGGTGTCAGCGGCGATGAAGAGCGTCTACGGCATCCCGTTCCAGTTCGGAATGGTCTTCGCGACACTGTCGCACGAATCCCAGGCCGTGAACCAGATCTTCTGGGGAGGCGTGTCCTGGATAATAGAATCAACAAGAAAATCAGACGGCCAATCAAACAGTCAATCAAACAATCAGTCAGATGAAAGTTAGGAATATTTTTCTGATCGCCGTCGGTGTCCTTATGCTTGCGGCCTCGTTCACCGCTTCAGCCGGAAAGAAACTTCCTGCCGAGGTGAAGACCACCAAAGAAGTCCTGAAAGACAAGATCATGGGCGGCTGGGTCGGCAAGACAGTCGGCTGCTCCTATGGTGGACCGACCGAGTTCAAGTACGCTGGCTTCATGGATGACCGTATCGAGATTCCGTGGGACAACGGCAGAGTGGAATGGTGGTACGACAATGTTCCGGGCATCTACGATGACGTGTACATGGACCTAACTTTCGTCGAGGTGTTCCAGAAGGAAGGTCTTGACGCTCCCATCGAGTCTTTCGCCCACGCCTTCGCCCACGCCCCGTACCCTCTCTGGCACGCTAACCAGCAGGGCCGTTACAACATCCTTAACGGTGTGATGCCACCGGCATCCGGACACTGGCACAACAACCCTCACGCCGACGACATCGACTTTCAGATCGAGGCTGACTACGCCGGCCTGATGGCCCCGGGAATGGTCAACGCCTCGTCCTACTATTCAGACGGCATCGGCCACATGATGAACTACGGTGACGGCTGGTACGGCGGTGTCTACATCGCCGCGATGTACGCCCTCGCCTTCGTCAGCGATGACATCAATTTCGTCGTCAGCGAGGCCCTGAAGGCCATCCCTTCGCAGAGCAACTACTACAAGGCGATGGCCGACGTCATCAAGTGGCACAAAAAATACCCTGACAACTGGCACATCACCTGGGCTCTTCTCAACGAGCATTATGGCTACGACATCGGCTGCCCGGACTGCGTGGACAGCCAGGGCAACATCGACGCGGTCATCAACAGCGGCTACATCATCATCGGTCTTCTCTACGGCCAGAAGGACTACACCAAGACCCTTGACATCTCCACCCGCTGCGGCCAGGACTCCGACTGCAACCCTTCTTCCGCCGGCGGGATCCTCGGCACGATGCTGGGCTACAGCAATATTCCTGACTATTGGAAAGAGCCGG